>JBCCZD010000001.1:0-75311 GCA_039188275.1 Planctomycetota bacterium
CAGTCGGTCCGCGCGTCGACGCCCAGCTCCCCGGCCAGCTTGGCGAGCGCCTCGGGCACGGCCCGGGTGCCGCCCATCGGGTACCAGACGCCCTCGCTCGTCTGCATGTGGGCGATGCTGCAGAGCACCGCCGGCGAGGCGTCGGGGCTCGAGCCGACGTACTGCGTGAAGTGGTCGATCATCTGCGCGACCCGCTCGTCGGGCACGAACGACCGGACCGTGCCGGCGACCGTCCGGCCCATGCGGAGCTGCAGCAGGTCGCTCAGCGTGCCGGCGTTGAAGGTCGTCGACAGGTCCATCGTGTCGCGGATGCCGCCGACGCTCTTCCAGAAGAAGAACCGGTCGGAGATCTCGTGCAGCCGCTTGGACGTGTCGAGGAACTTCTCGTAGCCCTCCGCGACGCCCGGCTTGGCGAACGCGTTGAGGTTGCCGCGCATCGCCGCGTCGTCGGCCGTCAGGTCGAGGACGCCGCCGCCGTTTCCGTTGACATTATCAAAGAAACACCGCCACTGGGGATCGAGCTTCACCAGCTCCATCCGGTCGTCGACATCGTGGCCCGCTTCGCTGAAGATCCGCCGCAGGACGCTCGGCACCGTCAGGATCGTCGGCCCCATGTCGAAGCGGTAGCCGTTCATGTGGTGCCGGGCCGCCTTGCCGCCGAGCCAGCCGCTCCGCTCCAGCAGCGTCACCTTGTGCCCCCGCGCGGCGAGCGTGCACGCGGCAGCCAGCCCGCCGAGGCCGCTCCCGACAACAACAACGCGGTTCTCTTTAGCCGTTGCGATCATGCGTTCGTTCCTCTGCTGAACGACGGAGAGCACGGGGGCCGGTCCCCCGTGTTACCCCTTCGTGTCTTTCGTGTCCCTGTTGGTTGTAAATCTGCTCCGGGCGCCGGCGACCACGTCGCGCAGCCCACGCCACTTCGTGGCGACGCCCCGGCCGTGCGACATCCGCAACAAGCCGAGCACCAGCCGGTCGAGCTTCTCGCGCGGCGGGTCGAGGTGCGGCAGCCAGGCGGAGGTTTGGGTGACGATCGTCTGCGGCCGGGTCATCTGCCGGAGGCCCTCGGCGCCGCGGGTGACGCCGAAGCCGCTCTGGTTGCAGCCGCCAAACGCGACACGCGGGTCGGCGGTCGGCGCCACGAGGTCGTTGACGGTCACGCAGCCCGCCTCGATCCGCTCGGCGAAGGCTGCCGCGTCGCGTAGCGGGCCGAAGACCGACGCGCCCAGCGCGTAGGGGCACGCTCGGTCGAGCCGCAACGCCTCGTCCATGTCGGCGACCTCGACGAAAGAGACGACCGGCGCGAAGAGGTCGGCCTTCAACAACGGCGTGTCGACCGACGGCGCCCGCAGAACGATCGGCCAGAAGTCGTCGGCATCGTAAGTGGGCGGGCCGCCGAGCGGCTCGGCGCCGTCGTCAATCGCCTGCTCGACCAGCCGCTGCGCCTGTTCGGCGACCGTCGGCGGGACGCGGACGCCGGGGCCTGGCTTCAGCAGGCGTTCACGCAGGGTCCAGCTCAGTCGGTTGGCGACACCGGCGGTCGCGAACACCCGCCGCGGCCCGATGCAAGTGGCGCCGGCGTTGAGACGCAAGCCGAAGACGATTGCGTCGGCGACCTTCTCCAGGTTAGCGACTCCGTCGAGCACGAAGACGGCGTCGCAACCGGAGAGCTCCATTGTGCAGGGCGTCAGCCGTTCGGCGGCCCGGGCGTAAACCTTGCGGCCCGTCTCGGCGCTGCCGGTCAGCACCACATGGTCGGCGCCGAGGTCGATCGCGTGCTCGGCGGCGGATGGCGCCTCGTCGAGCACCTGCACCAAGCCGGCGGGAGCGCCGGCCGCTTCCAGGACCCGGACCAGCCGCCGCATCGGCGCCGACGCGCCGGGCGCCGGCTTGATGAGCACCGCGTTGCCGGCGGTGATCGCCTGCAACGCCTGCACGCCGGCGAGGAACAACGGGTAGTTGCCGGCGCCGATGACAACCACGACGCCGATCGGCGCCCGCCGCACCCGGACCCGCAGGCCGCGGCCCCAGATCGGCCGGTCGCGTGCCGGCGCCCGCTCACCCCGGAGCAGCCGCGCCGCGTTGCGTTCGAGGAACCGGCACGCATCGGCCGTGGGCAGCACCTCGGCGGCGAGGCTGTCGGCCAGCGAACGCTTGCCCTCGACGGTAATTTCTTGAGCCCACTCTTCTGGCTCGTCGACGAGGTTCCGCCGACACGCGAGCACCGCCTTGATCCTGTCGGCAAGGTCGGCCTCGGCCCAAGCTTGCTGCGCGGCCCGGGCTGACGCGATCGCCTGCGCAACCGACTCGCCACGCACGTCGGCGGGCGGCGGGGGTGCGTTGACAACCGTCTCTTCGGCGGTGGGGGGCATGGCCGCGTGACTCATTCGGACCGCGTCGCGGTCTGGCTCGCGCTTGAGCTTCCGGTGGTTGAGAGCGCCAAGCACTCTTGTTGGACGTCTTGCATGATCGCCGCGACCTCGGGCCGGGTGAGCTTGGCGCCGGCGCCGTCGAGGCGGAGCTTCTTGAGCGTGGCGACGGCCATCTCGCGCGGCGCCCGGGTGAAGGCGATGTAGCCCGCCGGCGCCGAGGCCTCGCGCAGCACGTCGATGTACCGCGCGGCGCGGGTGAGGTCGTCGGCAGCGATGGCGAAGACCTCGCCCAGCGGCGTCCCCGCCGGCAGGTAGGTGCGGCCCGCGTCGGCGTCGGCGTCGGCGTCTTTGAGGATGTTGACCAGTTGCAGCCCCTCGCCGAACCAGCGCGCGTCGGCGTGCAGGGCCTCGGCGGCGGCGCGCCCCAGCCGCCGCTCGAACAGGTCGGTCAGCAGCTCGCCGACAATGCCCGCCACGTGGTAGCAATACCGACGGAGCTCATCGACTGACCGGCAGCGGAGCGAGCCGTCGGCGCCCGCCCTGCGGAGGGTGGCCTGCATGCCCGCGATCGACCGCGTGGCGTGACGGACAACCGCCTCGCGCACGGCGGGAGGGCGCTGGGCGAGCGCCGCCAGCACGTCGGGCGCTTGTTCCATCAGGCGTTGGTAGTGCTGGTTGTCGATCGCGCGTCGCGGCGCCCACTTCTTGGCGAAGTCATCAGCGCTGGCCGGTGAGAGGTCGTCGAGCGTCGCGGCGAAGTCGGCGAGCCCGGCGATCCGCTCGTCCCGCTGCAGGTTGTCCGCGTCCTCCAGCGTGTCGGCGATCCGGAACACCAGGTAGCCGAGCGTGACGTCCCGCCGCTCCGGCTCCGGCAGCAGCGGGATGGCCAGCGCGAAGGTGCGGCTGGTGGTTCGGAGGAGTTCTTCGAGTGTCGCCATAGAACGAAAAAGACGGGCGCCGAGTGCAGGATGACAAGCCGCCTAGCGAGCCGCCGGCGTGTTTCTTCCATCAGTCATGCACGCTTCGCCATGGACGGACGCGGTTGGTGAGTTGCCTTTCGGATCCCGGCTAGGCGGCGGCGGGGGTCGCCACGCCCAAGTCGTCGAGCAGCGTCTCGACGGTGATCCGCGCTGACGAGTAGATCGTTGGCAGGCCGCTGCCGGGGTGGGTGCCGCCGCCGACCAGGTACGTGCCGCCGAAGTCCTCGAAGCGGTTGTGCGGCCGCCAGTACAGCATCTGGTCGAGGCTGTGGGCCAGGTTGAACGTGGCGCCGCGGTAGATGCGGTGGTCGTCTTGCCAGTCGGACGGCGCGATGACGTGCTCGACCCGCACCCGCCGGCGGGCGTCGGGCACGCCCATCTTCTCGAGCTGCTCGAACACCACCGGCCGCAGCCGGTCCCGTTCCGCCTGCCAGTCGATCGCCGCCGCGTTGTTGGCGGTCGGCACCAGGACGTACAGCGTGCTGTGCCCCTCGGGAGCGAGCGACGGGTCGGTCACGCAGGCGTTCTGAACGTAGATCGAGGGGTCGTCGCCCAGCGGACGGCCCCGCTCGATGTCTTCGAGGTTCCGCTGGTAGTCGCTGGAGAGGTAGATCGTGTGGTGCGGCAGCTCCGGCTGGGTTCCTTCTAGGCCAAGGTAGAACATCAGCGTGCTGCAGCTGTACTTCTTCGCGGCGAGCTTGGCGTCGGTCCACCGGCGGCGTTTCGCGTCGGGGGTCAGCTTGTGCATCGCGGCGGCGAAGTCCGCGTTCACCACCACCGCGTCGGCGCGCTGCTCGCCCCGCGGGGTACGCACGCCGACGACGCGGTCGCCGCGCTTTGTGTCTTGGTCGAACAGCAGCGCCTCGACCGGCTCCGCCGTCCGCACCTCGCCGCCGAGTTCCGTGACGATCTCCGCCATCCGCGTCGAGACCCGCCCGCAGCCGCCGATCGGGTGGAACACACCGTACTCGTACTCCAGGAACGCCAGGATGCTGAACAGGCTGGGGCACTGGAACGGCGACATGCCCAGGTACTTACCCTGGAACGTGAAAGCCAGGTTCAGCCGGGGGTCTTTGAAGAACCGCCCGACCTCGCCGTAAAGCTTCCGCCAGGGCCGCAGCAGCGGCGCCGAGCGGAGCACGTTAGGCCGCAGGAAGTCGGTCAGCTTGTAGAACGGCTCCTCAAGGATCGGCTGGAAGTTGTCGAGCTTTGCCCGGTTGTCGGTCAAGAACCGGCGGAAGCCCGGCGCGTCGGCCGGCGAGATGCGGGCGATCTCCTGCTCCATCCGCTCGACGTCGGGCGTCGCGTCGAGGTGCGCCTGGTCCGCCCGGTCCCCGGCGCCAAACACCAGCCGGTACTGCGGGTCGAGCCGCTCCATCGGGCACTCGGCGATGAGGTCGTACCCGCACGCATCGAAAATCTCGTTCAGGATCCGCGGGTAGAGGAAGAACGTCGGCCCGCGGTCGAAGCGGAAGCCCCGCGTCTCTTGGTAGGGGGACTTGAGGGTTGACGTGCGGCCGCCGACGAACGGCTGCGACTCGACCACCGTGACGCGGACGCCCGCCTTGGCGAGCAGCATCGCGGCCGCCAACCCGCCCGGCCCGGCGCCAACGACTATGACCGACTTAGACAAAACGGGACCTGAGGTTACGCAAGGAAGGGGGCGTAGGGAAACGCCCCGGCGGCAGCAGTTTATCGCGTCGGCGGGGGGTTCGTCGACGCGAGTTCCCAGCGGGGAACCGCCGGAGGAAAGCCGCATGAGGGCTGGGGTCAGCCCTCGAGCGTTTCCCAGCGGTCGTAAGCCTCGGCGATCTGCTGCTGCAAACCGGCCTCCTCGGCTTGGGCCGCGGCGATCGCCTTAGCGTCTTGCTGATAGAAGCCCGGCTCCGCCATCGCCCCGTGCAGCTCGGCGACCTTCGCCTCGAGCTTCTCGATCGCTGCCGGCAGCGACTTGAGCTCTCGCTGCTCGTTGTAGGAGAGTTTCTTGTTCGCTGTCGGCTTGGTGTCGGAAAGTGGTTTCGAAGCGGCGGGCTCCGCGGATGCAGCGGCGGGCGCGTCGGGCTCGGGCGGCTTGCGTTGCCGGAGCCAATCGTCGTAGCCGCCGACGTACTCCCGCACGTCCATCCTTCCCCCAGCGGTCGGCTCGAAGACGATCGAGCTGGTCACGACGCTGTTCAGGAACGCCCGGTCGTGGCTCACCACAAGCAGGGCGCCGGAGTAGTTGATCAGCCGCTCCTCGAGCAGCTCGAGCGTCTCGGCGTCGAGGTCGTTGGTCGGCTCGTCCATCACCACGACGTTCGCCGGCTTGGCGAACAGCTTGGCGAGCAGCACCCGGTTCTTCTCGCCGCCCGAGAGGAACTTGACCCGCGTCCGCGACCGCTCGGGCGTGAAGAGGAAGTCTTGGAGGTAGCCGTAGATGTGCTTCGACACGCCACCAATCTTGATCGTGTCGTACCCCTCACCGACGCACTGCTCGACGGTCGACTCCGGGTCGAGCTGTCCGCGGAGCTGGTCGAAGTAAGCGATCTGGAGGTTCGTTCCCAGGCGGACCGAGCCCGACTGCGGCTCGAGTTCGCCGAGCAGCACCCGCAGCAGCGTCGTCTTGCCGGCGCCGTTGGGGCCGATCACGCCGACCTTGTCGCCGCGCATGAGGGTGGTCGAGAAGCCGGTAAAGACCGGCTTGCCGGCGTACGCGAAGCTCACCTCCTTGGCGTCGGCGACCAGCGCGCCGCTCCTCTGGGCTTCTTGGATCTTGAGCCTCGACGTGCCGATCTTCTCCCGCCGCTCGCCACGCTCGACGCGCATCGCCTTGAGCGCCCGCACGCGCCCCTCGTTGCGGGTCCGCCGCGCCTTGATCCCCTGGCGGATCCACCTCTCCTCCTCGGCCAGGCGCTTGTCGAACAGCGCGTTCTGCTTCTCTTCGGCGGCGAGCGCCTCTTCTTTGCGGACGAGGAAGGTGTCGTAGTCGCACTCCCAAGCGAACAACCGGCCGCGGTCGATCTCGAGGACCTGCGTTGCGAGCGCGCGGAGGAACTGCCGGTCGTGCGTGACGAAGAGCAGCGTCCCCCGCCACTTGAGCAGGAACTCCTCGAGCCAATCGATGGCGGGGATGTCGAGGTGGTTGGTAGGCTCGTCGAGCAGCAGCACGTCGGGCTCCGCCACCAGCGCCTGGGCGAGCAGCACTCGGCGTTTCATGCCGGACGAGAGCGATTCGAACCGTGCGTCCGCCTCCAGCTCCACCCGCGACAGCACCCGGCCGACCGCCTGGTCGACTTCCCACTCTTGGGCAAGCCGCTGGGCGTCAACGCCCCCAGCGACAACCTCGGCGATCGTCCCCTCGACTTCCTCTGGCACGTCCTGCCGGAGCTGGGCAACCCGCACGCCCGCCGCGCGGACGACGCCGCCCTCGTCCGGCTCGACCTGCCCGGAGAGGAGCCGCATGAGCGTCGTCTTGCCGGCGCCGTTCCGGCCCAACAGCCCGATCCGCCGCCCCGCCTCGACGCGGAAGCTAACGCCGCCAAGCAGCGGCGGCCCGCGGAAGCCAATCGTGACGTTATCGAGCGTGATCAGGGGCATCTTGTTGTGAGCTGACCCGAGGTAGGGAGATGTGGGGATACGCTTTGGGGATAAGGGGGATGGCAACTCGGTGGGCGTACGCTGCGACACTCTTTATTGACACATGCACAAGCAAGTTGACAGGCCGACCAACGGGAGTGCCGGCGTTTAGCCGGGAGACCGCTGCTGCGACGTCAAGTTCCTTCTGCATCCATCAATAAGTCTTCAGAGTCTGAATGACCTGTCTCGTCGTGTGCGCACACAGTCCAGTCAGGCTTGCCCAACCCAACCAGCCCGTGGATGCGTCGAGAAGGCTAGAAAGAGAGAGTATCGCTAATGCGGTAAACGGTGTTACGCAGCAAACGCAAACGACCCAGGCGGGCAGCTGCCCGTTGATGGACGACTTCATTGCTTGCCCTCCATGTCGACTTCGATTCTCTTTGTCTCATCGATGAACTCGCGTGTTCGCTTAAGAGCTTCTTTAAACAGCTCCGGTACGTGCCGAAGCATGTCTGCACGCTGTGTTCCACTCCACTCGTCGTAGAACGAAGTATTTTCTGTCTCATCCGGCTCAAAGTATGTCGTGATACCCAGGCGACGAACGCCCGAGTGCTTTTTCCAAACGAGATAGGTTCGCTCCTCGTACTCTGGGTCGTGTCTAACTAAGCAGCTCACCGTTCCAGGTATTGGCAGCCTGCTCAGTTCATCAGCGATCGCGGACCACGTAGTGTCTAGCCGCTTGTAGGCTGCGCTTACTTCTTCGCGGAGTGCTTCTATGGGCGCGGAGAGTGCGCGCAGATTCACATCAGCCATTTCGGCCTACCTTCTCCTCCATCTCGGAGGGGTTAGGGAAGAACTTCGGCGCCCGTCAGGGCACTAACTTGTGCAGTCAGCACATCAAAATAGTATCGCTTCAGCCGCAGCCGGTCAAACTACCGCACTGCCATCCCCCAATCCCCAACGTCATCCCCACATCCTCCTACCCGAACGCCGCCAGCCTACCCCGTCGTCCGCATGCCGGCGGCGACGCCTTTGATCGCGCGTTGGGTGAGGCGGAGGCAAGAGTAACGGTTGGGAGTGGGGAGTTAACGCCGCTCTTCCAAGCGAATTGAATGCGCCGGTGTACGCACGACCTTGCCGTCACGCCACTCGACGAGTGGAACGTTGTGAAATTGATGTCTACGCACCACGTCTTGAGCCGCCAACCGCATCGCCTCTTCGATTGCTTCCTTGGAGATTCGGCTACTGAATTTATTGTCGCTGCTCATTCAAAAACCTCCGACTGTCTAGCAGCCTGTTGATTTACTCGACTGGCTGCGATCGGCACGGTGCCGATCCAAAACAACGGGCGCCAAGGCCGTTGTTTTGCGAGCCGCGAAGAGCTTGCTCTGAGCTTGGCGAGGTTGAAAAACGCCAGGACCGCGTTTTTCAACAGGCTGCTAGCTCTCACTGGTTAGGGCCCGCCATGGCTGCTGGGAATAGATCAACGGCTCTCCTCCACGCCCACCCTGAGCGATCATACCGAAACCCGTGGCAACCGATGCGTCGATTAGCCGCCAAGAGTCGGCAAATGGCAGATACAGCCGCCGCAGGTTGTGGGTACCCCGGACGTAGCGACGGCGGATGACTTCCTCTGGGATATCATGACCGCCAAGTCGAACACGCTCGGCGACGCGAGCAATCGCCATTTCTACGTTTGGCAGCCACAAGAAGAGCAAGTGAACGCGATACCCCTCTCGCTGCCGACGCTTCAGCCATGGAGCGAATGATCGCGTAGCGAGCGTAGTCTCAAAAGCAAAGCTCTCGCCGGCGTTAGCGAGCTCGGTGACTCGGCTCAACAGGATTCGTCCCGCGCGGAAAGCAGCTTTTTCGGGTGAGAAGGCCGATAGGCCCACCGCGATGGCATCCGCATTGACGAACTCATTGACACCGAATGGGCCCAGCAGCAGCCGTTCGGCGCACGTTGACTTTCCAGCTCCATTCGGGCCGAGATAACGACTACGCGGGGCGTTGAACGATCAGTCGGTGCTTGTTCTTCGGTCATCGCAGAAGCATTCACCCCGTTGTCCGCATGCCCGCGGCGACGCCTTTGATTGCCCGTTGGGTGAGGCGGCTGAGCTCTTCGGCTTGGGCTTCGGTCAGGTCGGTCGCGGCGGCGGCGCGGCGCATCAGCTCGATCTGCACGAAGTTCAGCGGGTCGACGTACCCGTTGCGGACCAGGATCGACCGCCGCAGCCACGGCGTTTCGTCCAGCAGCTCTTCGCACCCGACGATGGTGCAGACCGCCTCGCGGGTGCGGTCGTACTCCTCGCGCAGCAGTTGGGCGATCTCCGTCGCGGCGGCCGGGTCGTCGGACTGGTCGATCGCCTGCGTCGCGTACCGGCGGAAGACGCGCATGTTGCTCTTGGCCATCGCGAGGGTCGAGTTATCGATAGTCGCCCGGAAGAAAGGCCAGTTCTCGTACATGTCGGCCAGCAGGTCCGTGGCGTTGTCGGCCTGGGCCCGGAACCGCTCGACCGCGGCGCCGACGCCGTACCACGCGGGCAGCAGCGCCCGGCACTGCGTCCAGGAGAAGACCCAAGGGATGGCCCGCAGGTCTTCGATGCGGTCCCCCTTCTTCCGCTTGGCGGGGCGGGAGCCGATCCGCAGGCCCTCGATGCCGGCGATCGGCGTGGCGGTGCGGAAGAACGGGACGAAGCCCGCGTGGTCGACCAGCTCGCGGTAACCGGCCAACGCCAGCTCGGACATCTGCTGGATCGCGGCGGCCCAATCGGGGTTCAGCTCGCCCGGCTGCGCGGCCCGCGTAGTGAGCACGCTCCAGACGACCTGCTCCAGGTGGCGGTGCGCGATCCGCGGGTCGTCGTACCGCTCGGCGAGCACCTCGCCCTGCTCGGTGAGGCGCAGCGAACCGTCGAAGGCCTCGGTCGGCAGCGACTGGATCGCCCGCGCCGCGGGACCGCCGCCACGGCCCAGCGAGCCGCCCCGGCCATGGAAAAAAGTGAGGTCGACGCCCCGCTCGGCGGCCGCCTTGCTGAGCTCGATCTGGGCGCCCTGCAGCGACCACGCGGCCGCCAGGTAGCCGCCGTCTTTGGTGCTGTCGGAGTAGCCGATCATGACGATCTGCCGGTCGCCCAGCTCCGCGACGTGCTCGCGGTAAACGGGGATGTCGAGCGTCGTGGTGAGGATGTCGGTCGCGGCGGTCAGGTCGCCGATCGTCTCGAACAGCGGCGCCACCGGCAGGTGGGCGGTCGCGTCGTGCTCGTCGCGGCCGACGCTCGACACGCCGCCCGTCCGCTCGGACCACTTCCACAACCACAGCACGGTGAGCAGGTCGCTCGGGGCGGCGGTCATGCTGATCACGTGGCAGCCGAGCACCTCCATCCCAAACCGCCGCGCGACCCGCCGGAGGACGCGGAACAGGTCGAGCGTCTTGCGGGCGTCTTCGGAGAGGTCGACCGGCGACAAGTTCGCGGCGATCGGCATCGTCCGCAGCAGCATCGCCTGCCGGGCGGCCTCGTCCAGCGGCGGGTCGCCCGCCTTGGTGAACTGCGTCGCGAGCCAAATCTCGTCCATCACCGCCCGGTAAACGCCCGAGTGCTGGCGGACGTCGAGCCGCGCCGTGCACAGCCCGAACGCCGCGACCTGGTCGAGCCACGGCTGCACCTCCGCGGCCACCAGGTCGGCATTGCCCGTCGCGGCCAGCGTGTCGGCGAGCAGCTGCACGTCGCCCCGCAGTTGGCAGAACGAGCCGTAGTCGCCCGGCAGCGGCGCGTCGTCCAGCCCCGTCGCGGCGGTCTGCGCCAGCCGCCACTCGATGATCTTCAGCCAACGCCGGTAGCCCTCGTGCGGGGCGAGCCGCTCGAGCATCGCGGCCGTCTCGGGCCACTCGCCCACGGCGCGGTCGACCGCGTCCAGCATCGCCCCGCCGCTGCCGGCCCGCTCGGTCGCCAGGCTCAGCGACTCGAATAACCGCTGGCACGCCTCGGCGTGCGCCGACAGCGCCGACCGGCGGAGCCACATGATCGTCTCCTCGGTCGTCTCCGGCAGCACGTAAGGGTGGCCGTCCCGGTCCCCCCCCATCCACGAGCCAAACCGCAGCACCCGCGGCGCCGCGACCCCGGCGCCCGGGAAGTACTCGTCGATCGCGTCCCGCAGCTCTCGCAGCACCCGCGGCACGGTGCGCCACAGCACCGGCTGGATCGACAGCCCGCGGCGGACCTCCTCCATCACCGTCGGCGGGTGGGGACGCACCAGGTCGGTCTGCCACATCTTGACGATCTCGCCCCGCAGGCGCTGCTCGGCGAGCGCCTTCTCGGCGGGCAGCAGCCCCTCTTCGTCGACGGTGGAGAGCAGCCCGCGGATCGCCCGCAGCTTCGAGCGGAGCGACTTGCGCTTCGCCTCGGTCGGGTGCGCGGTGAAGACCAGCTCGATGTCGACCGCCGCCACCGCCTCGGCCAGCTGCTCGGCCGACAGCCCCCGCGCCGCGAGCTCTTGCAGCCCCGCGCGGATCGACTCCCGGCGGGGCTCCGGCGCGTGCTCCAGCTCCCGGCTACGCAGCGCGCGGACCCGCTGCCGGTCTTCGGCCAGGTTGGCCAGCTCCAAAAAGCCGGTGAACGCCTTGATGACCACCAGCAGGTCGTCGCCGCCCAGGTCCTTGAGCAGCGCCGCCAGCCGGTCGCCCGCGGCGTCGTCCCCGTCGCGGAACTGCCGGGCCAGGCCGCGGACCTCCTCGACCAGGTTGAACGCGTCGCCCCCCGCGAACCGGTGGAGCACGTCGCCAAACAGCCGGCCCAGGTGCGCAATCTCTCGGCGGAGCGGTTCGGTATCGGCCATGGCGGTGGGGGGGCTCGGGGGGACGCAAACCGGCGGAGCCGCCAGCATCGCCCAAACCCCGCGCTCGGACAAGCCAGCCCACCTAACCGCCGACGGCCGCCTTACCGCCACTCGGCAACGCATCTCCCTCGCCCGGCAACGCGTCGAGCCAGCCTTGAACCTGCTCCACCCTGTGAGGCATACCGATCTCGGCAAAGAGCCGGCGGCTCCGGTTCCACGAATCGCGAGCGCCGGCCGAATCGCCCCGCGTTTGGTAGAGGTTCCCGAGGTTGCCGTAGGCGATCGCTTGGTAGACTTCGTCTGGACCGGCGAGTGAGAGCACCTTCTTGTACGCCGCTTCGGCGGCGGGCAGATCGCCCCGCAGCTTCTGCAAATGCCCAAGACGATGGACGGCGTCGATATCGTCGGGGTTGGCTTCGAGGATCGTCTCAAGCTGTTGGTGGGCAACCGCGTGCCGCGCGGGCACGACACCCGAGTGGCAAGAGACTCGCGGGTGGCCAAGAATCGTTGGCGTGGCCTACGAATGGCGGCCTAAAACCGGTTGCAGAAGTTTGGCGATCCGCGCGGTAGCCTAACAATCCAACGCTTCTACCCGCACGCCAGCGCCTCTCCCCCCGCGCGGCATCGGGCGGCGGGCGCCGGCGCAAGTCGTTACGCGTCGGCAAGCGGGGCGGTTGGTCGGGCGCATCAGGGCCCGAAAAAACACCGCGGCGACAATCCCGCCGGCGTGCAAAAAAAGAACTGTGCCAACCGGCGCACCCATGGCGAGCGGGATCAGCCCCAGCCCGCCAGTTCCCCAGTCTCCAGTTCCCCAGTCTCCAGTTCCCCAGTCTCCAGTTCCCCAGTCCCCAGTCCCCAACCCCCGCGGCGCAGCCGCCTCACTTCGGGGCGTAGATCACCACAATCCGCCGGCCCTGCATGCCGGGGTGCTGCTCGAGCTTCGCGACGTCTTCGAGCTCCTTGGTGAGCCGCTCGACAAGCTTGAAGCCTTCGTCGACGTGGGCGTTCTCGCGGCCGCGGAAGATGACCGAGAAGATGACCTTGTCTTTCTGCGCGAGGAACTTCTTCGCGCGGTTGACCTTGGTCATGAAGTCGTGCTCGCCGATCTTGGGGCGTAGCCGGAC
This sequence comes from Planctomycetota bacterium, assembly GCA_039188275.1. Classification (GTDB taxonomy): domain Bacteria; phylum Planctomycetota; class Planctomycetia; order Pirellulales; family Lacipirellulaceae; genus JBCCQL01. The sequence continues at coordinate 12,862 of JBCCZD010000001.1, forward strand.
TTCTTTGTTCTGGCTCTGGTGGGTGTGGCCCTTGTGCTGCCGCTTCTTCTGCTGGTACTTGAACTTGCCGAAGTCCATGATCCGGCAGACGGGCGGCTTTTCGAGCGGGGCGACTTCGACCAGGTCCATGCCGGCCTTCTTCGCCCGCTCGAGCGCCTCCTCGGTGGGGATGACGCCGAGCTGCTCGCCGGTTTCGGAGATCACGCGGACCGGGGTGATCCGGATCTGCTCGTTGATTCGCTGCTGTTTGTTGTTGGGCGGACGGTCACCAGAACGTAGACGGGACAACTCGACTCCTGCGGGGGGTGAAGGGGCCGGCCGGAAACCCGACCGGAATCTCCGGAAGTATTGGTTATGTAAGCGGTCGGCGTCAACTCTCGGGCGGCCTGAGCCGCGAGGCCGAGGCCGCCCAGCAACTACAGCCGGACCCGCTTGCTAGCGATCTCCTCGCGGAGCTTGCCGACCGCGTCGTCGAGGCTCATGGCGCCCAGATCGCCCTCCTTGCGGTCGCGCAGGGTGACCGTCCCCGCGTCGCGGTCCTTCTCGCCGATGACGAACATGTAGGGGATGAGGTCGAGCTGGCCGTCGCGGATCTTGGCGCCCAGCTTCACGCCGCGGAAGTCGCCCTCGGCCCGCAGGCCGGCGACGCGGAGCTGCTGCTGGACCTCACGGCCGTAGGCCTCGGACTTCTCGCTGACGGTGAGGACGCGGACCTGCTCGGGGGCGAGCCACAGCGGGAAGGCGCCGCTGAAGTGCTCGATCAAGACGCCGATGAAGCGCTCCATGCTGCCCAGCGGCGCGCGGTGGATCATCACCGGGCGGTGGGGGGCGTTGTCCTGGCCGATGTACTCCAGGTCGAAGCGTTCGGCGCTGGGCAGGTTGTAGTCGAGCTGCACGGTGCCGAGCTGCCACTCGCGGCCGATGCAGTCGGTGACGACAAAGTCGATCTTCGGCCCGTAGAAGGCGGCCTCGCCCGGCTCGGGTTCGCAGCCGGGCAGGTTCATCTCCTTGGCGACGCGCTCGATGGCGGCCTCGGCGCGGTCCCACAGCTCGGCTCCGCCGACGTACTTCGAGCTGTCGGGGTCGCGGAAGCCGAGCCGGACGCGGTAGTCGTCCATGCCGAGCGACTTGAGGACGCCCTGGGTCATCTCTAGGCAGCCGCGCACTTCTTCTTCGACCTGCTCTTCGGTGCAGAAGATGTGGGCGTCGTCCTGCGTGAAGCCCCGCACGCGGGTCATGCCGCTCAGCTCGCCCGACTGCTCGTACCGGTAGACGGCGCCGAACTCCGCGAGCCGGACCGGCAGGTCGCGGTAGCTGCGCGGCTTGGCCTTGTAGATCATGATGTGGTGCGGGCAGTTCATCGGCTTGAGCAGGTACCGCTCGCCGTCGTCCATGTCGATGGGCGCGAACTGGCTGTCGCTGTAGTACGGGTAGTGGCCCGAGGTCTCGTAGAGCTCGACCCGACCGATGGCGGGGCTGTAGACCGTGTCGTAGCCGCGCCGGCGTAGCTCGTCCTTTAGGTAGTCCTCAAGCGCCTGCCGGATGACCGCCCCCTTCGGCAGCCAGAGGATCAGGCCGGAGCCGACTTTGGGGTCGACGGTGAACAGCTCCAGCCGCTTGCCCAGCACCCGGTGGTCCCGCTTCTTGGCTTCTTCGAGGCGCTCCAGGTGCTCCTTCAGCTCGGCTTTGTCGAAGAAGGCGGTCGCGTAGAGCCGCTGGAGCTGCTCACGGTTGGCGTCGCCCTTCCAGTAGGCGCCGGCGACCGACAGCAGCTTGAAGGCCTTGCCCAGGTGGCCGGTGCTGGGGATGTGGACCCCCCGGCAGAGGTCGATGAACTCGCCCTGCCGGTAGAACGAAACCTCGTCCTCGTCGCCGAGGCCGGTCTCGAGGTGCTCGACCTTAAACTTCTGATCGAGCTCCCGGCAGAGGGCGAGCGCCTCGTCCTTGGGCTTCTCCATCCGCTCAAACGCTTCATTCTCCTTGACGATCCGCTTCATCTCGGCCTCGATCGCGGCGAAGTCTTCTTCGCCGAGCGAGCGGTCGAGCGCCAGGTCGTAGTAGAAGCCGGCGTCGGTCACCGGGCCGAAGGCGAGCTGCACGCCCGGGAAGAGCCGCATCACCGCCTGGGCCATGATGTGCGCCGCCGAGTGCCGCATGATCGCCAGCGCCTCGGGGTCGCGCTTGGTGAACAGCCGCAGCCGCACGTCGCCCGCGTCGGGCAGGCGGTAGCTGAGGTCGCGCGGGGCGCCGTCGACCTCGGCGGCGACGGCGGCCTTCGCCAAGCCGGGGCCGATCGCCTCGGCGACGCCGAGGCACGTGGTCGGTTCGGAGAACTCGCGGGCGGAGCCGTCCGGTAGGTGGACTTTGAGCATGGGTTCGCGGGAGGCGGACAAGTGGGGCTTGAGTAAGGATTCACGGCGCCGACAACGCCACCGATCGGACCCCGAGTATATCGGCTATCGACGCATGCACGAACGGCGCGACGGCTCAAGTCGGCGACCCTCGCGGTCTTTCCCTCGACGCCGCCCCCGCCTTGCCGGCGGCATTGCTAGCGACCGAGCGAGAAGTCGGGTTCTTTATTGGATTCGATCTTGTCCCGACTGCCGATCCGGCGAAACTGCGGGTGGGGCTGGCGCCGGGTTGAATTCGATCCGCCGCGAGCCCTTTTGCGTAGGCGTCCCACCAAGCCACCTCCCACCCTGAAGCCACCTCCCACCCTTCTGATCCGCGGCGCCGGGTCCCAACGCGGGGCCGGCGTCTTAGTCACGGCCTCACCAGGTTTCTTCCCCCAGCGAAAGGCGTGCGCGTGACGGCACCCGACGCAAGTAGTGCGTTCGATTGATGCCCGTCAACCGACGGGCAACGAGGGGCATTTAGGCTCGAACGTCTCGGCACGTGCCGAGACAGCTCCGGCGGGTTCCTACCGCCGGGGCCGTCTTTCACCGCAGGAACCCTTTAATCGAAAAGGGGGTGCGTATGCACCGCTTTGCAACTCGGCGTGCCGCTGTTGGCCCGCCGCGTGGGGAGACCCACCAGTTACGGGCGTCGGCCGCGGCGGCGTTAATCGTCGCCTCGGGTGTGGCGCCGCTGCACGCCGGCTCGATCTCTTACGGGGACTTCTCCGACACACCGCCCGGTGCGGTGCTGTACACGGGAGTCTCCGAGACGTCGGCCGCCGCGCCGATATTCGGCCCGCCGACGGCCATCGCCAGCACGATCGACTGGAACCCGGGCGATTTCCCCGCCAGCCAGTTCTCGGCGTCCGCCGGCGACGGCGCGACCGACAGCATCGACGGCCAGCTCAACTTCGAATTGACGACTCTGCCCGGCGCCGGGATTACCTCGTTGCTGATCGAGGAGAGCGGCGATTTCGACTTGTTCGGCGGCGGCTCGGCGGCGACGCAGGTCGGCGTCGGGTTGTTTGTCGAGGTCGAGGTGCTCGCCGTGGACCGGGCGCCCGTGTTCGACCTGATCGGCCAGGCGAAGATCGACGTCAGCGCCTCCGCGGACGCGTTCTTCAACCTGATTGCCGACGGGCCGGGGCTCGGGACGCCCTGGGAGAACGCCTTGATCGTGGACCTCGGCGCGGCGCTAAGCAGCGCCGGGATCACGTTCACCGAAGGCGTTACCAGCGCGTCGGTGACGATCAAGAACTCGCTAGTCGCCATCGCCGAGCCGCTCAACGAAGCCGAGATCGTGAAGACCAACTTCACGGTGACCCCGTCGGGCGCCCTTTCGCCGATGGCGATCCCCGAGCCGCCCGCGGCGGGGCTGGTCGGCTCGCTGGTCGCCCTCATCACGACGGCAGCGTACGCCCGGCGGTAAGGGGGCGCCCGCCGGGAGAGACGAGTTGCAACGCACAGGCCCGGGTGGCGTCAGCCGCCCGGGCCTATTGATTGACGGCGGGCTACCACTTGAGGCCGAACTTCTCGCCGCCGCTGGGCCCGCCGGTCCCCCCCTTGAGCTCGCCCGCCTTCTTCTTCGGCGCCTTGGGCGCGTCGGGCGGCAGCTCGTACATCGCGTCTTCTTTGGAGTCGTCCTTCGCCTTGGTCGGTGGCGCCGAGAGCGCCTTGAGCGACAGCCCGATCCGCTGCTTTTCGCGGTCGACGCTCAGCACCTTGACCTCCACCTGCTGCCCCTCGGCGACGGCGTCGCCGGTGCGGAACACCCGCCCGTGGGCGAGTTCCGAGATGTGGATGAGCCCCTCGACGCCCGACTCCAGTTTCACGAAGGCGCCGAAGTCCATGACCTTCGAAACCTTGCCGGTCACCTTCGAGCCGGTGGGGTACTTCGAGTCGACCGCGTCCCACGGGTTCTCTGCCGACTCGCGGTACGACAGCCCGATCTTGCCCGTTTCAGGGTCGATCTTCTCGACCTTGACCTTCACGTTTTGCCCCTCGGAGAGGACCTCGCTGGGGTGGTTGACGCGGTCCCAGCTCATGCGGCTAACGTGGATCAAGCCGTCGACGCCGCCCAGGTCGACAAAGGCGCCGAAGTCCCTCAGGCTGCGGACAACGCCCTCGCGCATCTGGCCGGGCGCCAGCTCGGCGAGCAGCTTCTCTCGCTTCTCCGCCCGCTCGCGTTCCATCACCGCGCGGTGGCTGAGCACCAGGTTTCGGCGTTCGCGGTTGGCCTCGGTCACGACGGCGGCGATCTTCTGGCCGACGTAGTCCTCCGGCTTCTCGACGCGGTAGAGGGAGATCTGCCCCATCGGCATAAAGCCGCGGATGCCGGCGGCTTGGCACTCCAGGCCCCCCTTGTTCACGCCGGTCACGCTGACTTCGATGATCTGCCCCACCTCGACTTCGTCCCAGTTGCCGACCTCGGTCGCCGCGGTCGGCAGGTTCAGCTCGTAGAGCCCCTCATCGGCGTTCAGCTTGGCGACGACGCATTCGATCTCGCTGTCGACCGCCGGCGGCTCTTCGTTGAACTGTTTGAGCGGGATCACGCCCTGCAAGTGGCCTCCGAGGTCGACGAACAAGAACTCCGCGTGCCGCGACTTGACCCGCCCGGTGACCTTCGTCTCTGGCGCGAGCTCCACGGCGGCCGCCGCGGCGCTCTGGTTGATCAGCTCGTCAACCGAGGCGCCCGCCATCGCGGCTTCGAGCTCCGCTTCTTGCTCCTCGGTCAGCGCGGCCCGGGCGTTGGGCGGCGGGTACTTCGACGCCTTCTTCGCCGGCTCAGAGACAGTGACCGGCGTCACCGGCTTCGGCGCCAGCGGCTCTTCGGCGGCCGCCGTCTGCTCTTCGACCCGCTGCGTCCCGATACGGATCCGCTCGCTCGGTTTCGCCGCGTCCGCTCGCGTTCCCGTAGCCGTGTCGTCGGCGGCGCCGCTATCGGCCGGCCCACTCGTTGCGGGCTCGCCCATTGTCGGCTCGACGGGCGTTGGCTCGACGGGGGTCGGTGAGAGCTCTTGCGTCGGCTCAGCGGATGCCTCTGGGTTCGAGGCAGTCGGGTCTTCCGTAGTCGGCCGGGGCGAGGTCGTCGGTTCGGACATCACAACTAAACGAGACGGGATGACGAAGTAGGTCAAGATCGCCAAGCGAGAAGCCGGCGATCGCGGCGCCGCGCGTTGAGTCTAACTCAAAGCCACCGGGGGGGCGATTGTCTGGCTCGCCGCTTCGCGCGCGGTACTCACTGCTCAACCAGCTTCGCCAGCTTCTCGCGCACCCCCGGGATCACCCGCGTGGCGTTCTCGTGGTAGACCTTCCGCAGCACCTCGTCGGGCAGCCCGATGCCGTGGATGTTCCAAAGCCCCTGGGGCGGAAACGGGTTCTCCGCGTAGCGGAAGTCTTCGTCGAGCGTCTCGAAGAACCGCCAGTGCGGCAGCAGCCGGGCCGCGACCCGCGGGCCGTCCGAGCCGAACATGATGCGGTCCTGATAACGCAGAAAGAACTTGCGGGCGGTGTACGGCTGCCGGCCGAGTTCGGCGATGCGCGACGAGATTTCGACCACCAGGTTGGGGTACTGGTCGAGCCACCCGCCGACGGCGGCCAGGTTCTCTGGGAAGTTCGCCACGTGGGCGCCGATGAACGTCGTCTTGGGGTGGCGACCAACAACGCGGTTGCGTGCGGCGAGCAGCTCTTCGTGCGACGGGAAGGCGTCGCCGTGGAAGCTCCAGTCGGGGTGCCGGTGGAGCTCTTCCCACCGTTCGTTGCGCTCGTCGATCGGTTCGAAGAAGGCGACCGGGTCGGCTGAGTGGATGATGACCGGCAGGCCGAGCCCGCCGCACGCCGCCCAGATGGGGTCCCAACGCGGGTCGTCGATAGCGATCAGTGAACCGTTGGGGTTCCGGTAGCCTAGGCCGAGCATCTTGAACACCTTCAGCCCCACCGCGCCACGCCGCTTGGCGTCGGCGAGCCGGTCGGCGGTGCGTCGGCCGAAGCCGGGGCGGTGGCACGCCCACGTCGCCGGGTCGTCCCGTGTGCCGTCACCCACCCAGTCGACATTCGCGAAGACGAGGAACCGGTCGGCGTGCGGCTTGAGGTACGCCAGGTGCTCGTCCAGTTCTTCGCCCAACCGGCCATCGAGACTCACGCACAGGGCGATGTTCTGCTCGTCCATCACGCGGACGAAGCCTTCGAGCATCTCCGGCGAGTGGCGGAAGCGGATCCGCGGGTGGACGTGCACGTCCACGACCGGGAACTTCGCCCGCGGCACAACCGTCTTCGGCGCCCGCAGCTGCGACTGCGGACGGAATCGGTCGAGCAACAGCTGCCGCCCGTCGCGCCCGTCGAGCGGCTCCTCGGCCGAAACCGGCGCCGCAGCCAACAGCACCACCAAGACGCTCAGTCGCCAAGGCCTGTAGGCGAAGCGGCGGGCGTTTCGGCGCCTTGGCGCCCTGGAGGCTCCGCGCTGGCTCATCCGACGAGTTCCCGCAGGTGGAAGTGGAACTTGCCGAGCTTGCCGCCGTAGTTGCCGGCGCTGATGGCCGGGACGCCCTCGCCGGCGGCGGCGTGCAGCCCGCGGGTCGTGGCGTCGGCAACCGCGGCCTCGTCGGCGCCGTTGAAGACGACCTCGTAGGCGCACTGCGCGTCGCCCGCCAGTTGGGTCTCAACCCGCCCCCGCAGCGTCGGGCAGAAGGCCTCGTTCGTCGAGGCGACCATCCCCTTGTACCGGCTGCCCACCTTGCTGCCGCTGCGGACGACGCCGCCCGGGAACGGCGTGATGACGTTCGGCACGTCGGCCAGCGCCTCGACCACGCGTAGCGCCGACGCCAGCGCGGCCGCCTGCGTCCCCCCCTGCACGATGAGGTTACCGCCAGCGATGCCCCTGCCGATGCCGAGCTCTTCCTCGACGAGGAACTCGCCATCCATCACGGGGATACGCCAAAACCGGCGATCGGTGGCGCCGGCGACGTCTTGCAGGGTGAGCTGCTTGCTCTTCTGGTAGCCGTCGCCGAAGAACCGCAGGCGCTTGCCGAGCGGGAACTGCCGCTCTGCGCCGGCTGAATCCGGCGGCAGGCCGTTGTAGACGGCGGTCGTCGGGCAGGTCATCACGCACTGCCCGACACGAGTCGACACGGCTGTAGCGAGCGCGTCGGCCGAGAATCCGAACGCCAAGACCGCGGCGCCAGGCCGCCCGTCCGGCGTCTCGTCCGCCGGCAGTCGACGCTCGACGGCGATCTCCGCGTCGCAGCCGATCACGCTCGAGCCGTACCCGCACAGTTCTCGCGTCGCGGCGTCGACCCAGAACTCTTCGGCCGCGGTCACCACCAGCCGGGCGTACCGCATCCGGAAGGCTTCGGCAAAGGTGTCGTCGACGCGTGTCGGCCCGATCTGCATCCCGCCATCATCAACACCCTCCGCGGCCCCGGCAACCTTGGTAAGGCCCGGCCAACGCAGTAAGTCCGGCAAGTCGGGTGAAGCGATGCTAGCCCGCCAAAGACGCCCGGTACCGTGGCCGGGCGAGCCGGAGCAGGCGGCCGCCGGATTCGTACCAGCCGAGGTTCGAGAAGCGGCAGCGGTTCAGCTCGACCTCAACGCTCAGGCCTTCAAGGCGCGCGTCGTCGAACGTCAGCACCACGTGCCGGTGCGGCAGCGGGTCGCGGTGGAAGAGGCCGATGCCGCCCCGGCTGAGGTCCTTGCCCACGGCGGTTAGCGGCGGCCCATCGTCAGCGTCGTCGCCGCCTTCGAACGGCGTGATCCGCAGCAGCAGCGGGATCGCGACCCTCGTCATCTCGCGGCGGTCCTGCCCCACCGAGGGCGGCAGCCGGGCCAAGAAGCGGTCGAGGTGTTGGGCGAGCGACGCCGCCATGTCGGGGCCGTCTGGGAGCGGAACGATCTGCATCGGCGGGACCCTTTCTCGTGTAGGCGGTGGGCGCAGGCGTGAAACAGAACAGCGATGGAGGGGCTACGCGGAGCGAACGCGGAGGAGGCTGGTCGACGCGGGCCGCCCAGATGAGGAAGAGATTCGTAGCGGGCCACACAACCCTAGCCCGCGATCTGGGGGCAGGCAAATCGCGGCGCGCGGGAAAGCGGCTCGCCGTGGCCGGCGGCAGAACCCCAAGGGGGTGTAATCGTTGCGGTCGCCGGCAGGGCGGATCAGCCCAAGAACCAGCTCAACCCGCATGCGGCAATGCTGACCAGCGCGAGAAAACCGGTTACTTGTGCCAAGTCTTGCAGCGTGGAACCCGGTTGGCGTTGGTAGTGGCTAGCCGGCGAGCCGATCGCCCGAGCGCGGGCCGGCAGCGCCAGCGTCACGTTGCTCGCCTCTTGGCCGTACGCTGCGTGGCGGCGGACGACCCCGGCGTGCTGGCCGCCGCCAATTGCCGCCGGCGCGGTCGCCTCTGCATAGCCCGGGCCGCGGAAGTCGGCGCCGGAGTCGTCGGGACCGCCGTTGCTGGTTCCCCAGTTGATTGGGCCCCAGTTGATTGGGCCCCAGTAGCCGGGTAGGTCGCGGCCTTCGGCTGGCGGCACCGACTCCTGGAAGATGTCGCCAGCGGGGCGCAACGCCTCGGCGATCCGCCGACAGCTGTCGCACGCCTCGAGGTGGCGCGAGACCTGTCGTTCGTACGCCGCCCTGTGTGGCTGGCCTGACGGAAAAGGCCCGCTTGTCAACGCGGCGAATGCCTGGTCGCAATTCATCACGACTTCCTTGTGAAAAGAAACGAAGCCATGCCGTTAGCCAGCGCCGCGATTCACGCGGCTGCCAACGACACGGCTACCGGTGAGACCGTGTCGGTCTAGCTATACAGCTCGGGTTCGCTGCGGCCTTCCGCCTGGCCGCACAAGAATCGAATAGCGAACGAGATCAGAGATGAAGCGTCAGAAGAGTAACGATGGATCGTAGAGTCGGCGCACGGAGATTGCTACCCCAATCCTTGCAATTAGCGGCTGCGGAATCGCGAATTCGTCCTCGGCGAAGCGAACGCGATTGGGTTACTCAAGCGAAGCCAACGCCGCCAAGACTTGCTCGTCGTGGCCCTCGACTTTCACCCGCTTCCACAGTTTCGCTACCTTGCCTGAGCCGTCGATCAAGAAGGTGCTCCGCTGGATCCCCATCGACTTCTTGCCGTACATGTTCTTTTCCCGCCAGGCGCCGTACTTCTCGGCGACTTTGTGATCGGGGTCGGCCAGCAGCGGGAAGTTCAGGTCGTGCTTGTCGCGGAACTTAACGTGGCTTTCCACCGAGTCGGGGCTGACGCCAAACACGTGGGCGCCGAGCGTTTGTAGTTCCTTCTTCAAGTCGCGGAAGGCGCACGCCTCCTTGGTGCAACCGGGCGTGTCATCTTTCGGATAGAAGTAAAGGACGACCGGACTCCTTTTCAGTTCGCTGAGGCGAACCTTCGAGCCGTCATCGGCGGTCAGGGTGAATGCGGGCGCCTTGGCGCCTTCTTCGATCCAGGGGGTATCGCTCATTCGATCGGTGCTCGACGGGTCGGGGCTTCGTCGGTGAGGCCTGATTGGCGGGCTTCGGCCGGGCCGGCCGATTGCTCGTGATTCTAGGGCCGGCAACCGCCATCGACACGCCCGAAGGCGGATGGAAATCCGCCCGGGCCGAGGGCATCGCGGCTTTGATCCTGAGCAAGTAGACTTTAATTCTGCGGAGCCCAATGCCACCCGAGTACCGACCGCGGCAACTTTTTGCCAGCGCAACCGCGTCAACCCCAGCCCAAGCCGCCTTGGCGGTCGCGGAGCCAAGAATCTCAACCCAAGCCGAAGCCACCGACGAGCACGCCGACCGCAGCCTGCGGCTCGCCCTCGCCGCCGCCCGGACCGCCGGGGACAACCGTGGCGAAGACATCGTCGTGCTCGACCTCCGCGAGCAGACGCCGGTGTTCGACTACTTCGTCATCGCCACGGGCAGCAGCCGCCGGCAGCTCCACGCCATCAGCGAAGAGATCGACCACTGCCTGGAAGACGACCTGGGCGATAAGCGGATGGGGATTGAGGGCTACAGCGAGAGCCGCTGGATCCTGCTCGACTACGGCTCGATCGTCATCCACCTGCTCGACGCCGAGACGCGCGAGTACTACGCCCTCGAAGAACTCTGGTCTGGCGCCACGCGGGTTCCGCTGCCCTGGCAAGCGGACACCGGGAACGCGGACACCGGGAATGAAGCGTAGCCAATCCGGTTGAGCCCCCCGGATTCCGTTCTGGGGGGTAGATTCGTTGGTCGGGCGAGCCCCCGGCAGCGCCGGTGCTACAACTACCGCCACCTTATCACCGCCAATGAACCCTCTCGCTACGCTACGCCGACGCTTCGCGGTCGCCCTCGCTCCGCTAACCGACCAGCCGATTGAGTCCGACGCCGTCGGCAAGCTCACCGAGATGGTGCTGCCGAGCCAGGACGCGAAGTTCGGCGACTACCAAGCGAACTGCGCGATGCCCCTGGGCAAGCGTTTGGAGAAGAAGCCGCGGGAGGTCGCGGAGTCGCTTGTTGACGCCCTCGACGTGGCGGACCTGTGCGAGCCGCCGGAGATCGCGGGGCCCGGGTTTATTAACCTGCGCTTGAGGAACGACTGGCTCGCCGAGCGGGTCGCGGCCGCGTCGGCGGACGCCGATCGGCTGGGCGTTTCCTCGGTCGAGTCGCCGCGGGCCGTGGTAGTCGACTTCTCGTCTCCTAACGTCGCCAAACCGATGCACGTCGGCCACGTCCGCTCGACGGTTATCGGCGCTGCGCTCTGCCGGGTGCTCGGTTTCATCGGCCACCGCGTGACGAGCGACAACCACATCGGCGACTGGGGCACCCAGTTCGGGATGATCATCTACGGCTACAAGCACTTCGCCGACGAGCCGTCGCTGGCCGAGGCGCCCGTCGCCGAGCTCAGCCGACTGTACAAGCTCGTCAACCAGATCGGCGATTACCAGTCGGCCAAGGCGGACAAGCTGCCGGCGCTCGTCGAGAAGCTCGCGGCGGCAAAGGTGCGTGCCGAAGAGCTGTCGATGGTCACGCTGACCGGCAATGACAAGCAGGACAAGAAGGCGCTCAAGGAGCAGCGGCGTGCCGAGGCGGCGGTCGCCGGGCTGGGGAAGGAGATCGGGTCGGTCGAGGCGCAGGTCGCCGCGTTCGAAGCGGACGCCGGGCTCAGCAAGCTCGCCGCGGACCACCCCGCGATCGGCGCCGCGGCCCTCCGAGAAACCGCCAAGCTCCACGCCGGCGACGCCGAGAACCGCGGCCTGTGGGACCGGTTCTTGCCGGCGTGCCTGGAGGAGATCAACGCCACGTATCGCCGTCTAGGCGTGGCGTTTGATCATACGCTCGGCGAGAGCTTCTACCAGCCGATGCTCGCCGGCGTGGTCGACGACCTGACGGCCAAGGGCCTCGCCACCGAAAGCGAAGGGGCGGTCTGCGTCTTCCCCGACAAGGTCGGCCTCGAAGGGCACGCGGCGCCCTTCATTGTCCGCAAGCAGGATGGCGCCTTCCTCTACTCGACGACCGACCTCGCGACCATCCAGTACCGGCTCCGCGAGTGGCGGCCGGACGCGATCCTCTACGTCGTCGACCACCGCCAGTCGCTCCACTTCGAGCAGCTCTTCGCCACCGCCAAGGCGTGGGGCATCGATGGCGTTGAGGAACTTGAGCTCATGCACGTGGCGTTCGGGGCCGTGCTGGGCGAGGACGGCAAGCCATACAAGACGCGGAGCGGCTCCGCGGTGGGGCTGGTGGGGCTGCTCGACGAAGCGGTTGACCGCGCCCGGGCGATCGCCGACGGCAGCCCAATGCTTGAGACCGATGCCGAGCGGCGGCGGGTCGCCGAGCGGATCGGCATCGGCGCCATCAAGTACGCCGACCTCTCGCACAACCGGACGAGCGACTACGTCTTTGACTACGACAAGATGCTCGCCATGACCGGCAACACGGCCGCCTACATGCAAAACAGTTACGCGCGCGTGCGGAGTATCTTTCGCAAAGCGGGCGTGGAAGCAGAATCGGTTCGAGCGGGCAACACGAGAGTGCTCCTCGATTCGCCTGCCGAACGCGCGTTGGCGGTCGCAATCATCCGCTTCTCGGAGGCGCTCGATCGCGTGGCGGCCGACTACCGCCCTAATCACCTCGCCGCGTACCTCTTTGAACTCGCGAGTTGTTACTCGGAGTTCTTCGAGAAGTGCCATGTCCTCCGAGCGGAAAGCGAAGAGCTGAAGCAGAGTCGCTTGGTGCTGTGCGACCTCACGGCGCGGACCATCGCCAAAGGCCTTGAGCTGCTGGGCATCGAAACCGTCGAGCGGATGTGACGCTACGATCGGTCCCGGTGACCGGCCGCTCAGTCCATACCTAGGTCCTTGACGAAGCTTGCTTCCGGCACGACTTCTTCCGGTAGCACTCCGAGCTGCTCGACAATGACCTGGCGTGTGGCTGCTTCTACGTCAGCGGTCTGGACGTCGGTGTTGGTTGCGACCCGCAGCCGCACGATCCGCCGCGTGACGTCGCCGAGGGTCTCGAAGCCCTCGGGTGGGCAGACGCGCCAAGGGCTCGTCGCAAGATTCAGAACGACCGCGGCCGCTGCCGTGCCCAGAACGCCTAGGGGGAAGATCGCGGCGTCGATGCTCGCTGCCATTCCGCTAACCAGCAGCAATGCCGAGCAGGCTGCCCACAACAGGCGCCGCACGAGTTCAGGACGGCGAAGGCCGGGAGGCCGCCCGCGGAGTAGGCCGTGGAAGCGGGTCCACAGGGCCCGTCGCCGGTTGCCGGGGACGACGGCCTCGATCCGGGTTGCTGGCCGCAGGCGTAGGCTCGGATCAGCCACCACCTCACGCGTCGCGGCGCGAACGCTGAGAAACGCCGGCAGGCTGTGGCAGGCACGCGCCTCTCTGGCCTCGAGCCGCGAACGGACCAGGTCGTTCAATTGGCCGACGGTCAGGATGGCGGCGGCTTCTTCGTCGGCGATGGCGATGCCGAAGCGGTCTTCGATCGCCATCACCATCTCAACGCCATCGAGTCCCACGCTCGCCTCCGAGTAGGCTCACCCGCTTCCCTTCACGAACTTCCCGAACACCATCCGCCCCGCGCTCTTCTGCAGGACGCTCGTGACGTTGGCGGTGACGCTCTCGCCGACGTGGTTGCGCCCGCCCTCGATGACAACCATCGTCCCGTCGTCCAGGTACCCGACCCCCTGCGTCGATTCCTCGCCCGGCTTGACGATCCGCACATCGATCATCTCGCCTGGCAGGAAGATAGGCTTCAGGGCGTTGGCGATGTCGTTCAGGTTCACAACGCCGACGTTTTGCAGCTTCGCGACCTTGTTCAGGTTGTAGTCGTTGGTCACGACCTTGCCGTCCAGGTGCTTGGCGAGCAGCACCAGCCTTTGGTCGACCGACTGGCCCTCGAACTCGGGCAGCTCGCGGTCGAAGATCACCATCTCGATCTTCTGGTTGCTGCGGAGCCGGTTGAGGATGTCCAGGCCGCGCCGGCCGCGGTTGCGGCGGAGCTTGTCGCTCGAGTCGGCGATGCCCTGCAGCTCGGCGATAACAAACTGGGGCATGATGAGCTGGCTGTCGACGACGCCGGTCTCGACCACGTCGGCGATGCGCCCGTCAATCACGACGCTGGTGTCCAGCACCAGCGGCTTGAGCCCCTTGATCTGTTTCGCGAACTCGACGTACGGGATGATGAAGCGGAAGTCGTCCTTCGTCTGCAGCAGCACCGAGATGCAGGCGTAGCACAACGCCATCCCCAGCAGCGACGGCAGGAACGCCGAGAAGAGCGAGTCGGCCGTCGAAAGCACCGGCAGCAACGCCAGCCGCGTGACGTAGGTCAAGAAGAGGCCAATGATCAGACCGAAGTAGACCGACGTGATCAGGTCGAGCCGCTTGCGGGGGACGAGCATGTCGATCACCACGGTGGCGATCGCGAGCAGAACCGTCCCCGTGAAGACGAGTGTCGGCAGGTAGGTCGGCCGGCTGACCAGCACCTGCGACTGCGCGAGCTGCACCCCCAGCCCGAAGGCGACGATCAGGAAGACGACACGTAAGACCAGCAGTTGCATCGGATGCGTGCGGCCGTGGCGGGGCGTTGGGGTACGGACGCGGGCCGCCCGGGGTTGTCTCGGCCCGCCGGGCGCCGCCGCCGGTCCTTAAACCTTCATCGTATCCGCTGGCGCGGGGATCGTCAGGCGGAAAGGACTGCCTCGCGGCTTCACCCCTGCCGCGGAGGCAGTCCGCGGCCGCGCAGACCCTACAACCGGCGCCGGCGCTACCCGGCGAGCGCGCCGGCGGCTTCGAGAGCGAATCGATCGGTGACGCTCGATACGTAGTCGGCTGCGGCACGCTGCGGGGACTGCTGGCGGGCGACCTCGGCGTACGGCGCCGGGAGCGTGTCCGCCGTATCGGCGGCGTGGTCGAACAGGCCGCCCAGGGCGGCGGTCGCCTCCATCCGCTGGGCCAGCACGCGGGGGTGGCGGTAGACCCTATCGAACAAGAACCGCTCGAACGGCCGCTTCTGCTCGGCCAGAGCGGGCGAAGCCTCGGCGATGAGCGGCGCGTGGCGGACGGCGCCCGTCGAGTCGGGGCGGAGTTCCTCGAGCCGCCGCCACGCGTGGTCGAGCAGGTCGCTCACCTGCCGATCAATCAGCTCGTGGATCGTCGCCCGCCGCAACGCCTTGGCGTCGAGACTCGCGAACCGCTGGCGCACGCGCGAAACCGTGTCCCGCCAGAGTTCGATCGTCTCGAGCTCGGCAAACTCGATCATGCCGAGCTCGAGCGCGTCGTCGGCGTCGTGAGCGTCGTAGGCGATGCTGTCCGCGGCGTCGACGATCTGGACCTCGAGCAGCGGGCTCTCGCGGCCGTCGGGAACGACCGAGCCGCGTGTGGGTTTGTATGCCCTACGGCTCTGACCGTCGAGCACCTCATGCGTGAGGTTGAGCCCCGGAAAGCCAGGGTAGCGCTGCTCCAGCCGTTCGACGATTCGCAGCGCTTGGGCGTTGTGGTTGAACCCCCCCTCCCCCTCGAGCCGGGCGTTGAGGACGTCCTCGCCGGCGTGTCCGAACGGCGGGTGACCGATGTCGTGCATCAGGGCGAGCGCTTCGACCAGGTCCTCGTTGACGCGGAGTGCCCGGGCGAGGGTCCGGGCGACCGAAGCGACCTCGAGCGTGTGGGTCAGCCGCGTGCGGTGGTAGCCGCCGCCGTGCTGGCTGAAGCTGTTCCGCCGGCTGAGGTGCGGGCTCGCCAAGAGGGGACTCGTGAAGACCTGCGTTTTGTACGCCAGCCGCCGGTAAGCCGAGCTGTGGACAATGCGGTCGCGGTCCCGCTGGTAGGGCGAGCGGTACGCGTGCGCCCGCTCCTCATGCCGCCGCCCGGCCGAGTCGGCGGCGTGCATAGCGTAGGGGGCCAGCAACAGCGTTTCCCGCCGGGCGTTGTCCATGCGGGTGATTTAACCACAGCGGGCGCGGAGGGCCCAGAGCTTTCGCGGTCTCGGCTCCGCGGCCGCGCCCACGCGGGCAACGGCGCGGTAGGCCACGCGGCCAGTCATGAGAGTTCGCCACGCAGCAGGCGCCACAGTTCGTCTAGCGACTGAGGGATGACGCGGACGCCGGCCAAGACCGGCATGAAGTTGTGGTCGCCCGGCCAGCGGGGGACGAGGTGCCAATGCAGGTGGCCCGGCACGCCGGCTCCAGCGAGCCGGCCGAGATTCAACCCGATGTTGAAGCCTTGGGCCTGGACCTTTGCGCCGAGCACCCTCGTCAGCCGGCTGAGCGTCTGCATGATTTCCAGGTGCTCAGCGTCGGTCAGGTCGGCAAGCTCGGCAGTGTGCCGGCGCGGCGCTACGAGCACGTGCCCGTTGGCGTACGGGTAGCGGTTGAGCACCACGACCGCGAACTCGCCTCGCCATGCGACGAGGTTCTGCTCGTCGGCTTCGGCTTGATTGTCCCCGTAGTCGGCCGCAGCGCGGCAGAGGAAGCACGCCTCGTCGGCGCCGTCGACCCACCGCACGGGCTCGGGCGGCGACTCGGTGTCGGCTTGGCCCTTGATGTACCCCAGCCTCCAGGGCGCCCACAGCCGCTCTTGGTTCAACGCGTGCTCACCGGGCGCGCGCTCGCCTCGGCCGCCCGATTTGCTCCTGGCGCCGTCGTTCATTGCGTGGCGCCCGCCACAGACTTCTCGACGCTGCGAATCATCTGGCGGAAGGCGTCGGCGTGGCCGTCGATTACGCTCTTCGGCCCGACCAGCTTGAAGAAGTAGTTGCCCGAGCCGCTGGTCTCAAGGATCGCGGCCACCATCCGGTAGTCGGCCTTCTCAACCTTCGGGCCAAAGGGCCCCCGCGGGCTGTCGAGGTACGTGCCGGCGCCGTCGAAGAGGGTGAGCTTCATGCCGCCCAGGCTCTCGGTGGTGGTCTCGGTCTTGGGCTTGCCGTCGGCTCCGGAGCGGAATTGGCCCGCCCAGCGAGCGATGTTCGCCTGGATGCTCCCGCCGGCCGCCATGACGGTCAGGCGCCCGCCGGTTGCGTCGGCCGTCTCGCCCGGGATTGCCAGCTCCATCTCGATGATCCGGTTGCGTGGCTTCACCTGCTTCCACGCCGTGGGCGCGTCGACCGTCAAGGCGCCGTCGGCAAGCGTGAGCGACGCGGTCTTGGCAGCCGAGGCCTCACCGGCCGGCGCTTCCGCCGCGGGTTGCGCGACGGCGGTCGACTGCGCCCACGCCAACGCGGCGCCGGCGAGCGCAGGAAGGCACAGGCAACCGAGGTGGCGGAGGCAGATCATGATTAACTCGCTGGAGGGGTGATGGAGTGGTCGTGGGGGAGCGCGGCGAGAGCTTCCCGTGTCGTGCCGTGGCGATTGCCCGTTCCACGCCGACTGCCCGTGCCGTGGCGACTGTAAGACGGGCCTACTCAGGCGCCATGCCGTCCGCATTGCCGGCTTCCAGTTCTTCTGCGTTGTCGCCCGCGTTTGCGTCGCCGGGTTCCGCAACCGCCCCGTTGCCGCCGCCTATCGTACCCGATTCGTTTGCCGTCGACGAAAGATCGCTGAGCAACACAAAAGCCAGCACGCCGCCGAGAGCGAGCGTCAAGACGAGCAGGCAGATCGCCAAGAGCACGCGGCGGTTCCGCGCCCGTTTCCGACGCTCGACGTACCGCGTCGCGGCCGACGTGGCGTCCGCGTCCGGGGCGACGCTCGTCGGCAGCAGGGGCGCCGGCAGTTCGCCGGCGGCGTCTCGGGCGACCCGCCACTCGGCCCAGCCGTCGCGCCAGATGTAGCTCTCGGGCGCAACCCGGCGGTCGGTGATCCACTGACGGAACTGCTCATCCGAGGCCGGCCCGAACTGCTCGCCAGAGTCCGCCCGCAAGTACCACTGCCCGGTGGGGGCGCGTGGCGGCGCGGCCGGCTGGGGCGCGGCCGGCTGGGGCGCTGCCACGGGCTTCGCAACCGCTTTGGCGACCGCTCTTGCCACGGGCTTCGCTGGTGGTGGCGCCGAAGCCGCGTCGACACTCGCCTCCGTCGCTGCGGGGCGTGCCGCCGCTGCCACGGGCTCCGCCAGGGGTTTCGCCGCAGCCGGTTGGCTGGCGGCAGGTTGATCGGCGGCGGACGGGGCCGGCGCCAGCGTCGACTCGTTGGGCACGACAACCACGGCTCGGCACTCGGGGCACGCCCCGCGCTTGCCGGCGAGCTCCTGCTTCACTTGCAGGGTGTGGCCGTTAGGGCATTTGAAGCGAATAGCCATGAGCGCTGCGGGGGGCGACGCCGGGGAGCAACGGAGCGATCTCTGGATCGGCGACCGGGAAGCCCGCCGACCAACCCAGTATACAAGCCCTCGGAACCGCTACCCGAAAGCCGTTTTCGTAGCCGATCGCCGCCGGATGGTTCGGTTGTGCCGGTTCCTCTGCCTCGGGCGGAAGAACACGCCAAATGTACTGCGCCACGAGCTAGTGGGAACTGCAGCGACAGCGTAAACTGAGATTTCCTCGCAACACGCGCGGCAGGCTGCGTGCCGGGGGCGAAGCTGTACGGTGGCGCGAAGATCCGCGACGCTGGGTAAGGCACGGGGCGGACCGAGTGGGGCGCAGGCTACCCACCGGGCGCAGCCGCTTGGGGCGTACTCCTGCTCGCTTAAAGGCTCTTTGATGGATTCCTACTCCGCTGAAGACCACACCGCCGAAGGCCGCTGCGCCGAAAACGAAGCCGACCACGCGAACGACCTGGAGGGTCCGATCGAGATCGCCATCACCGGCGACTTGACCGACCACGAGGGCGAGATCACCGATCGGTTGCTGGGCGTCGAGATCGGCGGCGAGTGCACGCTTTACATCGATTCGCCGGGCGGAAGCCCCTATTGCGCGATGTCGCTGATGACGCTGATCAAGCTCCGCCGGCTGCGGGCAACGGCGATCGTCACCGGCGAGTGCTCTTCGGCCACGCTCTGGCCTTTCGCCGCGTGCCAGCGGCGGTTTGTCACGCCGTACAGCGTTCTGCTGTTCCACCCCATGCGGTGGCAGAGCGAGGAGAACGTCGGCCTGGCCGAGGCCGCCGAGTGGGCTCGCCACTTCGGCGACTTAGAAAAGACGATGGACGAGTTGCTTGCGCAGCTGTTCGGTGTCGATATCAAGCTCATGGCCGAGTGGATCAACCCCGGCCGGTACGTGAGCGGCAGAGAGGTCGCCGACGCCGGGATCGCCGAGATGGTGAACTTCGACGACCTGCCAACGCTGTCGATGCCAGCATCGGTCGATGCGAGCCAGTCGCCAGCCGGGCGGGCGGGGGCGAGCCGCCCCGCCGCGCGGCGGAGCAACTAGCCGGCAATCGGCGTTTGCCCGCCGGCGCCCGCCCCAGCGAATCGACCGGCCCACCCAACCGGACAAGGAACGTCCGCGATGTGTGTTAGCGCCAAGACAAACAGCTTCCTTCTGCTCACGCCACTCCTGCTCGTGGCGGGCTGCGCCGGCGACGACCCGACGGTCGCCATCCGCGACATGGCGGCCTTGCCCGCCGCATCGGCCACGGGGTCAACCGCACTCCGAGGAGAAGTCGACCGTATCGAGCAGGCCGGCCACACGCCACTCGGCCTGATGCCCCCGCTGCCCGACCCGGGCGACAACGGTGCGGCCATCTTTTCTAACGCGATGGGGGACGCCCTCCGCAAGCAGATGGTCACCAAGCTGCTCGCGCTCACGCCGAAAGAGCGGTTTGAGTTCGACATTGTGCAGCTCGAAAAGGTCCGCAAGGCGATGCAGACCGGCTGGAGCATCCGGCAGCAGCTCGACAAAGCGGACGCGGCGCCGGCGTTCGCGTTTCAGGTCGCCTACGACCTCGGCTTCTTCGGCAAGATGCGGTTCCTGGACGACGCGGCCGTAGCCTGCCGGCTGCACGCCCTCGCCGCGGCGCCGGCGCTCGCCAACGGCGAGATCGAAACCGCGCTCGACGAGCTGGAGCTCGCGATGCGCTGGGCCGATCGGCTGGCGCAAGTCAAGCGGGTCGAGGCCCGACTGCTCGCCGCGCAACTGCGTGGGATGTGCCTGAGCATCGTCGAGTCGATGGCGGGCGCCGAAGCGGGCCGACCCGGCTCACTGCTGCCGCCGCGGTTCACGCCTCAGCTGGCCGACACCGAGCGGATGTACGCCCTCGTCCGCCGGTCGCTAGCCGACTGGCCCGACGACGCAGGGCCGTTGATTGGTGACCGGGCCGTGGTGATGCACTCTTACGAAGCCATCCGGCAAGGGATGTTCGACCGGCTCGTCACGGTGGCCGAGCGGGCTCAGCTCCAGCGGCTCGGCCGGCTCGACCGCATGACGCGGATGCCTCCGGCCGAGATCGACGCCGACGAGTTGGCGTACCTCGAAGCGATGGCGAAGCTCATCGCCATGGCGGGGCGGCCCCACTACGAGCGCGCCTCGGCCGTGCAGGAGGCGCTCGCCCCGTTCGAGCCCGGCGGCGCCAACGCCGACCGGGCGCCGCTGGCGGCGCAGCTGTTCTTGCCCGGGCTCGGCTACGCGGTCCGCGAGATGGCGCGCGACCGCGCCGTCTGCGAGGGGTGGGCGATCGCCCTCGCCGCGGCCGGCGGTTTGGACCTGCCGCCGTTCAAGGTCAACCCGGCAACCGGCGTCGAGTACGAGGTCGAGCGAACGCCCGACCGGTTGATCGTCCGCCTGGGCGACGACGAGGTCCGCGACCCCGTCGTCAAGCCGCTGCCATAAGGGGGGCGCCGAAGCCCCCGGCCGGTCGCCCACCGTCGGTTCGCAGGAGCACCCCACCCGCAGTCGGCGCGTGCTCGGCCGCCGCCGCGGAGCTTCCGGTTACTCCGTGTCGAGGCTCACGCCGCACGACTGGCAGAACCGGGCATCGGCGGCCAGCCCGGTTGCGCCGCACGCGCGGCACGCCTTCGCCGCGTCGCCGCCCGGCTGGCGGTCGGAGATCATCTGCGCGCTGAACAACCCGGTCGGCACGATGATGATCGCGTAGCCCAGCAGCATCACGATCGCGGCGATCATCTTCCCCAGCGGCGTTACGGGGTGGATGTCCCCGTAGCCGACGGTGGTGATCGTGACGATCGCCCAGTAGACGCTGGTCGGGATGTCGTCGAAGCCGCTGTTGGCGTCCCCCTCGACCAGGTAGATGACGGTCCCCAGGACGACGATCGAGCAGAAGACGACCGACAGGAAAACCGTGATCTTCGGCCACGTCCGCCGCAGCGCGATCATCAGGCCACGGGCCTCGCGGACGTGGCGGGCGAGCTTGAGCACCCGGAAGACGCGTAGCAGCCGGAGCGTGCGGATCGTCGCCAGCGAGTCGGCGCCGGCGTAGTACAGCCCGAGGTAGGTCGGCAGCAGCGAGACGATGTCGACCAGCCCGAAGAAGCTGAAGACGTAACGCCAAGGCCGGTGGACGCACGCCAGCCGGGCGAGGAACTCAAGGCTGAAGAGCAGCGTGATGACCCATTCGATAACGTCGAACCAAAGGCCGTAGCGGGCGGCCAGCGAGCCGACGCTCTCGAGCATGACGACCAGCACGCTGAGGAGGATCACCCCGAGCAGCACAACGTCGAAGTGCTTGCCGGGCCGCGACTCGTGCCCGAAGATCACGCCGAACCAAGCCCGCTGCCACGGCGCGGGTCCGGGCTGGATCGAGTTGGTGTCGGCGGCGGGCGTCTCGGCGGCTTTCATCCCGGCCGAGTGTAGCTGCACGATGCGAGCCGGCCAACGCCGGCGGCTATGGCATGCCGAGCTTGTCGAGGATCGACCGCCACTCGGCGGTGACGCCGCGCTCTTCGGCAAAGTGATCGATGGACAGTCGATCCACTTCGACGACCCCAGCGGTACGGACGCCAGCGATACCACGGACGTGCTTGTCCGACGCCCCGTGTTGATAGTACAGCAGCTTGCCCAGGATCACGTCTTCGGGCGTGGCGACACCGACTTCAAGGTCGGAGAAGAACGGTGCCCTCCGTTTGCGCCGCAGCTGCGCTTCGTTCCAGGCCGCGATCCGACGAGCCTAAAACCGACTTTGTTATTCGTTGCGGGATGTGGATCAGGTTGAACTGCCCCTGCGCTTCGACCGCCTCTGCCGCAGCGGTTTTGCTGATGCCGAACTCGCATTCCGGAAAGGCGCTGCAGAGACGCTGCGCGTCAAACAGGTCGCAACGAACAACAATGCCGATGTCTTCGGTGAATCGTCTTCGGTGGATCGAGGCTCGCCCCACGCGCCGCTGGCGAAAGAGCCCACGACCGCTTACTCGACTCCGAGATCATCGAGCGTGTTAGCGACGAGTCGCAAGAGGTCGAGTTGTTCCACGATTCATCCTCGCCGCTCATCCTCGCCGCTCATCCTCGCCGCGACCGCCTCGGCGACGCGGCGCCCGTCCCAATCGGGGTGTCGGCAACGAACTCCACCTGCGATCATCATCCGTGCCGTGCGGCTTGCGGAGCCGATCATAGCGATCCGTTGGGCCGTCGTCGCCTTGCGAAACAACGCCGCCTGCGCGGGGTCGACGACTTCGATGTTTCGCGGATCAATCGCGGGCACGCTTCCTCTCCGTGGCTCCGAAACACGGTGGCCGTGGGCTCGCGGAAACTGGCGCTGTTTACTTGCCGCAGTAGTCGATCGCGCGGGCGATCTCGCTCTTCAGGTCGGCGCGGGCGACGATGCGGTCGATGTAGCCGTGCTCCAGCAAGAACTCGCTGGTCTGGAAGCCTTCGGGCAGCTCGGTGCGGAGGGTCGCCTTGATGGTGCGGGGTCCGGCGAAGCCGATCAGCGCCTTGGGCTCGGCGAGGACCAGGTCGCCCAGCGAGGCGAAGCTCGCGGCGACGCCGCCCATCGTCGGGTTGGTGAGCACGGAGATGAACAGGCCGCCCGCGGCGTCGTAGCGGGCGAGCGCGGCCGAGACCTTGGCCATCTGCATGAGCGAGAGGATGCCCTCGTGCATGCGGGCGCCGCCGCCCGATCCGCTGATGATGATCAGCGGCAAGTCTTGATCGGTGGCGCGCTCGACAAGGCGGGTAAGCCGCTCGCCAACGACCGAGCCCATCGAACCCATGATAAACGCCGAGTCGGTGACGCCGAACGCTACCCGGCGGGCGCGGATCATGCCGCTGCCGGTGAGCACCGCGTCGCGCAGGCCGGTCCGCTTCTGTTCGGAGACCACCCGCTGGGCGTACGGCTTCTTGTCGGCGAATCCGAGCGGATCGGTCGGCGCGAGGCCGGCGTCCCATTCCTCAAACGTGCCGTCGTCCAAGACGAAGCGGATGCGGTCCCGCGCGGAGAGGTACATGTGCCGGCCGCAAACGGGGCACACGCTCATCAGCCGCTCGACTTCCTTGCGGAAGACGGTCTCGCCGCAGTCTTCACAGCGGAGCCAGAGGCCGCTGGGAACGCCCCGCTTCTCTCGTGCGCCGGCGGGCGCATTCTCACCGGTTCGGCCGTTGGCGCCGGGGCCCGCCTGAGCGCCTGCGGCGGCGTTCGTCGGCGATTCGGGGCGGGCGCTGGCCATGGGCGGGGCGAGGGAGACTCGAGCGCCGCGTCGCGCGGCATTAGCGGGTTGCGGGGAGGCCCATCGGCCACCCCAGTATGCCCCTCAGAATAACAAACGGCGGGGCGCCTCACCATGCCGACGGGCGCCCGCCGCTGGTGGCAGAAGGGGCCAAGAAACCCTGCTAAGAAACACCGGCGAGCGCGGCGGGCACCTCGATTGCCTCCCATTGCCCGCACACCTCGGCCGATTTCCAGAGGTCGCCCAAGGCGTCCTGCCGGACGACGTGGCGGACGACGCTCGCAAGCGGCTCCGGCGCGACGAGCGCGACGACCGTGTCGTCGCGGTGCTTGCGGACCATCTTCTTGAGCACCGCGGCGACGCGCTGCATTGCTTCCATGACGGTCTCACCCTCGGGCGGGCAGACCGTCTCCGGCTGCTCTTGCCACTGGCGGTAGACCTTCGGCTGCTTGCTGCGGACGTCTTCGACCAGCATGCCTTGCCAGAGGCCGTGGTCGAGGTTGACCAGCTTGTCGAGCGTCTTGACGCGCAGGTCGAGAGCCTCGCCGATGACGCCGGCCGTCTCGGTGGCGGACTGGCAGGGGCTGGTGTAGACGGCCACCGGCGACTCGGCGCGGATCGCGTCGAGTGACGACGCCACTTGCCGGCGCCCGTCGTCGCTCAGCGGCATGTCGATCGTGCCCAGGATCCGGCCCTGCCGGTCGTACTCCGTGGCGCCGGGGCGGATGAGTAGCAGCTTTTGCATGGGTGGTTGCGGGCCGCCAAGCGTCTCGGCGGTCAGCCCTCCTGCGGCGCGGCGGGGGCGGTGCGGCCCTCGATCGCCAAGTGGGTAAGTTGTCTGATCCGCTCGGCGTACTCCGCCGCGCTATCGGTCCGCGCCGTGCCGAAGACGGCCGTGCCGGCGACCAGCAGTTCGGCGCCCGCCGCGGCGCAGTCGGCGACCGTCTCGGCGTTGACGCCGCCGTCGACTTCCAGGACCGCGTTGCACGCCGGATGGTCGCGGAGCCACCGCAGCTTGTCGAGCGCGACCGGGTTGAACGCCTGGCCGCCGAACCCCGGCATGACGCTCATGACAAGCACCAAGTCGCAGTGCGGCAGCGCCGGTTCGAGCTGCTCGATCGGCGTTGGCGGGTTGAGCGACAAGCCGGCGCCGGCGCCCAGGCCTCGTATCTCTTCGAGCAACGCCGCGGGCTCGTCGACTACTTCCGCGTGGAACGTGATGATGTCGGCGCCCGCCTCGCGGTAGCGCTCGGCGTACTCGCCCGGGTTGGTGATCATCAGGTGGACGTCGAGCGGCAGCCCGGTCGCCCGGCGGATCGCGCGCACGACGGGAAGACCGAACGAAAGGTTGGGCACGAAGTGGCCGTCCATGACGTCCAGGTGCAGGGCTTGCGCGCCCGCTTCTTCCGCGGCGTGGACCTCACGCTCCAGTACGCCGAAGTCCGCGGCCAGCAGCGAAGGCAGCACCACTGGCGCAGCGGCGCGGAGCGAGCGGGCGGGGTTGTCCGGAGGGGGCGCCATCGGTTCAAGGCGTCGAGGGACGCCAGCGGGGAGAGTCACAAGGCAAGGCGACGCGCAGCGGGCCGACCCTGCGTTGCTTGCTAACGGGGCGGGCGCGTCGCGCTCGCCCCGGCATTCAAAAAAACGCCTCCAATAGCGGCCTCGAACAGCAAGGCCTTACCGGCAACAGCCACCACGCCGACGGTAGCGGACGGAAGTCGCCGGCCCAGCGTTGTGGCACGGACGTATCGCAAACACAACCCGCCGAGGCGATTTGGGCTATTTTCCGCCGCTCGTCTGCCGCCTCGGCACTCGCCGCAAACCTTTCCGCGAGAAAGACTTTCGGCCTCCAAGCGGCGCACCGCTTAATCTTCGATCTCCGAAACCCGCGGGAGCTGCTCGGGTCGCGTCAAACCGAACAACCGCAAAAAACGGTCGGTCGTCCGGTAGACGGGCGCCCCGTCTGTGTCGTTTGGCCGATCGAGCCGCACCAAGCCCCGCCGAACCAGCGACGCCACCAGCGAACCGCTGCGGGCGCCCCGCATTTGGTCGATGCGGGCGCCGGGTACGGGCTGCTTGTAGGCGACGATTGAGAGGACTTCCATCGCCGCCGGCGTGAGACGCGATTCCCTTATGCGCCCTTGAAACTTGTCGCCCATCCGTCGCATCTCGGGCCTCAGGGCAAGGCGGTAGCCCTGCGCGCTGCTGGAAATCGTGTATGGCGAGGCGTCCCGCTCGTATTGGGCGTTGAGTTCTTCGATCGCAACGTCGACTTCCTCCTGCGAAACGTTCCGCATTTCAGCGGCGAGATGGTCGGCGGCCAACGCCCGGCCGTCGGGCGAACCGACGAAGAGTACTGCCTCGACAATGCTCTTTGTACCGATCTCGCACGGGTCGGCCGCAGATGGGGCGTCGGTTGGCGGTCGCTTGTCGGCGTCCGCCGTTGGGGCGCCAAGCATCTGCGCGAACGCCGCGGTCAGTCGCTTGAGCGAAAGGGGCGCGTCGTCGTTCCTTAGGGGTCCGCTGGCCTTCTCCATGAGGGGCGAGCGTACGCGGCCGCGTGCGGGCTGGGCAAGAGCAGCCCGGGCGGCGTTGGTAGTGCTAGCAGCTACTCCAGTTCGGCGTCGCCGAGCGGGATGATGTGGGCGACCCAAACCGCCCGCGGCGCCTGGCCAACGTAGCCCTCGATCCGGTCGGCCGGCGCCTCGATAACGCAGCCCACCACGCCGATCGACGTCGCGTCGATGAACCGCTTGGTGCGGAACGGCGTCGGGCTGAGCACGGCGACCTGAGCGCCGCTGCCGAGTTCAAACTGGTACTCGTAGACCGACCCGGCCGAGCGGGCGTCGACCGGCAGCCCCGCAAAGAAGACGCCGCCGTGCGGGCGGTCGGGCCAGCTGAGCCACCGCGTGGCGATCTGGCGGCTGTCGTCGCGGGCGTGCTGCGAACGGAACAGGCGGAGGAACAGGTCTTGCGACTCGAGCCGCTGGATCATCATGTCCGGGTGGCTGCGGTCCGGCGCCGCGAACGCCATGACCTGGGCGACCTCGCACAGTTTGGCGTACGAACGGCCGACAAGGGCCAGGCTATCGCCGGCGGCAAGGCTGTGATTCCGCAACTCGGCCCGCGCCTGGTCGGCGCCGCTGAGGGCGAGCTTCAAGTCTGCGGCCGAGTACTGCGGCGCACCGGCGATGCCGATGCCTGCGGCCGTTTCGCCGGCGCGTGGGTCTTCCGGAACGAAGGCGGCAGGCTCGTCGGCGACTGCGGAATCGGCCGGCTCAATGCCCCTCGCTACCGGCGGCGGAGCATCGAGCAAGTCCGGGGCGTCCGACATCACCTCGAAGCGCGGGGCCGGAGCATCGCCAGGAGAAGCGAAGCCCGCAGGCTCGGCCCGCGGGTCATCGATGGCCGGCTTGATTGGCCCGGACGCCCGTTCGGGGGCGAACGGGGCGGGCGGGGCGAGGCTGTCACTTGGTTGATCCGTAGCCGGAACCGTCTGGTTTTCGCGCGCCGCCAGGAGCCCCAGCGAATCATAGCCAGCGCCGCCGATGGCAATCAGCAAACCGTAGCCGATACCAACGCCGGCCAGCGTGGCGGCGCTGATTGTTAGGGCTCGCCCGATGCCCCAAGAACGCCCGGCGACGGCGCCTGTCTCGTTTTCTGCTTCGCCGTAGCCAACGCTCGCGCTGGCGAGCTCCGCCCCGGGTTCCGCCTCGTCCTCGACGAGGTAGGGAACGGGGCCGGTCGACAGGGCAGCCTCGGCGGGCGCTTCGAGATCAATGGCGAAGTCGTTGCTGTCGGCCGGCAGTGTGGCGGGCGTGCTGCTCAGCGATTCGCCACGGGGCGTTGGCTCCGTCGCCTCATGCTCCGGGCGCGTCTCACCGCGGAACTCGTTGAGGAGTGAGCTGAGCACCGGCGAACGCTCGGCGGGCTTCGGCGTCTGGTCGGCCGAGCGATCGGTCGACTTCGATTCCTGCGTTGACGGATCACTCTCGGCGACCGGGCGGGGCTCGGCACGAGGACGCGTCGCCGCGCGCTCGGCGTTGAACTTCTCGGTGCTCGCCTTGAGCCAGTCGTCAAGCGACGGCGGCGATTGTTCGGCCAGGCTTTCGGCCGCGGGGGCATCGTCGGTCGCCGCCGTGGCGGCGGGCTCCGGCGGAGTCGGCTGCGACACGGCAGGCTCAAAGGCGCCTTGCCCGCCGGTGTTTGTCCCGGCGCTGTTTGGCTCGGTGGCGGTAGTCTCAGACGAAGCGGCTTCGGCGCCCCCAAGTTCATCGGCTACCGGCTCGACCGGCTCCGGCGCCTTCGGCGGCGCAATCAGCGTTGCCGTCGCAAGCGGCGACACGAGTGAATCGTCGACCTCAAACCGTTGGAAGCAGGCCGAGCAGCGGACGGTGCTGCCGTTGGCCGCCTCCGCCGGGAGGCCTAGGTGCGCTTCGCAGTGCGGGCAATCGGCGATTCGGTCCGTTGACGAGAGGGCCATGGCGATCGCGTTCTCCAACGTTGCTCGACGGCCGCGGACCGGTGGCAAGGGACAAGCAGCCGGTAGCGGTTGCGGGGTCGTTCCTGCCGGCCCCGAGCGGGCCGACGCGGCGATCTGTTTATTGTGCACCGCCTGCCGGGGGGGCGACATCCCAATTCGCCCCGAGGCGGGGACCGGTCGGCCCGCACCAAGGCGGCATAACCGGCACAGGTTCCGCCTGTTGCCACACGAGTCCAGCGCGCACAGCGCTACGCCTCAATCGAAGCCGTAGAGCCGACCGTACTTGGTCGAGAGGTGAGCCATCAGGGGCTCGTGCGAGAGCGGCTTGCCGGTGACCCGCTCCACGAGTTGGCCGGCCGAGTAGCGCCGGCCATCGCGGTGGATGTTCGTACGCAACCAGTCCCGCAAAGGTTGGAAGTCGCCCCGCGAGAACTGCCCCTCCAGGTCGCCGAGGTCCGACCCGGCTTGATCGAAGAACTGGGACGCGTACAAGTTGCCCAGCGTGTAGGTGGGGAAGTAACCGAACAGACCTGCGCTCCAGTGGACGTCCTGCAGCACGCCGTCCGCGGCGTTGGGGGGCACGATTCCAAGGTACTCGCGGTACTTCGCGTTCCACGCCTCGGGCAGGTCGGCTACCAACAAGTCGTCCGCTAGCAACGCCTGCTCGAGCTCGAACCGGACGATGATGTGCAGGTTGTAGGTCGCCTCGTCGCTCTCGGTACGGATGAGCGACGGCTTCGACTCGTTCACGGCGAAGTAGAACGCCTCTTCGGTAACGCCAGCCAGGGCGTCGGGAAAAGCCTCGGCGAAGGGAGCGAAGAAGTGGCGCCAGAAGGCTTGGCTGCGGCCGACCAAGTTCTCCCACATCCGCGACTGTGACTCGTGGATGCCGAGCGAAACCGCCTCGCCAAGGGGCAGGCCGTAGTCGCCGGCGGGCAGGCCCTGCTCGTAGAGCCCGTGGCCCGCCTCGTGGAGGGTGCCGAACAACGCGCCGGCGAACTCGTGGTCGTCGTAGCGGGTCGTGATCCGTACGTCGCGGGGCCCCGCGCCCCCGCAAAACGGGTGGGCCGTCACGTCGAGCCGACCGGCGTCGAAGTCGAAGCCGATCGCCGCCGCGGCGCGTTTGCCGAACGCCTCTTGCCGAGCGACCGGGTAGTGCCGGCTGAGGACCCGGCCGTCGGGCCGCTTCTCCGCCGCGGCGATCTTCTCGACCAGCGGCGCTAGCTGCTCACGCAGGCCGCCAAGCACCCGCGCGACGTTGGCTGCCGTTTCGCCCGGCTCGTAGTCGTCCAGCAACGCGTCGTACGGCGACGCCTCGTAGCCGATTGCCTCGGCCTCTTGCTGCTTCAGCTCGATCGTCTTCTCAAGCATCGGCTGGAAGAGCGTGAAGTCATCCGCCTGGCGGGCCTCTTTCCACGCCTGCTGCCCGAGGCTCGCGGTACGGCTGAGCTCTTCGACGAGCTTCGGTGGCAGCTTGGTCTTCTTGTCGTAATCGCGGCGCAACCCACGCACGTTGGCGGCGGCGTCGGACCGCGGGTCGCTGGTCGAGCCCGAACTCTCGAGCTCGTCGAGCCACTCGCCGACGCGCGGGTCGGTCTGCCGCTGGTGGATCAAACCGGCAAGCAGAGCGCACTGCTCGGCGCGGTACGCCCCGCCGGCGGGCGGCAGGTAGGTCTCCTCATCCCACTGCAGCAGGCCGGCGGTCGAAGTCAGCAGGGCGGTCTCGCGGGCGTGGGCGCAGAGCGATTCGTAGGCGGACGCGGGCACGGTGGCGGCTCCGGGGCTCAGGGCACTGAACGCCCCGGTTGTACGGACGCCACCGCGGGCCAGCAAGCGGTCGGCTACTCACTAGGCGCCTCGTCCCCTGTAGCGAACGGGTTCGCGACCGCCGGCGGCTGCGCGGTCAGCCGCTTGTCGAGGTCGGCCGCTCGGGGGTCACGCAGCCGATCGATGTCCCAGTTGTATTGCTTGGTCAGGCATCCGGTCGCGGCGAGTAGCAAGCACCACAGCAGGAGGCACGCGATCAGCAGGGGGGCGGAAGCGGGGCGAACGATCATGAGAGCGCGGTCCGCGGCCAGGAAAGACGCTCCGCCAGCCGGGCCGCCACGCAGTCCAAACCAGCGGGTGCATCGGAGATACTTCTTCGGACCGCGTGGCGGTCCGGCTGGGGACGGTCCCAGAACCCCAACGGTGTGTCCAGTACAATTGAAGCATAGAACCAAACCTGGCCGTGACCCCCGATCTCGAAACGCGATGCTCGACGCCCTCATTGTCGCCCCCCACCCCGACGACGCCGAACTCGGCATGGGCGGCGGTATCTTGCGGATGCGTGCCGAGGGGCTCCGCGTCGGGGTGCTGGACCTCACCTCGGGCGAACCGACGCCGCACGGCTCGCTCGAGACGCGCATGAGAGAGACGGCCGACGCGACCGAGATCCTTGGGCTCGACTGGCGGGAGAACCTAGGGCTGCCCAATCGGAGCCTCGAGCCGACGCTCGACAACCGCGCAAAGCTAGCAGGCGTGATCCGGCGGCAGCGGCCGCGGTGGTTGTTCGCCCCGTACTGGGAGGACGCCCACCCCGACCACACGGCCGCCACGAAGCTGGTCGACGACGCCCGCTTCTGGGCCAAGCTCACCAAGACCGCCGGCACGCGGCACGAACTGCCGGGCGAGCCGCACCACCCCGAGCGGGTTTACCACTACTACTGCGTCCACCTGAAGCTGGCCCCGCAGCCGGCGCTGGTGCTCGACATCTCCGACGTCTGGCCGCAGAAGCTCGCTAGCATCCGGGCCTACGAGAGCCAATTCATCACCGGCCGGCCGACCGCTAGCCCGACCTTCCTCGAGCAGCTTGAACACGAGGCCGCCTACTGGGGCAAGACGATTGGCCGGGCGTACGGCGAGCCCTACGCCAGCCGCGAGCCGCTGGGGCTCGCTGGCTTTGGCGGGCTGGTTTAAGCGTGGCAGAGTGGGAGGATGGTTAGCCGAGACGAATACCCAACGCGATTATTGAGGCTAGGCGAAGAAGACCCGCTCGAGGATTTCGTTGCGGGCTCAATGTCGGAGCGGATGGCTATGGTTTGGCGGATCACCGTCGATGCCTGGGCCATGAAAGACCCCGATGCTTGTCAACGAAGGCTACTCCGACATGTTGTCCGCGTTGAACGACGCGGGCGTTGAATACGTTGTTGTCGGCGCTTACGCGGTTGGCGCCCACGGCAACCCGCGCGCCACGGGAGACATCGACTTCTTGGTGCGGCCAAAGGCTGAGAATGCCGAACGCGTTTAGGCGGCGATTGAGGCTTTCAATGCCCTCCGCAGCGGAGTGACGGTCGACGACTTTGCAGTCGAAGGGACGGTATTCCAGATAGGAGTGCCCCCGCGACGGATCGATATCCTCACCTCGATTAGCGGGCTCTCTTTCGACGAAGCGTGGGAGCCAAAGTTCGCGGTTGAGTACGCAGGCATGCCCGCGTTCGCCTTGGGGAAGCAAGCTCTCATCCGCAACAAACGCGCCACGGGGCGTACGAAAGGCCTAGCCGACGCCGAGTGGCTCGAACGCACCGACGCGCGACCAGACCCGCAACCTGATGCCCCAGAACAAGAGTGACAAAGGCCCGCGATTCAGCCTCGGCGGGCTGTTTCGTACGCTCACCGCTTGTGCGCTATTGCTTGGCGTTGGAGTGGCCCTTGGTGGGCCGAGACTCGTGGCGGTGGCGAGTGAGGTCTTGGCCCTTGGCTTGCTGGTCGCTCTGACGCCGGTCCTCATCAGCCTGCTTGTGCTCGGCTGCACCGTTGGTTTGCGGCGGGTGGCGGATGCGCTCGCCTCGGCCGAGAGACAACTTGCGGCGCTGCCGAAACCAGGTCGTCCGGGAGCACGGCAAACGAATAGAACGCCCTCAAGCCGGCCGGCCGACTCTGCCGATTAGACCGGTGATGCCGGCGGCGTTTGCGCCGGCGTTCTGCTAGCAGGGGGGCCTGCCAGCAACGATGGCCCGATGACGCGCGGCCCCGCTCTCCTGCACTGGACGCTCCTCTCCGCGGCGTGCCTGCTCGGCGCGTCCGGCTGCACGCTGTTGCTGCCCGAGGTGTCGCACCAGCCGCTGCTGCACAACCCTTTCCCGCAGCTCAGCCGCGTCGCGGTGGCGCCCTTCTTCAACCAGAGTGACGAGCCGACCGTCGACGGCCGGCAGTTCGCCATGGCCTACTACGCGGAGCTGCAGGGCGTGCCCGGCTTCGAAGTCGTGCCCCTTGGCGTCGTCGAGGAGGCGATCCTCCAGCACGCCATCGACCTGTCGAGCCCCGGCGAAGCGCGCCGGCTGGCCGAGGTGCTCGGCGTCGACGCGGTGCTGATCGGGTCGGTCACCGACTACACCCCGTACTACCCGCCGCGGTGCGGCCTGCGCGTCGAGTGGTACGCGGCGAACCCCGGCTTCCACGAGATCCCCGCCGGCTACGGCCTGCCCTGGGGCACGCCCGACGAGGAGTACATCCCGGAGGAGCTCGTTTTCGAAGCGGAGATGGCGCTCGCCCGCGAGCAGCTCAAGACTCAAACGCCCGATTGCGGCGCGGGGTGCGAATCGCTGGTGGCGCCACCGGGGTTCGATGAGCCACACCACGCGCAGCCGATCCCGACAACGGACCCGACCTACCGTGACGCCCGGGGCGTGCAGCGCGGCCCGGCGACCGAGTGGCTGCCGCCGCCACCCGACGCCGACGGGGTTGATCCCGGCGAAGCCGATCCAAGCCACGGCGGTGGCGGTGGTGGCGGAGCCCGCGGCGATGGCGACAAGTCGGCGTGGAACGCGCGGCCCGGCGTCGTGCTGGCGCAGCACGCGACCGCGCACCGCACGCACTTCGTCGATAGCAACGCCACCGGCCCGACAACCGCGCCGTGCGGCCCTTTCGACACAACCGGCGCCACGCAATTGCCGCTTGTTGGTTGGCCCGACGCGCGGGGCTTCACCCCCGCCGGCCCCAGCCCGACCCGGCCGCCGTGCGTGCCGACGCTCGGTCCGGTCATGACGCATACGCGGGTCTACCGGGGCCACGACCCCGATTTCACTTCGGCTCTTGCCAGTTATGTCAGTTTTCGCGACGACGCGCGGTTCGGCGGCTGGCAGTCTTACCTCGAGCGGAGCGACGACTTCATCCGCTTCTGCGCCCACCTCCACCTGGCGGAAACGCTTACCGCGCGCGGCGGCGGGGGTGAAACGCGGGTGGTGAGCCGCTGGCCCGACAGCCGATAGGCAACTTCTGCAGAGCCGCGTTCCCCGCGCGTCTCCGCGGCGCCGCTGCCAGCACGGAATGCTGCGGCGGCCGCTGCGTGAAGAGCCCCGCTCTGCGCCCGCCGCCCCGCACTACCGCCGCCGCACGGAGGCCCCGTCGTGAACGACGACGTCAACGTCCTCGCCCTGGTTAAGGGCAAAGAACGCTACATCTTCCTGTACGATGACACGCAGCAAGCCCAGGCGCTGCGGATGCTCGGCAGGCACGCGTCGAACCCCGAGCTCAGCTTCAACTGGCACGACGCCGCGGTGCTGAGCAAGAAGATCCGTGCCGAGGCCAAGCGCAACGCCCCACGCTTCACCGAGGTGGACGCCGACATCCGTGTCGAAGAGTAGTGTTGAAGTACGCGGGGGTGAAGGCAAGACGCCGGTCACCGCCAACTCTCTTCAAACCCGCCACCTAGCGCTCCGCGAATGCGTCGACAGCTCGGGCAATTCCTGCGTTACCTCGAGGTCGAACGCGGCGCCTCGGAGCACACCATCAAGGCGTACCGCGAGGACCTAACGGCCCTGGCCGACTACCTCGCCGAAGAGGACGGCGGCTCGCCCGCGCCAGCGTCGATCACGACCGGCGAACTCCGCGGGTTCCTCGCCTCGCTGCACGACGCCGGCTTCGCGAAGACCTCCATCGCCCGGCGGCTTTCGTCGGTCCGCAGCTTCTTCCGCTTCGCCCAGCGCGAGGGTTGGGTCGACGGCAACCCGGCCCGCCCCCTCCGCAGCCCGCGGAAGGCCCGCAAGCTGCCGCACTTCTTGTCGACCGACGAGATCGGGCGGCTGCTCTCGGCGCCACCCGTCGACCGGCAAGCGGGCAAGCGGGACCGGGCGATGCTCGAGGTGCTCTACTCGGCCGGCCTGCGGGTCAGCGAGCTCGTCGCCCTGAATGACGAAGACCTCGACGCCGAGCAGGGTGTCGTCCGCGTGCGAGGCAAGGGCCGCAAGGAGCGCCTCGCGCCGATCGGGTCGTACGCCCGCAGCGCCCTGGACGCGTGGCTTGCGGTGCGGCGGCCGGCGGCCGAGTTCCTCACGCCCAGCCCCTCGCCCCTCACGCCGGTCTTCACCAACAAGTTTGGCAAGCGGATCACGACGCGGAGCGTAGCGCGGATGCTCGAGAAGTACCTCCGCCAAGCGGCGCTCGACGGGCGGACGTCGCCGCACACGCTGCGGCACAGCTTCGCGACGCACCTGCTGGACGCGGGCGCCGACATCCGCAGCGTGCAAGAGCTGCTCGGCCACGCCAGCCTGGTGACGACGCAGATCTACACCCACGTCAGCACCGCCAGCCTACGAGCGGCCTACGAGAAGGCCCACCCCCGCGCGGGGTGACGCGGCGGCTGAGCGCCGGTTTTCCTATTGCTCAGCAGAGCCGTTTGGCCACGCGGTGGCGGGCGCGCCCTGCTCGGCCGCTTGGCGGACCGTGCGGGCCGCCTCTCGCAGCGAGTCGCCGCGGTTCAGCCCGCGGGCCTGCCAGTTCCGCTCCATCTCTTCCGAGTTCTCCCACCACGGCGTTTCGGCGGTCGATGGAAGCCGGCCATTCTTCTTCTCGAAGTCCCGGGCCCAGGCGGCTCGCTGCTCGGTAATGTCGGTCCTGGCGGTAAGCGAGTTGATCCCGCCGTAGTAGCGGCTTCTGCGTTGAGAAACCGCCGCCTGCTGCGGCGCTGGCTTCGCCGCTGCCGCTGCTACGGGCGTTGCGGGGCTTGGCTTCGTTGTCGTCGGGGCCCTGTCGGGTTTGACCTCTTGAGTCGCTACAGAAGTTGGCTTTCGGTCTGAGTCCGCCGGGGCGGGCGGTTGGGAAGAGCCCGCGCTATTGGTCGAAGTCGGCTCCGGGTCTCTGCTCCCACGCCACCACGTTCTCGAACCGTCGCCTCGACGAGTCATCGAGTTCTGCGAACTGTAAGTCCGCTGGCTGTTGCCGTAGCCGTTCACGACACGCGATCGCCAGTTGTGCTGCATCTCGCGTTGGTTCTCCCACCAAGGGGTTTCCATCACCGTTGGCGCCCGGCCATTCTTGCGCTGGAAGTCGTCCGCCCAATTCTGCCGTCTTTGCGTCTTGGCGGTATCCCACGTAGCGGTATTGATGCCGCTGCCGCTGCGCGAGCCGGTCGCCGAAGAGAGCTGACTTCGTTCAGCCGAAAACGTCGTCGTTGGGGAGGGTGCAGACCGCAGAGGGGAAGCCGTCGGGAATGGTGAAGGGGCGGACGGCTTGACGGCTGGCCGCCCAATGCCCAGGGCGTCCGCCTGGGCCCAGCCCTTCTTGCTGGTGTCGAGGTCGACCGACGAAACGTAGTACCAGGCCGCGTCTCCGCCTGGCCGGATATGGGAAATGAGAACCGTTTCATCGCGTCGAGCGACGCCGGTCACCTCTGACTTCGTCTTGAGCGGGACCGCGTCAACCTTGACCAGCAGCGTAACGCCCGACCGCCCGGCGGCTTTGTAGTCGACCAAGGCTAACGCGATGTCGTTTGGCGTAGCCCTTTCGAGATAAGCCCTTCCCCGCCAGACGTGAACCAGGCTCCGCTGGGCGTCGGTGAGGTCTTGCTCAAGCAGCCCTCCGTAGGCGGCGAACAGCTTATCGCTAAGGCCGTGCTCTCGGCGGAGGCTCACGACCTGAGCCGACACGCTCGGCGGCGTCGACTCGCTGGTCGCGGGCGTCGCGTCGTCGCCCGCCAACCCGGCGGCGGGCGCGGTCTCTGGCGGCGGCAGCGCGTCGCCGCCTGCGGAGGCAACCTTGGGGCCCTCGGAAGCGTCGTCGCTCGAAGACGCACCGCTCGAAGACGCACCGCTCGAAGACGCACCGCCCGGCGACCCAGCACCCGGCGACCCAGCACCCGGCGACTCAGCACCCAAGACTACGGCGGCGGGCGCGGCCGGGTCTCCGGCGGCGTCGGCGACCAAAGGCGACTCCGTTTGCGAAGGGATTGCCGGCACGGCCGGGTCGTCGGGCGACTGCTCGCTCAGTTCTTCCAGCAGCTGCGCGACCTGCTCGGTTGCCTGCTTGAGTTTCAGGTTCGACTGCTCGAGCCGCTCTTGCTCCTCTCGGAGCTCGATCGTTTGCTCGCGGTAGTCGCTCGCTTTGTCGGAGAGCTGCTGGTTGGCGGAGGCCAACTCCACGGTCTTCGCTTCGAGCTCGGCGGCCATCTGCTCGGCCTGCTCGACGGCTTGCTCGGCCCGCGCGACCGCCTGCTCGGCGAGGTGGCGTTCGTGGTCCGCTTCGAGCCACAAGCGGGAAACCAAGCCGGTCGCCCCCGCCAGCAGCATGACGACCGTCGCCATCCACCCCACGGCGGAACGGTTCCGCTGGCACCAGCGGTAGGCCCGGTAGCCGGGGCTGGCGGGGCGGGCGTGGATCGGCTTCGCGTCCGCCCAGCGGCGGAGCTCCGCGGCGACCTCGCCGGCGTTCTTGTACCGGCGTTGCGGCGACTTCTCCAGGCACTTCAGCGTGATCGTTTCGAGGTCTCGCGAGACGTTGGCGTTGAGCGTCCGCGGGCTCGGCGGCTCGTCGTTCACGACCTGGTGCAGCAGCATCCGCGTGCTGCCGCGGAAGGGGAGCTCGCCGGTCAGCAGCTGGAAGAGCACGACGCCCAGCGAGTAGACGTCGCTGGCGGGCGCCGCGGTGTTGCCGTCGCCCTGGGCCTGTTCGGGTGACATGTACGCCGGGGTGCCGACAAGCTGGCCGCTGAGCGTGACCGTCGCGTCGGCCGCGTCGCGGCGGGCGAGTCCGAAGTCCATGATCCGCGGCTCGCCGTCGCCGCCGATCATGATGTTGCCCGGCTTGAGGTCGCGGTGAACGACGCCCCGTTCGTGGGCGTGGCCGAGCGCCAAGGCGACCCGCTCGCACAGCTCGGCGGCCTCGCGGGTGGTCAGCTGCTGCCCAGTGAGCCAGTCGGCGAGCGAGACGCCCCGCACGTACTCGCTGACGATGTAGAGGGTGTCGTCCTCGCGGCCGACCTCGTAAACCGGGACGATGCCCGGGTGGCTGAGGCTTGCCGCGTGCTGGGCCTCGCGGATGAAGGCCCGCTCTTGCGACTCGTCGAGGCCGCTCCGGCGCGGGATCTTCACCGCGACCGTTCGGTTGAGCGACGTGTCGTGCGCCTTCCAGACCGACCCGAAGGCGCCCATGCCGACCCGCTCGATCAGGCGGAACTGGCCGACCTGCGTCACCGCGCCCGCGAGGTGCGTTTCGTTCTTGTCGTCCAGCAGGCTGAAGGCGCTCCCGCACTGGGGGCACCCGATGCTCTCCAGCTCGGCGTCCGGCGTGATCGAGACGGGACTTTGGCAGTGGGGGCAACGGACGTTGAGGCCCTTGCTCGATCCCTTGCTGCCGCCGGTGTCCTGCTCCGCCCGCTCGGTCCGCTGATCGATGGTCGCAATGTCGCGGGCGATGATCGACTGGATTTCGTCGGCAAACTCGGGGTTCGCGGCGACCAGTTCGCCCGAGGGGTCGGCCGAGCGCCGCTCGCCCAGCCGCTTGAGCGCCGAGCCGACGAGCCGCTCCAACAGCGGCGCGCGGTTGATTTCATCAACCTGGGCAAGGTAGCTGGCAAAACGCAGCTCGCCGGTGCCGGCCGACTCGAAGGCGTCGATCAGCGTCGCGACCGGGTCGGACCGCATCGCCCCCGCAGGCGACGCGGTTTCGACGGCCGAGATTCGAGGGGCGGGGTTCATAGCGTGCGAGGGTCTGCACCGGGGAGGCGTTCGCATCGGGAGTGGGCCGTCTGCTCAGAACAACGCCTCAGAGGAAACAATCTTCGGAAATCCGGGCCAGAAATCAACGGTTTCTGTCTGGAAAATCCCTTGCCGCGTGGCGAGTCGCCGCAAGACCCAACCACGTGAAGCAAGCAGGCCAATCATCGGAAGCAAGCAGGATTCGGTGCGGGCCCAATACGGAGCAACTTCGCCTCCTCGGCGGAGCTTGGGGCTTGCCGGGCTACTCGACTCGACGACGGGGCAGGCCAATTGCGACCGCCGCCAGCAGGCTCACCGCCGTTGGCTCGGGCACGGCGACGCCGAACACGCCGATGCGAATCTCGCCGGTGTCCAGGAAGCCGTCCGCCGTCCAGCCGATCGGCTGACCGGTGAAGACGAGCGGGGCGTCGGTGAAGTCGAACGCCACGCTGCCGCCTAACACGCCGCCCAGGTCTAACCGCGGGTCGATGATCTGGAACGACTGCGGTGGGGTCTCGGCCGGGACACCGTCGACCCAGGCCAGCTCGATCGTGCCGTTCAGCTCCGCGAACCCACCGCCGACCACCAGCAGGTCGGCCTCGCCGGTCGCGGCGTCGAGCTCGATGTGGAGCGTGGCGCCGGGCTGCTGGGCGTAGATGCCCTCGACGGTTACCGTGCCCAGCTCGCCGGCGCCGCCGGGGGCGAGCGTGCCGCCCACGTGGTTCAGGCCCGGGTCGAAGACCCCGCTGCCGAAGTCGAGCGTGCCGTCCAGGACGCCGCCGTCGGCGACCTCGACCGTGCCCGCGTCGATCACGGCGAGCGGCACCGGTTGGGGCGAAGCGAACGACTGCCGCCCGGTGCCGACCTTCGTCAGGTTCGCGCCGCCGCTGAACGTCCCGGTGAAGGGCGTAAAGCTACTGTCGAAGTTGCGACCGATGTTCGCGTCGGCGTTCAGCAAGACGCTGCCGTCGCCCGAGAGGACGCCGAGCGAGATGTTTGTCGCGCCGGTGATGATTGAGAGCGTGCCCCCTTCGAGCCGCGTCTGGGCCGCGGCGTACTGGCCGGAGACGCTCACCGCGCCGCCCTCGCCAAGCTTCACCTCGGTGGCCGAAAGGTTGCCGTCGGTGGCGACCTCCAACCGGCCCCCCTCGGCGATGTCGATCCCGCCGGTTGCCGCGGAGAGCGTGCCGCCGGCGACCTCGAGTTTCGCCTGGGCGAGGAAGTTGTCTTCGCCCTGGCCGCGGAGGTAGAGCGCCGCCCGGCCGATGCCCACGGCGTTGGGGTCGCCGGTCAGCGAGTAGCGGCCGCCGCCCAGGTTGAGCTGCGTCACCTGCGAGCCGGTCGGCGTGATGCGGAGCGCCCGGTTGGTGGTCTGGTCGGCGGCGAGGGTGATCGGGATGCCGGCGGTTTGCGAGGTCGACAGGCTGGGGTCGATCGCCACCACGCCGCCCGTGCCGGGGACGCCGGCCGACCAGTTGGCGGGGTCCTCAAACGCCCCGCCGGCGCCGCTGGTCCACAGCGAGGTGGGCAGCGGGCCGACGACCGCCGGGTCGTCTAGTTGGTCCCGCCACACGGTGTAGTCGGCGGCGTCGATCTGCCCGTCGCCGTTGCCGTCGGCGCCGGCCCACGGATCGACCGTTAGGCCGAAGTCTTGCCGCCACGTTTGGTAGTCGCTCGGCGCGGTGACGCCGTCGCCGTCGAAGTCACCGAACGCGGACGGCGGTGTCGGGACGGTGAATGCGGGGCTGATCGCGTAAAGGCGGGCGGTTTCGTTGCAAGATGCGTTGGCAGCTGACGACCAAGACCCGGCTGTAGTGCCGATACCACCAACGAGGCCCGAAGCCACGCTCGCGTTGTTCGTCCAATTGTCCCCACACGTTGAGCCGCTTCGCCGTCCGTCCGAACCCGTTCCCGTCCACACTTCCGTCGTCCCACTCGCAATTACCTCCCCGAACTCATCCACGTTCAGCGGCACGTTGATCTGCCCGTCGAAGAAGTCGGCCTCGCTATCGGCTACGCGGTCGCCCAGCAGGTTGTAGACCGGGCCCTGGATGCCGACGCGGTCGATGGCGTCCTCGTCGTCGTTGGAGATCACCGCCCGCCACTCGGGATCTTGGAAGTCCCAGCCGGAGAGCAGGCCGGCGCTGAAGGCGTTGAAGGTGACCACCCAGTCCGCCGCGTCCACGCCACCGAACGCCGGGAAGTTGCCCGGCGGCACCGACGTGCTGCCGGTGATGCCGTGCGTGGTGCTGGTGGTGAAGGTCAGGTGGTAGGTCTCGCCCGGCGCCAGCCCCGGCGGCACCAACTGCGCAGCCGATTGCCCGGCGACCAGCGTGGCAAGAACGGCGGCCAGCAGCGGTTGGTGTTGCGTCATGCGGGCGAGCGTAAGCCCGCTCGTGAGCAGGGTCAAACAACCGGGGCGCACGGAAAACGCACGGCCGCAGCCGTAGGCCCGGCTCGACCGAAGGGAGCTCCGGCAAACCCCGCCGAGCAGGTCACCCCAAACGTGACGCCCAGCCGGAGCTGCGCTCACGTTTGATCCGGCCTACGTGCTCAATCCAAGCAACACGTGGCGTAACGTCGTCCCCCGGCGGAGCCGGGGGCTTACAAGCCGACTTTGGGCGCCAGGCGCGCCTGCTCGCCCGCGTCGAAGTAGTCGGCCCGCTCGAAGCCGAACAGGCCGGCAATCAGGTTGGTGGGGAACGCCTGGCAGAGTTCGTTCAGGTCGCGGACGTTGCCGTTGTAGAACCGCCGGGCCGCGGCGATGCGGTCCTCGGTCAGGGCGAGTTCCCGCTGCAACGCCAAGAAGTGCGTGTCCGCCTTCAGGTCGGGGTACGCCTCGGCGACGGCCAGCAGCTTCTCGACGCCGATCGCCAGAGCCGACTCGTCCACGGCCTGCATCGCCGCCGAGCCGTGCGGCTGAGCCGCGCGGTCGCGGAGCCGCGTCACCTCCTCCAGGACGGCGCGCTCGTGAGCGGCGTAGCCCTTGACCGTCTCGACAAGGTTGGGCACCAGCTCGTAGCGTCGCTTGAGTTCGACGTCGATGTCCGACCAACTTTCGCGAAGGTGCGCCCGGACCGCCACGAAGCGGTTGTAGTTGACAACGACGTAGACCGCCAGCAGGAGCAGGACAACGGCGACGATGATCGGAAGGGGGCCCATAAGACTCCGGCTGTTGGTGACTCGATCGGGGGCAGGAGCGGCCGCCGGCTGACTGACGGTTGAAAAACGCTCTCCAGGCGTTTTTCAACCTCGCCAAGC
Source organism: Planctomycetota bacterium (assembly GCA_039188275.1). Lineage (GTDB taxonomy): Bacteria > Planctomycetota > Planctomycetia > Pirellulales > Lacipirellulaceae > JBCCQL01. The sequence goes on from JBCCZD010000001.1 coordinate 53,907, forward strand.
TCGGAGCAAGCTCCTCGCGGCTCGCAAAACGTCGGCTTCTGGCCGGCGTTTTGACGCCGCCTTCCCGGCGAGGAAGCAGCCCGCCCGTAAATCAACCGGCTGCTACGTCGCGAGCAGGTGGCGAGGCCACAGCGCGAAGAAGCCGCTCGCCCACCGCATCCGCATCTTAAACTCGTGCGGCTCCCACCGGCTGCCGCTGCCGTACAGGCACAGCACGCCGCGGTCGATCTCGATGGTCGGCGTCGGGCCGTTCATGAGGAACTCCATCATCCGCGGGTGGATCACGTCGTACGCGAACCGCTTGTCGCGGCTCTTGACCCAGAAGCGGTCGCTGAACTCGGCCGACTCGAAGTCGATGTCGTCGAACCCCATGGCGGCCTTCATCTTGTCGCCCCAGTTCTCCCGCTTGATCCGCAGGTCGTGGCCCGCGGTCGTTGGCGCCATGATCATCAGGTAGCTGAAGCGGTAGGTCGTGGTGGTGCGGTTCTTGCCGCTGCCGCTGGTGACGGTGTAGTGGTAGTCGCCCGCCTGGGCGTGCAGGTTGCATTCCTCGGCCGCTCCGGTGGCCAGCAGCAGGGAACCGCGCAGCGAGTTGTGGGCGTACCGCGAATCGCCCCGGCGGAAGCAATCGAACTGCGGGAAGCGGTCGTCGAGCGTGCGGTCGGTCGTCGGGTCGAACTCCCACCCGAGCTCTAGCGCGAACGCCGCGAGCAGCTCCCGGCGCTTCTTCTCTTGCAGGTGCGCGTAATACGCGATCCCGCCGAAAGCCGCGACGAGCGCCGCGATGATCAGTAGGGTGGTGAATAAGTCCATTGCGAGCGCGTCTTCGTCGTGCGGTGGCCGATCTTGCCGCCTGAGGGCGCCCGGCCCGCCGTAAGCATAGCGACTCGCGCTGCCCGCTTCACCTGACGCGGCCCGCCAGCAGGAGGGCGGCAAGCAGCAGCAGCGAAGCCGTGGCCGGCTGGGGCGCCGCGGCGGCGGCCTGCGGAGACGGCTGCTGGCCAAACTGCTCTCGGAAGACCAGGTAGTCGGCGGCGGTCACTAGCCCGTCTCCGTTCGCGTCTCCACGCGCCCCCGGCGACACCGAGTCGCCGAGGGAGTCCCGCCAGACGGTGTAGTCGGCGGCGTTAACCACGCCGTCGTCGTTCATGTCGCCCGTGACCCGGATCACCAGCGCCGCCCAATCGTCGGTGTTGCTAAAGCCGCCCGGCGTCGGCCCGAGGCTCGCGTCGGCGCCGCCGGCGAGCGCCACAGCGCCGGGGGCGAACTCGCCCGTGCGGGGGTTGAACCACCGGAGCGTGAACTGCTCGCCGGCGAACGCCGTGAGGTCGAGCGTCGGTGCACTGCTCCCGCCCGGGCTGGCGTTGTTGTCGTCGTTCGAGCCGTCGGGCAGGTAGAGGGCGTAGACCTCCCCCTCGATGGCGAACACCTCGCCGCCGCCGTAGTCGCCGTCCTCACCCGACAGCAGACCGTCGTTCGGCGCCATCCGCCAGAACGGCGTGTTCTCTTCCAGGAACCGCCGGGCGATGGCCGTCTCGCGGTAGACCTGCTCGTAGACACGTTGGTCTTCGACGTCCTGGTCGGCGTCGTGGATAAACCACTCCACGCCGGCGCCGCCCGACAGCAGGATGTCCCAGGTCATGGTCTTGCGGACCGTGTTGAACCGCTCGGCGTTGGTTGTGCCCGGCTGGGTGTCGTCGTTGGCGCCGACGCCGATCCGGGTGATCGATTGCGGCTCGTCGATAAACACAGCCCAGGGGCGCCCGGCGTCGGCCGTCGCGGTGCGGAACGACTCGACGACGCTCGACCAGTCCTCCGCCTCGCCCGCCCGCTGGACGCTCGCGATGTCGAAGTTCTCGGCGCCGTTGTCGGCCCCGATGAAGTATTGAAAGGCGGATTGGTTCCTCACGCCGGCGGGTGTTAGCAGGTCGTTCTTGTCAGCGTTGTGGACGGTTGTGGGGTGGGCGTACGGGTCGATCGCCGCCAGGTAGTCCGCGAACTCGTTGACCCGTGCCGCCTCGGCCGCCTGGCTGCCGCCGAAGCCGTTGTTCAGGTCATACTCCTCGCTCAGGTTCCACTGCAGCGAATTGTGGTGCCCGAAGCGGGCGACCAACTCGCGGTAGAACAGCTTCCGCTCGACGCCGAGCTGGCCGTCGTCGAGCTCCAGCTTGTTGTGGTTCTCCGCCTCGTTGAGCACGAAGTGGAGGTGGATGTCCTGCTCCTGGGCGTGGCGGAAGACGGCCTCCCACTGGGCCAGCTTGCTGACGTCGTAGTGCAAGTTGTCGTTGGGCGTGCCGGTGAACTCCTCGCCCGAGAGCTGCTGCGCCGTGCCGACCGCGGCGAAGGGGTGGCTGTCCTCGCCGTCGCCGCCGATGTTGTTCGCCAGAAAGTACTGCGAGTTCACGCCGATCGACGAAAGGTAGTTCAGGTAGCCGATGATGTTGCGCGCGTCGCCGCCGTCGGCCAGCGTGTTGCCCAGGTCGAAGTCGGGCGAGTCCCACGCCGGGTCGCCCGGGTTCCAGTCGCCCGCGTGGCCGCCGTAGTCGTGGAGGATGCCGAGCCGGCCCTGGTTGCCGCCGGTCCCCTTGGTCTGCGTGTTGTCGAAGCCCCGGTACCCGAGGAAGTTCTCCGGGCTGTCGGCGCCCGACTTGATCCAGTAGCCGCCGTCTCGCCGCTTGAGGTAGTGCCCGCCGACGTACTCGAGCCTCCCCGTAGCGAAGTGGCCCGTCGCGCTCGCCGCCGCCGGCGAGACGCTGAACACGCCGCCCAGGCCGTCGATGAGCGTGCCCGCGGCACCGGCGGTGGGGCTCAGGTCGATCGCGACGTTCGCCCCCTCGCGGAACGACGCCGTGTACGACCACTCGCCCACCTCGTCCGGAGTGAAGCGGGTGCGCCAGACGCTGCCTGTGCCGCCACCGGCGCCGTCGCCGTCGAAGAAGCCGGGCACGTCGTACACCACTCCCGACGGCGAGGTGAACGCGACCTGCAAGCGGAAATCGAGAAACGGGTTCGGTGTGCCCGTGGCGCCGCCGACCTGCGCCCGCCCGTCGAGCTCGCTGGCCTGGGGACCCGTGAAGTCGAGGGTCAGGGTTTCCCACTTGGTTTGGGCGCCCGTGATGACTTGTGACAGAGACGGCCGGCAGACGAGCAGCGCCAGCAGCGTGGCGAGCCAAGCGAGGCGTGGCATGAGAAGCTCCGTGGGGCGAGGACGAGTAGCAACCGAACCAATCGAGCGCCGAAGACCGACGCCGCCCCACGCCGTTAGGATTAGCACGGCGGCGCCGGTCGTGCAAGTTTCGCCGCCGCGGTTCCCCGGCGCCGCGACCGCAAAACATCCCGCCGCCGGGTGTTGTTTTTTGACCGCCCCCCGCGCGTGACGTAGTTATTTGGCGACAAACGAATGCGGAGTGCGGATTGCGGAAGGCGGGATCGCTTACCGGTCATGGTGCGACCACGGCGGCGACCACCGCTGGAGTACCAGCAACCGTCGCGGAACGCTTGCGCGTGATTCCGCACTCTGAATTCCGCACTCCCGAATTCGCAAATGCCCGGTAAACTCCTCCTCGTCGACGACGACCGCCAAGTGCTCGACTCGATGACCGACTGGCTCCGCGACCAGGGGCTGGAGGTCGACGCCGCGCCCGGCTACGCCGATGCGCTCGACCTGCTCAGGCGTTCGACCTACGACCTGCTGCTCTCCGACATCCGCCTGCAAGACGGAGACGGCTTCGACCTGCTCGAGCAGTCGCTGCGGCGCTGGCCGGCTATGCAGGTGATCTTGCTGACCGGGTACGGCAACGCCGACTCGGCGATCGACGCCATCCGCGCCGGCGCGTTCGACTACCTCACCAAGCCGCTTATCGACGACGAGCTGCTGATGTCGATCGAGCGCGCCCTCGGCCAGCGGAAGGTGATCGAGGAGAACACCCACCTCAAGGAGGAACTCGACCGCAAGCACGGCATGGGGCACATCGTTGGCAACGACCCGCGGATGCTCCGTGTGTTTGACATGATCGAGTCGATCGCCGACACGCGGGCGACCGTCCTCGTGACCGGCGAGAGCGGCACCGGCAAGAGCCTGATCGCGCGGGCCATCCACAAGCGGAGCGGGCGCCGCGACGGGCCCTTTGTCGAGGTCGCCTGCGGCGCCCTGCCGGAGAACCTGCTCGAGAGCGAGCTGTTCGGCCACGTCGCCGGCGCCTTCACGGGGGCGACCACCAACAAGACCGGCAAGTTCCTCCAAGCCGACGGCGGCACGATCTTCCTCGACGAGATCGGCACCGCCACGCCCGCCATGCAGGTCAAGCTGCTACGCGTGCTGCAGGAACTGGCGTTCGAAGCGGTCGGCGGCGCCCAGACGCACAACGTCGACGTGCGCGTTGTGCTGGCGACCAACGAAGACCTGGCGAAGAACGTCGCCGACGGGACCTTCCGCCAGGACTTGTACTACCGCATCAACGTGATCAACGTCGAACTGCCGCCGCTCCGCGGACGGGTGAGCGACATCCCGCTGCTCGCCCAGAAGTTCCTGGAGGAGGTCCGCGAAGACGCCAACCGCCCAAACGTCGCCGGCTTCTCCGACGAAGCAACCGGCGCCCTGCAGCGGTACCACTGGCCCGGCAACGTGCGTGAGCTGCAGAACGTTGTCGAGCGGGCCGTGCTGCTCAGCAAGCAAGACACCCTCGGCCCGCTCGATTTGCCGACCGAGGTCCGCACCCCCGGCGGCGCCATCCCCACCACGCACTACGCGGGGCAGTCGCTCAAAGAAGCCCTCGAAGGACCCGAGCGGGCGATCATCCTCGAGGTGCTTGAGTCGAACGAGTGGAACCGTATCCAAACCGCCGACCAACTCGGCATCAACCGCACGACCCTCTACAAGAAGATGAAGCGGCTTGGGCTCGAGGACCGGGCCGAAGCCGCGGGGGCATAACGCGCGTCGGCGCCCGAGCCCTCCCGAGTCCCTCGCTAGCCGCAGGAATTGCTTTGCAATCGGCGGCTTGCCGCCATATTCTGTGCGGCTGCACGGGCCACCGCAGCGTGGCCCCCCTTTTCCTCTTGCGACGGGAGTCCGCTAATGTTTGTGACATCGGTGCTGCGTGCTTCAGCGGCGAGTATTGTCGGCCTGGCTTGGGCCGGGTTGGCCTCGGGTCAGGCTGACCCGCCCTACATCCAAGTCGACACCGAGATTGTGTCGCTCGACTTAACGTTCGAGGGCGTGCTGCCGCTCGGCCCCGGGGGAACCGGCGTCAACACGCGCGTCACGATGGCCGAGGGCGAAGACTACAACTCCTCGCGTTCCAATCGGACTAGTGGCCGCCAGGCGGTCGACCCGCCGCCGCCGATCGATCCGGGCGCGCTCGAAGGCGTGCAGATGGACTTCATCAGCGAAATCGATCTCCGGTTTGGTCTGTTATTCGAGGACATTGATACGGTCAACGACTTCGACCAGGCGATCGATGTGTCGCCGTCCGGCGGCGTCTTAGAGTCGGCGGTGTTGGTGTCGAGCCCCTCGGTGGACTTCTCGATCGCCAGCGACGACTTCTGCCCCCGGGGGTGCATCCTCGAGGCGCCCGTTGGCGAGCACAACGGGCACGTCACGATCCTCAAAATCGCCTTCGGCGGCGGCGGGACCGGCGGGGGCTACGACGTCGACCTGCAAGCGGCCGGCATCGACCTGGCGTTGACGCCCGGCACCAGCTCTTACCTGGAGCTGCCCAACGGCGACGTCGAGCACACCGTCGATGTAACAATGGCGTTGACCGGCGACCTGAACGGCATCCCGTTGTTCGTCGGAACCACATTCTCCGGCACGATGGTCGAACGCGGGACCTACGTCAACGCAATCATCCCCGAGCCGGCAACAACGGCGCTCGCCGCGTGGGCCGCGTTGGCGTGCCCGCGTCGCCGCCGCCGATAAGCGGCAGAAGTCGCTTGATTGATAATTCGTACGCGTCCCCACTTAGCCCCGGGTCATTGGCTCGGGGCTAAGTGCTAGTTGCGCTTCGCAGAGCGGCCGTTCGCTTGCTTCAACGACGACCGCGGAGCGGTCTTCGACCAGCTTGGCAGAAGACCCTTGCGACGGCGTGAACGGAAGCGTAGGTTCGCCGGCCGAGCGAGGCCCGATCCTCCCTCGCGGCGATTGAGTTGACTTTTATGCTCGGAATCTTGCTAGACGCCGTGGTGCTCGTATCACTCGTCGCGGCGATCAACGAGGGCGAAGAACTCGATTGGCTCACTGCCGGCTTGGTCAGTGTGGGCATGTCGGTCGTCTCGGGCCTTGGCATCGGATTCGCCGTCGGCTTGCTCGGCGATGTCGCCGGGCTGCTAGTAGGGTGTGTCGTGGCGGGCCTGCTCGCCGGCCTGCTCGCGTGGCTTTTCCTCGGATTGATTTTACAGCGCGCCATGCTTGTCGGCGCCTGTTTCATTGGGTGCAAAATCGTCATCGCGATCGTGCTGGGCGTCGTCTTCGGAACGCTGTTCAGCTAGCCGGCTGTTGATCTACCTAAGGGCTGCTTCGCCGCCAGGAAGGCGGCGTCAAGACATCGGCGGAGAGCCGATGTCCGGCTAGCCGCCCGGTGCGTGGTGCTTGTCGACATCCAATCCTTCGAGCATCTGGTCGACGACGCGGTTGTCGTGACTCGGCTCGATCCGCATCAACGGTTCGGCCTTCGTTGCTTGGATAGGCTTGAGGTCCGCAGCCCCGAACCAGGTTCCGCGGACGCGTTCCGCGGCGTCAACCTGGTAGCGGACCACCCGGGCGTGGTCGTCCCAGTGCACCTCACGGACGCGGCCCGTGATCGGGTCGTTTTGCATGCCGTGCGGGAGGACCTCCACCAGGTCGCCGATGGCGAGCTCCGGCGCGGGCGTCTCTCGCCACAGGCGGGGTCGCACACGGAGGCGTGTCTCGCCATAGACAAGGGTCACCATCGCGTCGGCCGCCGGCGCTGTGTCCGCCTGTTCGAGCCGCCAGACGCGAGGCCCGGGGATCGATCGCCGTGCGGTCTCGATGTCTTCGGGGTGGACCCACGCGTCGCCATCCTCCGGCCACCAGGGGAAGTAGCCAAAGCGCGGGTCGGTCTTGAGCGGGGGCAGCGCGGGGGCGTCGCCATCAGCTACGGGTCCGCCGCCGGAACTCATCTCATCCATCTTGATGCTGGTCTCCCCCGCACGTGCTTTGCCCGACTTGTGGTCTCCGCGGTAAGGCCGCCCGCCAAGCACTCCGAGCGTCGCCCGATTGTAGCGGATTTAGCAATCGACAGGCACGCGGTATGGCGCCGATAACCTGATCCGGCGGGCGCCGCCGACCTAGACTTATCCAGCGGTAGCCTGCCGCAATACCGTTCACCAAAAGCCGGGCCGCCTGCCCGCCCTGCCATGCGTACCGAACAGTTCTTTGAGCACCACGGCATTGTCGCCAACCCGTTCGCGGAAGAAGACGCGCAGACGGACCCCGTCTTCAAGAACCGCTGCCGTGAGAACACCTTCCACCCTGCGTGGGACAAGGTCTTTGGCGACCCCGGTGACCCGGCGACGTCGATCGTCTTCGGAGAGAAGGGCGCCGGGAAGACGGCGATGCGGTTGCAGGTCATGGGCCGCATCGCCGAGCACAACCGCGAGCACAAGCAAGACCGTTTGTGGGTTGTCGAGTACGACGACTTCAACCCGTTCCTCGACCGGTTCGCCGATCGCCTCTCCGCCCGCAAGCAGCGTGACCCCGCCAAGGTGCTTGCCGAGTGGAAGCTTTGGGACCATATGGACGCGATCCTGTCGCTCGGCGTCACCGACCTGGTCGATCACCTGCTGGCCGCAAAACACCCGACCGGCCCACCGGCCAACCGGCTGACGACCAGCGCCACCGAGAGCGACCCCGCCGCGGCGCTCGACCACGCGCAGAAGCGAGACCTGCTGCTGCTGGCCGCCTGCTACGACGATTCAACCGGGCAGCCACTAACGCAACGCTGGAACCGGCTGCGTCGCAAGCTTGCCTTCACCGGCTGGGGCAAGGCGCTCTGGCGGCCGTGGGGCGAAGCGGCCCTCGGCTTCGGCGTGACGGCGGCCGTCTCGGCGCTGATGGGGTACTTCCGAGCCTGGGGCTGGCTCGGCGGGGTTTGGCTGTACCTGATCGTCCTCGCCGCTTGGTCGCCTTGGCTCTTCAAGTGCCTGAGCCGGCACCTTGTGTCACGCCGCGTCGCCAAGAGCATCCGCGTGCTGCGCCGAGACACCGTCGCCACCCGCCGGCTGCTGATGTCGTTCACCAGTGAAGACCTCCAGAACCAGCCGCTGCCCAGCAAGCCACGCACCGACGACCGCTACGAGCTGATGACTAAGCTGCAGGGCGTGCTGAGGTCGCTCGGCGTCACCGGCATCCTCGTGCTGGTCGACCGTGTCGACGAGCCGCACCTGACCGGCGGCAAGGTCGAGCTGATGCGGGACTTCGCCTGGTCGATGATGGACAACAAGTTCCTCAAGCAGCCGGGCATCGGGCTCAAGCTGCTCTTGCCCGACGAACTGATGGAGCACCTCAACCGCGAGACGCGCGACTTCCACCAGCGGGCCCGGATCGACAAGCAGAACCTCATCCCCTCGCTCGACTGGACCGGCGAGGCGCTGCTGGACCTCGCCAACGCCCGGCTCGCGGCCTGTGCCGGCGATGGCGACGTGCCTCGGCTACCCCAGATGCTTGGCGAAGGCCTCAGCGAGCAGCGGCTGCTGGATGCGTTCCGCTCTTTGCGGACCCCGCGTCACCTCTTCAAGTTCCTCTACCGGCTCATCGCCGCTCACTGCAACGCCCACACCGACACAGCGCCATCGTGGCAAATCCCGCGCGACACCTTTGAGTCGGTCTTCGCGCTCTACAGCCGCGACCAGGCGGCAGTCGACCGAGGGCTGTCAGCCGGCTAGGCGATCGGCAAGTCGCGAACAACGGCCCAGCCGCCGAAGCCGCATTGACCCGGCCGGGCGGCTTTGGCAGACTCCGCACGCGCGGCGCGCAAGCGGTTGCCGCGGCGCTGGCGAGGGTGCAGGAAGCCCTTCTTCGCCTTGCAGGTCTGGTTCGCGGAAAGGACGCCCGATGCGGATGCTAGCTCGCCCCCCGATCTTCTTGGCTGTTGTCGCGGCGATTGGATGCTCGGGCGGCGACCCCGCGCCCACGCCGGCGCCAGCCCGTCCCAGCGGGGCAGTCACTGAGACCGATAGCGCCACGCAAGACCCGATCGCGCTTGCGGCGTCAGCCTTCCTCGACGCGGTTGTGAAAGGGGATACGCCCCGTGCCACGGGCATGCTGACGCCCGATGCGGCCGCACAATTCGCGGCAACCGGCCAAGGTTTCGCGTCACCAGACATCGGGGCGCCGAGCTTCCGCGTCGACCAAGTCCGGCGCGTCGATGGCGACAAAGCTGCCGTTCAGTGCGTGCTAACCGACGCCGACGGCTCGGCTGAAGAGATGTGCTGTCTGCTGCGGTTCGTCGGCAGCGAGTGGCGCGTGTCGGGCGTCGCTTACGAGATGGCGCCGGGCGAGCCGCCGGTCATCTTCAACTTCGAGCAGCCGGAGCAACCCGCCCCGCGGCGTGATTCGGCCGCCCAGTTCGTCGAGCAGCCCGCCGCAGGCGCCCCGATCCGCACGGCCGCGGATCCATCGCAGCTTCCCCCACGTTGACGCGACCTCCCTCCGGGCCACTAGGCAAAAGCTGCGCTGGTCAAGGCGCGCTGGATGGTCGGTCGCGGTCCCGCGGGTGCGACTCACCCGTTAGCGGGGCTTTCGCTTGCAGCACGCTGCCCCCCGAGGCGAATCTGCTTCGTCCATAAATTTCGCCTGAAGTGCCGAATTTATCACGTCGGCCCCGTTGACACGCGGGTAGCCGGTGGTAGGTTGTCGCCCGAGTCAATCCTGCCTGCGTACTTTGCGGGACCGTCAGACTCGGCTTGGAAGCGACAACCGGCGTGCTCCGGCAAGGCTTGGGTAGCAAGGCTCATTGGAGTCTGAAGCCCTATCGCCTGAGGAAGCCCGGTTTCGAGCGAACCCAACCCAGCGAATCCAACCCCAAGCCCCCTCCCTACCCGCTTTTTGCTGTTCTAGCGTCCCAGATGGCCTCCGTTGGCCCATGTAAATCGACGCTGCGAATGCCGGTGACCTATTTGGAGACCAACAAGATGACGTTCACGAACTTTGTGCGCGTGATGAGCGTGCTGGCCATCGTTGCGGTGCTCGCCACCGCGAATTCGGCCGACGCAGGCTTGTTCGGCTGCTTGAAGAAGAAATGCTGCGAGCCGGTTTGCTGCGAGCCCGAGCCCGTTTGTTGCGAACCCGCTCCCGAACCATGCTGCGAGCCGGTAGTGGTTGAAGCCCCTTGCTGCGAGCCCGCGCCGGCCCCGTGCTGTGAGCCGGAGCCCGTCTGCTGCGAACCCGCCCCCGTTTGTTGCGAGCCATGCCCGCCGAAGAAGGGTTTCTTCGCTCGTTTGATGGAGAAGTGCGCTGCCCGCCGGGCCGCAAAGTGCTGCCCCTGCCCGCCGCCTTGCGGGTGCTGAAAGATAGCGTTGCGGACCCGATTAGCTGAGTTATCAACTTTGACGTACACCGTGGGGCGTGGTCGATTCTTCGGCCGCGCCCCCGCTGTTTATAGCGAGCGAAAAACGGGGTTCTACGGTTATCGGCCGAAACGCACGAGCGGGAACCGAAGCCGAAAAAACCCTTGAATTACGCATAGTGCCTTTGTTGACAAATCGGTGCAGCCTGCCTAGCCTCATACCAAACGCTGCGGGCGACTGCAGCCAGGCGGATTACAAACTCGTGCCACACGCCCGCCGTTGGCCGCTCAGCCGGCGGGCTGAGCACCCCGGATCGACGCTGCATGGCGGCATCCTTCTACGCTGAGCCACCGAACTTTGGAGAGTCCCGAGAATGAAGCTTTCTGCCCCCCTGCGGATGCTGGCCATCGCCGGCTTGGCGGTCTGCCTTAGCGGAGTCGCTGCGACCGACGCCGAGGCCGGACTGTTTGAGAAGCTCAAGGCGATGTGCTGCAAAAAGAAGTGCTGCCCGCCGCCGACCTGCTGCGAGCCTGCGCCGGAGCCGTGCGGCTGTGAAGCCCCCGCGCCCACCGATTGCGGCTGCGGCGCCGCCCCGGCGACGGGCGAAGTCATTATCAGCGAACGCGTGATCGAGTCGTCGCCCGCCGACGCCCCGACCCCCGCGCCCGAGCCGCCGTCTATGGACGATGAAGCTCCCGCCGCGCCGGACGTCGAAGCCCCGGGTGCGCCGGACGTGGAGGCGCCTAGCGCCCCGAGTGTAGAGGTTGAGGTCGAGGCCTAAGCGTCCCGCGCTGTGAGAAACGTTCCGCAAGCGGCCCGTCGGCATGACCGGCGGGCCGCTTTCGTCTTGCGCGGTTGCGCGTCGCCTGCTAGAAGCGGCAACCGGAAGCACTTCCCGGAGACCAACCGTCGGCCATGTCGTTTCTTGTCACCCTCGACAGCTTCTACGGCCCGCTCGATTTGCTGCTGCACCTCGTGCGGAAGCATGAGCTCGAGGCTACGAAGCTGCCGGTCGCGACCGTGACGCAGCAGTACCTTGAGTACGTGGCGGTCCTCGAGCAGCTCGACGTCGATTCGATCGGGGACTTCCTCGAAGTTGCTAGCACGCTGGTCGAACTCAAGTCGCGTCTGGTGCTGCCACGCTTCGACGACGAAGAGCCGGCCGAGGAGGCGGAAGGGCCAAAGGACGACCTTGTCAGGCGGTTGCTAGAGTTCAAGAAGTACCGCGACGCCGCGGCTGAGCTCGAGCAGCAGGGCGCCGAGTGGCGGCGGCGGTTTGCCCGTGTGGCGCTAGAAGCCCCTGAGCGGGGCAGCGCCGCTGAGGAGCAGCCGATCGCTCAGGTCGAGTTGTGGGACCTCGTTTCGGCGTTTGGTCGGGTCATGCAAGACAGGCTCGAGCCCCCGGCTGCGGCGACTATCCCCTACGACGACACCCCGGTGCACGTCTTCATGCGTCGTGTGTACGACCGGCTGCAAAACGATGGCCCGACGGCATTCAGCAACCTCTTCGCGGTCACGGTCGACCAACCGACCGTTCACAAGTCGACGCTCATCGCGACCTTCCTGGCCGTGCTCGAACTCGTCCGCCACGGCCACGCCCTCGCCGAACAATCCGAGCGGTACGGCGACTTGCTGCTCCGCCTGGGTGGCAAACAACTAACGAACGCCGCGGCGGGGCGTGTCTCGGTGGCGGCGGAGACAGACACGGCGTGAACCCTGCGTGCGCGGCGCCCGTCTGATTCTTTCGGCCGAAGGCGATTGCGTCGGACGGCTCTTGCGTCAGGCGGATGGTTCGTCCGCGGCCGCCTTACGCATTCTCGTCGCGCCACTACAATGCGGCTCTCTGATTGATCGCGTCCCCCCCAACCGCTGCCCGCCGTGGTCAACAACGCCCCCGTCAAGACGCTCAAGCACCGCGAGATCACCATCGAGGGCTACTCCCGCGCGGCGGTGCAAAGCTACTGGCGGGTGCCGGAGTTGAGCCTCGGCTTCGACCTCGGCGGTCAGCCGTGGTCGTTCATGGGGACCGAGCGGTGGTTCGTGTCGCACGGCCACCTCGACCACATCGCGGCGTTGCCGGTCTACGTCACGCGGCGGCGGATGATGAAGATGGAGCCGCCAACGATCTACCTGCCGGGCGCGCTCGTCACGCCGGTTCGAGAAGTCCTGAAGCAGTTCAGCCGGATGGACCGCGGCCGGGCGCCGTGCGAGTTGATACCCGTCGAGCCGGGTGAAGAGATTGAACTGTCACGCGAGTTGATCGTGTCGATCCACGCCACGACGCACACGGTGCCGTCGGTTGGCTACGTCGTGTGGGACCGCCGAAAGAAGCTGAAGCCGGAGTACACCGACCTCGCCGGGCACGAGATCCGCGACCTCCGAGAGGCGGGGACCGAGGTCACACGCGAAGTACGGACGCCGATCATCGCGTACCTGGGCGACAGTTCTCCGCCGGGCCTGGACAACAACCCCGCGATGTACCAGGCGCAGGTGCTGATCACCGAGCTGACGTTCGTCGACCCTAAGCACACCAAAGAGAAGATCCACAAGAACGGCCACATGCACCTGGACGACCTGGTGGATCGTGCGGGCGAGTTCAAGAACGAGCTGGTTATCGCCGGCCACCTGAGCACCCGTTACCACCCGAAGCAGGCCGAGGCGATGGTCAAGCGGCGGCTGCCCGACATGCTCGACGGCCGGCTGAAACTGTGGCTTTAGGCGGCTTGGCTGTAAGCAGGCCAGTGAGTCGTGGGCGCTAGCGATCGGTATTGGCCGGGTTCATTTACCGCCGAGGACGCGGTGTAGCCGTGGATGAAGACGCTTGCCGCATCCGCTTCGCTACCCAGTCGTGTGAACGATGCAATACTTGCACCGGACCGTATAGGGCGGATCTCCCGCGGGCGGATTGATGCGGAGTCGTTGGGTGTCGCGTGACCGTTCCCGCACGGCGGACTCAATCGGCGCCACGAAGATCGATCGATCGCCGGCGTAGCCGACGCCCAGGTTCTCGGCGGCCGACTTCGCCCGGCAGGCGACGTCAAACAAGAACCCGGCGTCGCCCCCTTCGACGCTAGCGGACCAGTGGCGGTCGTCCGACATGCCCGAGGCGAACACAACGCCGCCCTGCTGGTGGACTTCTTGGTAAACCGGGGATTCGATTCCCGTGGCTGGCGTCTCTGTGAGCGCGTCGCCAACGCTCGCCACGCGGTGCTCGAAGCGGTCGCCCCCCCAGTGGAACTCAAGCGTCAAGGGCCCGCTCGTTAGCCGACCGACGACTTCCCCTAGCTTTGGCATCGCGCTCGTCCGCGTTAACCCGCGGCCTTATGTCGTGCTCGCGTCGCTGTGGCGCCTTGGTTGAGGACCGATGGCCGAAAACCGCTGCTCGGCTAATCGTCGTCGGCGCCGGCGTCTTCGATCGGCTGGCCGGCACGCCAGCGGAGGACCGCTTCGAGGAAGCCCTGGATGTCGCCGTCCAAGACGTTGTGGAAGTTGCCTTGCTGGTACTTGGTGCGCGTGTCCTTGACCCGCTGGTCGGGGTGCAAGAAGTAGTTGCGGATCTGGCTGCCGAAGCCCGTCTTGGGCTGCTCGCCATACTTGATGGCTTCTTCAGCTTCCCGCTTCTCTTCCTCCGCACGCGCGAGCGCGGCGAGCATCATCTTGCGGGCCGTCGCGCGGTTCTTGTGTTGTGAGCGTTCGTTCTGGCACTGCACGACCGTGTTGGTCTCGAGGTGAGTAAGCCGGATCGCGGAGTCGGTCTTGTTGACGTGCTGGCCGCCGGCGCCGCTTGCGCGGTAGGTGTCTTCTCGGATGTCGGTCGCCCAGTTGACCTCGATGGTCGAGTCGTCGCTGATCTCTGGCGAGACGTCGACCGAAGCGAAGCTCGTCTGACGTTTGCCTTCCGAGTTGAACGGGCTGATCCGCACGAGACGGTGCATCCCCGTCTCGCCGCGGAGGTAGCCGTAGGCCATCGGCCCACGGATCACGAACGAGGCGCTGTTGATGCCCGCCTCTTGGTTGTTGTCGCGGTCGAGCAGCTCGGCGGAGTAGTCGTGCTTGCCGGCCCACTGCAGGTACATCCGCAGCAGCATCTCGGCCCAGTCGTTGGCGTCGGTGCCGCCGTCGCGGGCGTTGATGGTGATGATCGCCCCCGCGGCGTCGTTCGAGCCGTTGAGCAGGGCCGACAGCTTGAGCTTCTCGAGCATCGCCTCGATGCGCTCGACCTCCGACTGCGCTTCGGGAGCAAAGTCGGCGTCCTCGTCGGCCATCTCGAAGGCGGCCGGCAGGTCGTCGGCTGCGGCGATCGCGTCGTCCAGCGGCGAGACGACCGCGACCAGGCCCTTCATCTCGCCGATGACGGTCTGGGCCTTCTCCTGGTCGTCCCAGAAACCCGGGGCGCCCTGCTCCGCCTCGATGGCGGTAATCCGATCCTTCTTGCCGGCGTAGTCAAAGAGAGTCCCTGAGCTGCATCAGGGCCTCCTGGATCGCGTCGGCGCGATCGTGCCATTCCTTGTCCACTTTGAACGCTCCGCGGGGTGATCATTCAAGCCGGCATTCTATGCAGAGAGGGTGCTCCTCAGCGAGGCCCGGAAAGAAGAACCGCCAAGACGCCAAGAC
The DNA here is from genome assembly GCA_039188275.1 of Planctomycetota bacterium. Lineage (GTDB taxonomy): Bacteria > Planctomycetota > Planctomycetia > Pirellulales > Lacipirellulaceae > JBCCQL01. The sequence continues at coordinate 69,045 of JBCCZD010000001.1, forward strand.
GCCAAGGTCGTAGAATCCGAAGAACGCCCGGCCCCGTCGCGCCAGCTTTCCGCCTTCCGCCTTCCGCCTTCCGATGTCTTTGGTCGTTCTTGCCATGTCGGGCGGAGTTGATTCAAGCGTGGCTGCGCACCTGCTCTTAGCGCGGGGCCACGAGGTGATCGGCGTCTTCATGCGCCACGGCGAGCAGTCGCCGGCGGCCTGTGCGTCGTCCCCAACCTCCAGCCCCCAAGCCCCAGCCCCGAGCCCCCAGCCCCCAGCCCCGGCAGCGCAGCTGCCAATCGCCGGCTCGATTGTGAACGGCCGCCTCGACCACAAGCAGGGTTGCTGCACGGCGGCCGATGCCGAGGACGCCCGCCGCGTTTCCGACCGGTTGGGCATCCCCTTCTACGCGCTCGACCTGAACGCCGAGTTTGCGCAGATCATGGACTACTTCGTCGACGAGTACGCCCGCGGCCGGACGCCCAACCCGTGTGTGCAGTGCAACAACTGGATTAAGTTCGGCAAGCTGTTCGAGTACGCCGATTCGGTCAACGCCGAGTTCGTGGCGACGGGGCACTACGCCCGGCTCGCCGACTCGCTTGGCGGGCGCGGCGGCGAGCGGGCCCTGCTCCGCGGCGTGGACGCCGGCAAGGACCAGTCGTACGTCCTCGCCGGCATCAGGCGCGAGCTGCTGCCGCGGATGCTGCTGCCGGTCGGCGGTTTCGAGAAACCCCGCATCCGTGAGATCGCCGGCGGCCTCGGCCTCAACGTCGCTGAGAAGAAGGACAGCCAGGAGATCTGTTTCGTCACCAGCGGCCGGTACGACCAGTTCGTCAAACGGCGCCGACCCGGCAATCAGAGAGTCGGCGAACTGGTGACTACCGACGGTACTGTGGTCGGCACGCACGACGGCATCGAGGGCTTCACCGTTGGCCAGCGGAAGGGGCTCGGCGTGGCGCTCGGCCGGCCGGTCTTTGTCACGCGGATCGAGGCGGAGACGAACCGCGTGGTCCTCGGCGACCGCGAGGAGATGCTCTGCCCCGAGCTTACCGCGAGCGACTGCAACTGGCTCGTCGACCCACCGACCGGCGAGCCGGTGCGTTGCCAAGCCCAGATCCGCTACAACGCGCCGGCGGCGCCGGCGGTGATGCAGTTCGACGGCGACACGCTCTCCGTGAGGTTCGACGAGCCACAGTTCGGCGTCGCCCCGGGCCAGGCGGTCGTTTGCTACGACGGCGATCGCGTGCTCGGCGGCGGGTGGATTGACTGAGCGGCTTTTCTCAAGCAGGCCGCGGCGGACGCGCTGACGGGTCCCCTGGCGATACTCGAGGCGCCCCGTGAAGCGGTTTCTGTGCCTCGCCCTCGGTCTGCTCGCCGCTCCGCTCGCCGCCGCCGAGCGGCCGAAATCGTCTCCATCCTTTGCGACGACCGCGTGACGGTCGCCGGTTTCCTGAAGCAGCAGGCGAACCTCTACCGCGGGCGGCCCGAGCAAGCGGAAGAACTGCTCGCTCCGCTCACGGCCGACATCCAACGCGGCCGCAGCACCGTCGGCCCCCCCGGCGAAGAACGACGTTGGCGAGATCGTCCTCTGGAAGAGCGAGCGCCGGTAGCGGGTCCGCCGCAACCTCGCGGCAGCGTCTCGCTTCCGGTACGGTGAGGCGTCTTGCACACGCGTGATTCCTCCCGCTAGCACCCTGGATGTGGAACAGGAGACCGCAGAGTTAGCAGAGGGAATGAAACAGAGGGCTCCTCTGCTTCCCCTGCGACCTCCTGTTGAAAGAAAGCGAAATGCCCAACCGCCTTGCCGACGAGACCTCGCCCTACTTGCTTCAGCACCGAGACAACCCGGTCGATTGGCGCCCGTGGGGCGAGGAGGCGCTCGCAATCGCCAAGGCGGAAGACAAGCCGATCTTCCTCTCGATCGGCTACTCGGCCTGCCACTGGTGCCACGTGATGGAGCACGAGAGCTTCGAGGACGAAGAAATCGCGAAGTTCCTCAACGAGCATTTCGTTTGCGTGAAAGTCGATCGCGAGGAGCGGACCGACCTCGACCAGATCTACATGAACGCCGTGCAACTGCTCACGGGGCGCGGCGGCTGGCCGATGAGCGTCTTCCTGACGCCCGACCTCGAGCCCTTCTTTGGCGGGACCTATTGGCCGCCGGCGCCGGCGCGGGGCATGCCCGGCTTCAACCAGGTGATCGCCGGCGTGCAGGATGCATGGGCCAACCGTCGCGACAAGATCACCGAGTCGGCCGCCGCGCTGACCGAGAAGATCCATGAGGTTAGCCAGCCACAGGGCGAGTCGGTTCCGCTTGACGTTGGCCTGCTAGAAGCCGCCGGCCAGGCGCTCGAGCAGAGCTTTGATCCCACGCACGGCGGCTTCGGCTCGGCGCCGAAGTTTCCGCACTCGATGGACCTCGGCGTCCTGCTGCGGCTTTGGAGCCGCGCGCATCGAGGCGACCCCGGCGGCGGCGGCGGCGGCGGCGCTGCGTGGCTCGACATGGTCCGGCTTACGCTCGACAAGATGGCCGCCGGAGGTATGTACGACCACCTCGGCGGCGGCTTCCACCGCTACAGCGTTGACGAGCGGTGGCTCGTACCCCACTTCGAGAAGATGCTGTACGACAACGCCCTGCTGGCCGGCGTCTACCTCGATGCGTTCCTCGCGACCGGCGACCAGAACTACCAACGCATTACCCGCGAAACGATCGACTACGTCCTCGCCGAGATGACCGACCCCGCGGGCGGGTTCTACTCAACGGAAGACGCCGATAGCCCGGCGTTCGAAGGCGCCGGCACGCCCGGCGGCGACAACGAAGAAGGCCTGTTCTACACCTGGAAGCCGGAAGAGGTCCGGAAGGTGCTCGGCGAAGACGTGGCCGACCTGTTCTGCCGCGTCTACGACGTCACACCGCTGGGCAACTTCGAAGGCCGCAGCATCCTGAACCTGCCGAAATCGATCGCCCGGCAAGCCGAGCTGATGGGCTACGAAGAGGCGGAACTCGCCAAGGAGATGTCGGCGGCGCGCGACAAGCTGTACGCCGCCCGCGGCGGACGGCCACGCCCCGGCCGAGACGACAAGGTGCTCGTCGGCTGGAACGGGTTGATGATCGACTCGCTAGCGCGAGCCGGCGCCGCGCTCGGCGAGCCGCGCTACGTCGAGGCCGCGTGCAAGGCGGCTGACTTCGTCCTCGCCGAGATGCGTAAGGATTCGGGGCGGTTGCTGCATTCGTGGCGTAGCGGCGTGGCGAAACTCGACGGGTACCTCGACGATTACACGGCGCTCGCCAATGGCCTCGTTAGCCTCTACGAGGCGACGCTGGTTGCCGTCGACGGCGCCGACGGCGGTAGAGCCGAACCGCAGGAGAAGTACCTCGACGCGGCCGCCGGGCTGCTCGACACCGTGATTGAGAAGTTCACCGACGGGGGCAACGGCGGTTTCTTCTACACGGCCGACGACCACGAAGAGCTGATCACACGCAACCGCGACCTGACCGACAACGCGACGCCGGGCGGCAACTCGCTGGCGGCGACGGCGCTGGTGCGGCTCGGCAAGCTGACCGGCCGGGCGGAGTACCTGAACGCCGCGCACCGGACGCTTGAGGCGGCGTCCCCCTTGATGGAGCGGGTTCCAAAAGCGAGCGGGCAGATGCTCACAGCGCTTGACCTGTGGATCGGCCCGACGCCCGAAGTGGTCCTGGTCGGCGACACCAACGGCAAGCTGGCCGCCGCCGTTCACGCCGAGTTTTTCCCCCGCCGGGTGCTCGCCGCCCGTACCCAGCCGGAGGGCAGCCGTTCGCCGGCCATCCCATCAGCGCTGCTTACACCGGCGTTCGAAGGGAAGGAGCCTGTTGGTGGCGAGCCAACGCTCTACGTCTGCGAAGGGCACGCTTGCCAAGAGCCGGTGGTGGGGACGGACGCGATTGCCAAAGCGATTGAGCAACGCCGCCGATGAACGCCGACGGGCGTGCGTGCGGAGCTTTTTCTGAGGAGGCTCCGCGTTGCTGAACTAGCGATTGCCCACGCGCACCTCCGGCTCCAGCGCCTCGGCCTCGGCGAGCAGCTTCTCCAGCCGGTCGATCTGAGCTTGGCTCTTGGCGATGAGTTCTTGCAGCAGGACAAGTTTGTTATCGATCGTGGCGGCGGCCTCGCGGCTCTGCTCGTGGAGCTCGACCTTCTGGCGTTCGACGCGGGCCGAGGCGTCGGCGTGAGCGCCGGTCCAGGCGCCCTCGGGGCGGGGTTGGGCGGCGATGGCGGGCTCGTTTCGGCGCCGCCGGCCGCGGCCGAAGTACTTGTAAGACCGCCGCAGCAGGATGGTCGTCAGCAGCGCGCAGCCCAACGCAAACATGCCGGTCGAGGCAAGACTGGCTACCGGAACGGAGCTGGCGAGCAGCGCAGACATAGCTATTGCTCTCGGTCGAAGGCGGCCGCCGCTGCCACGTAGACTTCCCTGAGCGTCACATCCGCGCCAGACGCTAGGGCACGGCAGTCCTCGTACTCGGGCGTGAAGCGGACCCCCCCGTCGGGTAGCGAGGCGACGACGCCGGAGACGTCGCCCCACTCGGTCGACACGCTCGTCTTGCCCCGCGGCAGGACCGACCGCTGAACCGTTTGCCGGCGGATGCCCAGCGCCGTCGTGTGGCGGAAGATAAGCCGCTCGAGCCGGTCGACCTCGCCCGGCGCCGACTGCACCGCCAGCAGCACTCCGGGGCGGTTCTTCTTCATCTGGATAGGGGCTAGGCTCACGTCGAGCGCGCCCGCTTCCCACAGCCGCTCGACGCAGTAGCCGATCGACTCGCCCGCGGCGTCGTCGAGGTTGGTCTCGAGCAGCACGACGGTGTCCCGCGTCGGTTGGCCGCCACCGGCGCCGGCGGTCGACTCGCCGACGATCAGCCGCAGCAGGTTGGGGTGGTCGAAGTCTTTCTGCCCCGCGCCGTAGCCGATGGTGTCGATGTGCATGGCCGGCAGCGGGCCGAACCTGTCGACGACCGTCGCAACGATCGCCGCGCCGGTGGGCGTGGTGAGCTCGCCAGTTGGATGGAAGTCTGCCAGCGGGACCCCTTTCAACAACTCGGCCGTTGCCGGTGCGGGGATCGCGCACCTGCCGTGGGCGATCTCGACAAAGCCCGTGCCCGTGGGGATCGCCGACGCGTGGATTCTGTCGACCCCGAGCAGGTCCCAGCCGATCGCCGAGCCGACGATGTCGGCAATCGAATCGACCGCGCCGACTTCGTGAAAGTGGACCTTCTCGATCGTCGTGCCGTGGGCCTTCGCCTCGGCTTCGCCCAGCCGGTTGAAGACTGCGGTCGCCAGATCGCGCTGCTCCGCGGAGAGGCCGCTGCCATCGATCATCGCGGTGATATGGTGCAGGCGCCGGTGGGCGTGCTCGGGCTCGTGCTCGACCGTGACCTGCGTTGCCCGGAACCCCTTCTTCTTGACCGTCTGGGCTACGAACCGGCAGTTGGGCGTCCCGTCGGGCCAAGCTAGCGAGTCGACCCCGTCTTGGACCTGGTCGAGGTCAACGCCGGCGTCGACCAGGGCGCCCAGGGTCATGTCGCCGCTGATGCCGCTGGCGCAGTCGAGGTAGGCGATTCGCATGATCCCTCTTGCTAGCGTGAGGAGGACTTTGGCCACGGGGTTTGGCGACGCCGCGATTGTAGGCGACCGGCGCCCCGGTCGTCATCGCGGGTTGCGTTTGTTGTCGTTCGTAGACCCGGATAGCGGCTTCAATCGCCGGTTTGGGGGCGATCGCATTGACCCCAGTTTGCTTGCCTTGTATCGTCCGCAACCCCCTGGAGGGGCCGCAGGGAAGGCAAACCGCGTATGCCCGTCGATCCGATGACCACCAACCGTCACGGGCCGCTGATCGCCGAGGGCGGCGCCGGCATACGCATGCTCTATGCCGCGTCGGACGCTAGCGTCGCCGGTGCGCTCCGCCAGGCGTTTGCCGAAGCCGGCCCGGGCGAGGCAGAGGTCCTACCGGCAGCCGGTGCGGCTGAAGCGATCGGTCGGCTCACCGAAGACCTGTTCGACACGGCCTTGCTGCACCACACGCCCGAGTTCGACGCGTGCTCCTTAGCCCAAGCCGCTAGGTCGGCGGGCTGCGACACGCCATTGATCGTTTTGGGGGACCAGCCGCCGGGTGACTTCGAGGCCGACTGCCTGGCCGCCGGCGCCGACGCCTACCGGCGCCTCTCGCAGACCACGCCGCGGACCCTGCTAGCGGTCGTCCGGCGGGCGATTGACCAAGCCAGGACCGCCCGGGAGTTCCGCCGGCTGGCGGACG
>JBCCZD010000002.1:0-44942 GCA_039188275.1 Planctomycetota bacterium
ACGATGCCGACGAAGCCCTGGTCGGTGCCGCAGACGAACAGGTTGTCGAGGTGGGTCGTGCCGTCGAGTTGTTTCTCGGGGGCGCCGTACACGGCGCCGTTGTCGTGGCCGGTGAAGCGGACGATCGTCGTCGGCGTGAACATGTCGGTTTCGACGACCCGCGGGCGGTAGTCGGGCACGAAGCGGACGCCGGCCTCAACGATGCGGTCGTACCAGCGGGCTTTCTCAAGTTGGTACGCGTCTCCGCCCAAGCCCCGCCAGTAGTCAAAGTTTGCCAGTACCGTGATCCGCATGACGCCCTCGTCGAGTGCATCGTCGTAAGCGAAGTTGTTCGGCGAACAGATGACGCCGCTCCGAAGGTCGCACGGCTCGCCGGGCGCCCGCCAGGCGAAATCGTCGGAGTCGTTGAAGAAGGTGATCGTGCGGTCGTAATCGTACCGCTTCGGGTCGACGTCGAGCGTGGAGATCGTCTCGCAGAAGCTCAACCGACCCGGCGCACGCGACCCGGCGGCGGGGGCGCCGTCGTTGCACAGACGCATCGTCTCGACCCAGCCGGCGGAGGAGAGCACTCGGCGCGCCTCGAGTTGCTCGCCGTCCTCGAGTTCGACGGCGGCGACCTGGCCTCCATCGACGTGGATCTGTTTCACCCCGCTGCGCAGCCGGAGCTCGCCGCCGAGGGCTCGGTACTTCTTCACGAGGTTCTTGAGGATGAGCCGTACGCCCTTGTGCGGCCTGCCCAGCCCCTCGAGAAAGATGCTGCGGAACATGATGCAGAACTGCCCCCAGTCCATGTCGTGCTCGCGCGCCGAGCCGTAGAACATGAGCGGGCAGAAGAGCATCTCCACCAGCCGCGGCTCGGTCAGGTAGCTGGCGACGACCTCGCGGGCCGACTGCTGCTGGTGCTCGTCGGTCAGGTCGTTGTAGTCGGCGATCGCGGCGACGAAGCGGCGGTAGTTGTCTGCTTGTTGGGGGAACTCGCGGGCGACCTCGGCCTCGAGCAGCTTGGGGTTATTGTCGAATGCCAGCCGCGAGCCGGGGAAGACGACCTGTGAGCCGATCTGCGGCGAGATCTGGAAGTCGTCCCACGAGAAGCGGAGCTGCCGCAGCAGCCGGGCGAGCGGCCCCTTCCTGGTCCCTTTCGCGGTGACGTTGGTCAGCGCGTGCAGGCCGACGTCGTAGTCACGGCCGCGGAGGCGGTAGAAGCTGTTCAGTCCGCCGATCGTCCAGTGCTTCTCGACGATGCAGACCTTTTGGTCGTACATCGCTAAACGGATGCCGGCGGCGAGGCCCGACATGCCGGCGCCGATGATGAGGGTGTCGTACATGAGGAGCCGTTAGGCTTTAGTCGTGAGGCGTTAGGACGCGCAAGCGGATTGATCACAGCTGGGCAGCTCCTAACCCCCTCTTCCTAACACCTAGCGCCTAATCCCTAACGCCTCGGCCGTCAGGCCTTGACGATGTCCGCCATCATCGGCGTGAGGTACTCCACCGTGCTGTTCATGCTCGCCAGGTTCACGTAGTCGTCCTCGGGGATCTGCACGCGGTGGCGTTTGCGGAGCTCCATGACGATGTCGAGGAAGTCCATCGAGTCGAGCTCCATCTGCTCGCGGAAGCTCTGGCCGTCGTCGAGGGTGCTGAGGTCCTCGTCCGGGGCGATGTCGGAGAGGATGTCGATGATCTCTTCGCGGATCTCGTTCTTATCCATAGGTCGCTAGCGGGGCTGTTTTGGATTTGATTGACAGGATAACAGGATCGGCCGGATCGACAGGATTTGTTTATGTGGGATCCATCCTGTTCATCCGGCCGATCCTGTTATCCTGTCAGTTTTCTCGTCGTTGATTTAGACCTTCGTAACAATCAAAGCCGAGTTGATGCCGAGCATGCCGAACGAGTTGTTTAGGATGCTCCGCACCTGGCGGCCTTCTTGCGGCTGGTTGAGGACCAGTCCGGGGAGTTCGCACTTGGGGTCGAGGTTGTCGACGTTGATCGTCGCGTGGGCGACGCCGTCGTCGAAAGCGGGCAGGTTGCCGGCGAGCTCGAGGGCGCCGGCCGCGCCCATCGCGTGGCCGATGAAGCTCTTCGTGTTGTTGATGCGGGTTTCTTGGCTGCCGCCAAACACGCGCCGGAGGGCGTCGCACTCTTGGATGTCGCCGCTCTCGGTCGCGGTGGCGTGGGTGCTGACGATGCCGATGTCCGAGGCGTTCAGCTCCGAGCGTTCGAGCGCCATCCGCATGCAGCGTGACTGCTCGTCAGGGTTGGGCAGGACGAAGTCGCTGGCGTCGCTGTTCATGGCGTAGCCGGCTAGTTCGCCGTGGACCTTGGCGCCGCGGCTCGCGGCGTCGGCGTAGCGCTCAAGAATGTAGAGGCAGCCCCCCTCAGAGACCACAATGCCGTTGCGGTCCCGGTCGAAGGGCCGGCTCGCTTGGTGCGGGTCGGCGTGCGTGGCGAGGGCGCCCTGGCTGGCGAAGCCGGCGAAGATGCCGAACGTGTGGATGCTCTCGCTGACGCCGCCGCAGATCGCGACGTCGCACTCGCCAAGGCGTAGCTGCTGGGCGCCCTGGATCATGCCGGCGTTGCCCGCGGCGCACGCGGCGCCGATGGTGTAGTGCGGGCCGGTGATCTTTAGATTGAGGGTGATCTCGCCCGCCGGGTTGTTCGCGACGGTGCGGGGGTTGTGGTGGTGCGACCAGACCGTCGTGTCGTAGTCGTACCCCTTGATCTCGTGGATCTCGTTCTCGGTCTCGACGTTGCCGTGCTCGGTGACGCCGAGAAAAACCCCGACGCGCTGCGGGTCGACATTCGGCCAGTCGAGGCCGGAGTCGGCGATCGCCTCGTTCGCGCAGTAGATGCCGATGCTGCCGGCCCGCGTGCCTCGGCGGACCTCGCGCCGCTTCTGGTACTTCAGCTCGTCGAAGTCGCAGACGCCGGCGAAGGTCTCGCCGACGTAGCGGATCTCGTACGGGCGGACGCCGCTGCGGCCTTCGAGCAATGCCTGCCGGTACTCGGCCAGCGTGTTGCCGTTGGGCGACGTCAGACCGATGCCCGTGATGACGATCCGGTCGGAAGGCGTGGCTTGCGAGATCATCCGGTTGATCGAGGGGCGCGAGAGAGAGCGACAGGGCGCAACGACGGCGCGGGCCGGGGGTGCGAAGTCTCCGAAACTAGCCGTTGTGCGGGGCTTTGGCAAGCGGCAGTGCCGGGCTACCGGGTGGCGGGAGTGTACTCGTCCATCCCTAAGTGACGACGGTAGGCCGCCCGCTGGGCGTCGCGGCCGATCCGCTTGGTAAGGCTCTCCCAGTCGGCCGCAATGGCGGCCAAGGCATCGGAGGCCGGCGTGCCGGCTACCGCGGACTGGACGCCCGATTCCAACGCCGCCAGATAGGCGTCGACCTCCAGTAGCCGCGGCGCCACGATCGAATGCTGAGCGGAGAGCGATCGCCGCAGTGCCTCGGCGACCTGCTTGCCAAGCCCGGAGTCGGCGCCGGTCCAATCGTCTCGGCTGCGGACGAGCGAACGCCGCACGTGGGCGACGCCGGGGCTGGCGGTCGCCACGTCGCGTGCGTTCTGCGGGCTCACTAGCCAAACGGCGTAGCGGAAGGCCGCCGCGGCGTTCCGCGACTCGGCCGAAACCGCCAGCAGCCGGCCGCTCGTCCCCAACAGCGTGACACGGCGGGGTTCCGCCTGGACATCCAGCCACCGCTGCTCCAGCGGGTCGTAGACTTGCCGCGCGCCGGGCAGCAGCGCGACGGCGGCTGCAGCCCCCACAGCAGAACCAGCGTCGCGGTCCGGCCACAGCAACGCGGCGGCGCAAGACGGGTTGGATGCGTCCGCTCCCGCCGCCTCGGCCGCCGAGCCGCTCATGGCCACCAACTCGTCGAGCGCTCGGACGAACGGCGGCGCCGCCAGCCGGGGCGTCATGCTCTGCGCGTCGAACAGCACCGCCTCGCGGCTCGGGTGCACGGCGTAGCTGGCGGACCGCGCCAGGAACTCGAACGCCAGGGGGAAGGCGGCCCCCGTCGGAGGGTGGCTTATGGCCTCGAACCGTTCGGGCAATTCCTCCCAAGACGTTGGTGCGGGCTGCGGCTCGTTGTGCTCTTGATCGTGGTACAGCAGCAACGGCAGCGGGCAGCCGAGCGGTAACGCCATGACCCGTCCGCCGTAGGCAACCTCCTTGTCACGAATAGCCGGGAAGATGTCAGCGAACGCGAGGGTCTCGCTCTTAAGCACCGAGGTGCGAACAGCCCGGAGGCGGTCTCGTTCGCACATCTCGCCGAGGTAGCGTGAGGGGAACACCAGCAGGTCGGGCGCGTTGCGACCGGCTGGGGGGGGCGTCATGAGTTCGGCCAGCGTGAGGCGTTCGACTTGAACTTCGCCGCCGCCCTGTTCCGCCCACTCGCCACGCAGCCGCTCGATCACGCTCGCCAACTCCACGTCTTCCGCCACGGCGACGCGGAGTGCTACATTCGTCGCGGCCGGTCCCGGCGACGGTCCGGGCGCCGGCTCGGCCCTCTTCTCTTCGCAGCCGCTGGTCAGGAGCCACGCTGCCGCAAGACAGCCCGACAACAGCAACCCAAGCGGGGCGCGGACCATGAGCATCTTTCTTGGCGTCGACATCGGCACCTCGGGCACGAAGACAATTGCCGTGGACCCGCTCGCGGCGGAGCCCGAGAAACGCGTGCTGGCCCAGTCCTCGGCCGCCTACTCCTGCAACCATCCCAAACCGCTTTGGAGCGAACAAGACCCGGGGCAATGGTGGCGGGCAACGGTCAAGACAATCCGCGGCGTCGTCAAGGCGGCCAAGCTCGAGCCGGCCGACGTAGCCGGCATCGGCCTCTCCGGCCAAATGCACGGGTCGGTCTTCCTCGACGAGGCGGGCGCCGTCCTCCGGCCCGCCATCCTGTGGAACGACCAACGGACCGGCGCCGAGTGCGACGAGATCGAACGTCGTGCCGGCGGCCGGCGGAGGCTGATCAAGCTTGTGGCGAATCCCGCGCTCACCGGCTTCCAGGCGCCGAAGCTCCTCTGGCTGCGCAACCACGAACCGAGGAACTTTGACAGGCTCGCCAAGGTGTTATTGCCGAAAGACGAGGTCCGCCGCCGGCTGACCGGGGAACTGGCCACCGACGTGAGCGACGCCAGCGGCACGCTGCTGCTGGACGTGGTAGAGCGGCGCTGGTCGCGGCCGCTGCTCGGCAAACTCGATCTCGACCCGGCGCTCCTGCCGCCGTGCTTCGAGTCGCACCAACCAACGGGCACGCTAACGGACCGCGTCGCCAAGCAGCTCGGGCTGACAACTGACTGCGTGGTGGTGGCCGGCGCGGGAGACTGCGCGGCGGGCGCCGTCGGCAACGGGGTTGTGCGGCGGGGCGTGGTGAACGCGTCGCTGGGCACGTCGGGGGTCGTTTTTTCGCACAGCGAAACGCCCGAGTACGACCCGGAAGGCCGCCTCCACACGTTCTGCCATGCGGTGGACGGCAAGTGGCACCTCATGGGCGTCACGCTCACCGCGGCCGGTGCGTTGCAGTGGTTTGCGGACACCCTCAACGCGGGCGCGGCGGCGGGCCAACGCGCCTCGATCCCGCGGCTCATCGACGAGGCGGCCGCGACGCCCGTCGGGGCCGAGGGGGTGCAGTTCCTTCCGTATCTCGCCGGCGAACGGACCCCGCACGCCGACCCGCTCGCCCGCGGCGCTTTTGTCGGGCTAACGCTGAAGCACACCAGGGGGCACCTCGTCAGGGCGGTGATGGAAGGGGTAACGCTCGCCCTGCGCGACAGCCTTGACGTCATGCAGGAGCTCGGAGTGCCGGTCAGAGAAGTCCGCGCAACGGGAGGCGGCGCGAAGAGCCCCTTTTGGCGGCAGATGCAGGCGGACGTCTTCGGCAAGAGAGTCACCGCCATGGAGGCCGATGAAGGCCCCGCCCTCGGCGCCGCGCTGCTGGCGGCGGTCGGTTGCGGCGAATTCAAGCACGTGGGCGAGGCGTGCCAAGCGGTGGTCGCCGCCGGCGAGCACTCAACACCCGCGCCGCGGAGCCGGCGGTACTACGACCGCGCGGCGACGGTTTACCGAGGGCTGTACGCCTCGCTACGTGACGACTTGCACAAGCTCCACGAACTTGCTTGAGGCCGCGCCGGTGGCATCGATCGACCCCTTCAACGCCGCCCTAAGTTGGCTTACCCCGAGGGCTAACTTGGGTCGGCCGGCTTGGCCGGCGGCAGAGAAACGTCGCTGTCCGCGGGGCCCAAGAAGCCCAGCACCGGACTAATTGCCGCCTTTGTCACGTCAAAGGAGTCTGGCTGGTAGTGGGTGATGAGGTCGGCGTGGAGTTGCATCCCCTGCACATACCGCTGGCGGGCTTCCGGCTCGCTGGCCAACAGCCGTTCAAGCTCCGAGATCTCAGCGTCGCTGATCGCTTCGTCTACGAGAGCAGAAACGAGCCGATCGATCCGATCGATCGTTACCTCAGCGGCGTCGATCGGGTTGTCGGAACCCGCCTTGTCGGGCGTAGTGTTGCCCAACGGGGTTGGCTGGCCCTCGGGCCCGCTGCTCGGCGGGATATTAGTTGGCTGAGACATGGGTTGATCACCTTGCTGCGGTGGCGTAGCGACAGCGATTGTGAAGGGTGGTCGGTAGCGGTGGGTGGTTTATAGCTGAGGGGGGGTGATAGCGGTGGGTGGCCGGACGCTGCCGGCGAGGCCGTGCCCGCTTCTTACGCAACGCCTGGCCAATTGTGCGGAACAAACCACCCCAGTGGGCAGGAATTAGCAGCTATTTCGATCAGCGCCAAGGCAGTTGCAATATCGGCGCCAAGGGCGGCCGCCGGTTGGCCTGTTTACGTGGCCGGCGTAGGCTGTGTCACCAGCATGAACCGCCACGCCGCGATGGAACCCGCCCGCGCCCCGATGCCCGTCGCCGCAGCAGAAACGCTGCTCATTTTGGCGATTTTTTTCGTGGCGGCCGGTGACCCGACGCCTGGCGTCAACGAGCAACACTATCTAACTCGCCTAAAGCACTTCTGGCAGCCATCGTGGTGCGCGGGCGACCTTTTCCTCGAATCGCCAGATGCTCACTTCACAATCGTCTGGCTCATCGGCTGGACGACCCGGCTGGCGCCATTGCCGGCGGTCGCCTGGGCCGGGCGGCTACTGACCTGGGGGCTGCTCGCCTGGGCATGGCAGCGGCTGAGCTGGGCGATCGTGCCTCGCCGGTTCGCCGCGGTCGGCTCCGCCGGGCTGTGGCTTACCGGCATGCTGCAAGGGCATCTCGCCGGGGAGTGGGTCGTCGGCGGCGTCGAGGCGAAGGGCTTCGCCTATGTGTTCGTCTTGCTCGCGCTCACCGCTTACGTCGAAGACCGGTGGCGGGCGGTCTGGGTTCACCTCGGGATCGCCACGGCGTTGCACGCGTTGGTCGGCGGGTGGAGTACGTTGATCCTGCTCGCGCTCTGGTTGCTGCACGGCCGCGCGGCGGCCCCGATCAGGACGTTGCTCTCATCGCTGGCTCTCGGCGGAGCAATCGGCCTGGCGGGCGTGGCGCCGCCGGTTGTGATGAACTGGTCGACGCCGCCGGACGTCGTCGCCGAGGCGAACCAGATCTATGTCTTCCAGCGGCTTCCTCACCACCTCGCCCTCCTTTCCAAGCCGCCTGATTGGCTCGCCGAGCGGGCGGGCCGCCACGCGGTGATGCTCGCCTTGCTGATCGGTGCCGCTTGGTGGGCGCCGCGACAACGTGACCCGGTTGGCCAGCGTCTCCGCCGCGTCATTGGCTTCGCGGGCGGAGCGATGCTGCTGATGCTGATCGGCCTAGCGATCGAATCGGCATTCGCCGCCCAGCCCGCCCGAGCGGCGAGCCTGTTGCGCTACTACTGGCACCGATTGACCGACATCGCGGCGCCGATGGCGGTCGCCCTCACAGCGACCCAGGCAATCCAGGTCGGCATCGCGGCAAAGCGACCCGTGGGCGTAGTGGGGCTCGCCCTGTCTCTTGCTGTGACGGCGTGGGGCCTCGCCGGTCCGCTCGGCGCCCGCCTCGCCGACCGCCGCGCACCGGCGGACAAGTCGGTAGCCAATCCGGCCGACTGGCGAGACGCCTGCCAGTGGGTCCGCGCAAACACGCCTCGGGACGCGGTGTTCCTCACACCTCGCTACGCGAACTCGTTCAAATGGCGGGCGCACCGGGCCGAAGTCGCCAACTGGAAAGACATCCCGCAAGACGCGGCGAGCATGGTCGCGTGGCGCCGGCGGGTCCGAGAGCTGGCTTACCACCCCGCCGACGAGAGTGGCTTGGTACGCCGAGCCCGCTCGTTGGGGCACCTCGGCGGCCCGAGGCTGCGGGAGCTCGGCCGTGCGTACGGCGCCAGCTACGCCCTGACCGACCTCCGCCGACCAGCCGGTTTGCCGATCGCCTACAGCAACGCAACGTACGTCGTCTACGAACTGGCACGCTAGCCGGTACCGTCGCTGAAGGCGCGGGGTACCCCGCCCCACCTCGCCATCGAACACGACACCGACCAACCCGCCGCCCGAGAACCCGCCATGCAACTGCCCAGCCAGCCGCTCCGTGCGGTTACCCTCGACCTCGACGGCACCCTCGCGAGCAGCGAAGACGTCTACTTCAACGTGGGCCACGCGACGCTCAACCGCCGCGGAAAGACCTTCGACGACGACCTGCGCAACGCCATGATGGGTCGGCCCGCCACGGCGGCGCTGCAAGTGATGATCGACTGGCACGGCCTCAACGACTCGGTCGAGACGCTCGCCGCCGAGTCCGAGCAACTCTTCTGGCGATTCGCCCAAGACGATCTGAAACGCATGCCGGGCGTCGACCAGCTGTTCGATCTGCTCGACGAGCGCGAGTTGCCTCGAGGGATCGCTACGAGCGGCGGCCGGCGGTACGCCGAGCGGATCCTTGAGTTGTTGGGTTTGGCTGGGCGCGTGGCGTTCGCCATCACGGCCGACGACGTCCGGCAAGGCAAGCCGCACCCGGAGCCCTATCTCCAGGCCGCTGCGAAGCACGGCGTCGACGCCGCGGAGATGTTGGTCATTGAAGACAGCGCGGTAGGCAGCCAGGCCGGCGTGGCCGCGGGCGCCTACACCATCGCCACGCCCAACGCCCACACGGCGGGACACGACTTCACGGGAGTGGCATTTGTCGCCCATACGTTGGCGGACCCGCGGATTGCCCAGGCCTTGGCCTTCCGAGGCGCCTAGTCCGGCGCCACTCCTACCGGCGACTCTAAGCCGGATATTCACCCCAATCCCTCTAAAGCTCACGTCCGCGAAGGTCGATCCCTGCAGAGCGGGCCGCGCTGTCGCGACGGCCGCTCCCCGGTGATCATTCACCCACGAACTGCACGGAAGGCGGGTCGGCCATGCTAGCGATCCTCGACAACTCTGCCGCGCGGCACACTCTGGTGGTTGGCCTGCTCGCTGTTGCGGCGGTTGCCCAGTCGGGGTGCCGGGCGTGCAACACCTGCTACGACTACAGCTCGCCCGTTGCAAGCTGCCCGGCTGGAGACTTTGGATGCGAGGACTGCGGCGCCCGCAGCGGATCGGCGATCGGCCAAGCTTACCCAATGGCCTCCGCCCCCGCGCCCGTGGTTGGCGAACCCGTGATGAGCGACGCGGCGGGCTCAGGAACGCGCTGAGCGACCTTCCGCCGACGCGGTCCGCAGCTGAGGGGGCGTCACTCTTCTGACGTGGGTTTGGTAGACGAATCCGCGGACCTCGCCCGGAACTGCCGGTTGAAGACGTCGGGATCGAACTCGTCCTTCGGCGCGACTGGCTTGAGCTGGGCCCCCCGCTTCACGCCGCCGTGCCGCAACGGCTCGTACGTCTCGACAAACGAGGCCGGCCGGACCTCGCCGTCATTCGGACCGACCCGGGGCGTTCCCGGCGTCGAGACTGCCGCCTCCGGCGCCGCGATGTCGCCATCGGATGCCGCCGCCCTTCCCGCGCTGGGAAAGCGATAGTCACGGCCAACGCCCGGCTTTGGCTGGAAGCCACCACCGATCAGGCCTGCGTACGTGGGCGGCGGTGCGGACGTCAACCGCTGGCGTCGCGGCGCGGAGGGACGATTCAGGCCCGCGACCCATTGGGACAGCGCGCGATGCAGCTGAGCCCGCCGCCCGGTGAACATCGCATCGCCTTTGCCCGCGTGAGGCTCTGCCGCGGCACGCAGCAACGGGCTCGCCG
The DNA here is from genome assembly GCA_039188275.1 of Planctomycetota bacterium. Classification (GTDB taxonomy): domain Bacteria; phylum Planctomycetota; class Planctomycetia; order Pirellulales; family Lacipirellulaceae; genus JBCCQL01. The sequence goes on from JBCCZD010000002.1 coordinate 10,189, forward strand.
AAGGGTTTTGCCGGTCGACCTCCGCCAAGACAGCCGCGAGATTTGCGAAGGTTGATCGGCGGCCGCCAATCCCACGCACCCAGTCGCGGTTGAGCTGGAAGGCTTCGTCGCCGCCCGGCTGGTGGCAACCACCCGCCGTGCAGTTGTTAACAAGAATCGGCTGGACGCGGCGTGTGAAGTGCTCAAGGGCGCCGGCCGGCAGGGCCTCTATCAACCGCAGTTGGCTGGCCGTCCGGGCGGCGTCCAGCAAGTTGCCGTCAAGCGGATCGGCGGCGCCGCCGCGACGCACGTCCGGCGGCTGTGCCCGCTGCCAAGCTTCAGCAAGCCGTTGCTCGACGGGGGCGAGGCGTGGGTCCTGCGGCGCCAGTTCGCGCGCGGAAAGCATCTCGCGAGCCGCTTGCGGCCAGAGCTCTTGGTTGATGCACCAATCGGCAAGCCGCAGGTGTCCGCCGGCCGTCGGCGGCCTGATCTGGCCGCGTCGCCAGTCGTAGAGTTCAAGGAGCGACCGGGCGATCTTCTGAACTTGCTCGTGTGGGATCCAGATTTCGCTGCCCGTCGAAGCAATGCGGTACCGGCCGCCCTCGACGGTTACCCCGCCGAACAGGACCTCGCCGTTTTTCAACAGCACCGCGGCGCCCCGCTGGTCAACGCCGTTGTCGGTCCCTTGGTCGGCCTTGGCGTCGCTGGCGAGAACGGCCGACACGCAGAACTCCCCAAAACCAAAGCCGGCGACCAGCGCCATCGTCCGCCACGCCAGTCTACAGGCGACTTTTCGGCGACCGGCGGGTGCGATGCGATGGCGTGTCATGGGCGGCGGGAGGCTAGAAGGCGAGCCTCGCAGCGTCAACACTAGCCGGCCTCCAAACGGGCGATTACGATTAGGCTACGCGAGTGGTATGCCGGCTCCAAGCCTGCTGCCGGGCCAGGGTCAGTGGTTCTCATAGGTGCTCCATCGTGGTCGCCCCCAGCGTAGCCCGACGCATGTGCTACGCCGGGCGAGTGCAGGGTGTTGGGTTCCGGCGTGCCGTGGCCCAGATGGCTCGCACGCACAACGTCCGCGGCTACGTCAAGAACCTGCCGAACGGAACAGTCGAGCTCGTCGCTAGCGGCGGCCACGCCTCGGTTGCCGCGTTGCGCGCCGAGATCCGTGCCAGCTTTGCTGACAACGTCACCGCCGAGCACGCCGACGACCTCACTCCAGGGCCCCGTAGCCGCCCCTTTTTCGACTTCCAGATCTGCACGTAGGCCGCCGCCGTTCTTCCGTCGGTCCGTATCCGCATGCCAGCGTTATTACCCCTCGCCAAGATCTCGCTCTGGCTGACCCCGGTCTGGCTGCTAGCCCTGGGCGTCGCCATTGGCGCGGCGGTCGTGGTTCTGCTCTGGCTTGTGCTGTGGTTCGTCAACCGCGCCACGGCATCCTCGGTCCTGCGGCTTGTCCGCGAGAGCGTGCTGGCGCCCATCAGCTACGTGGTGATCGCGTACGTGACGATTCTCGTGGTCGCCACGCCGGCGGTATTGAAGGACCGCATCGTCGAGTCGATCCGGCGGCTGGGCGCGGTAAGCGACCAGGCGATCAGCGTGACGCTCGACCCGAGGACGGAAAACTACGAGGTCCCGATTAGCTTCCGTTCCGATGAACTCCGGCGGTACGACTTTTCGAGCGACCAGGACGTCATCGTTTCGAGCGAGCCGGACCTGACCTACTCGGCGCCGGTTGCCATTGTTCAGGGGGGCGACGAGGCCTATGCCTGGAGCCTTTCGAGCAAGAGTCCTCGCCGCTTCGCCGGTGAAGTCGAAGCCGTCTATCTGACGAACGAAGGCGACGCGCCGGCAAACGTCACGATGGCCTTCGACACGGAGGTCCGCGTGCCCGAGGTCCACGACTTGCCCATCGTGGCCGGTAGCGTCGTCGGGCTGTTCCTATTCTACGTGCTGCTTCACTTCTTTTTGCCGGGCGTGTCGAACATCGCTCTGGCGACAGCGAAAGAGGCAAGCTCGCAGCCGTTGTTTTTGCTCTTCCTCGGGGTCGGCGCGGTCCTGCTGCTGGTCTACATCATACTGCCGTACAACACATTCGGCGAGGACGTGAAGATCCTCAAGCAGTCGGGCCTCGAGACGATTATGATCCTGGCCATCAGCTTCGCGGTCTGGACAGCTAGCGTCTCCGTAGCGGATGAAATTGACGGCAAGACCGCACTCACGCTGTTATCGAAGCCGATCAGCCGCCGCCAGTTCGTTTTCGGTAAGTTCTTGGGCATCGTCTCCGCGGTCGCCGTGATTTTCGTGGTGCTCGGCGCCCTGCTGCTGACCACCGTTTCTTACAAGGTTGTGTACGACGCCCGCGAGACCTCCAACCCAACGCCCGCCTGGCAGGAGTGCTACGGCGAGATGGTGCAAATCACCCCCGGGCTGGTGCTCGCGTTCTTCGAAACCACCGCCCTGGCGGCGGTTAGCGTCGCGATATCGACCCGGCTGCCGATGCTGCCGAACCTGATTATCTGTGGCTCGATCTACGTGCTCGGTCACCTGACGCCGCTGATAGCACAGTCCAGCGTCGGCGAACTGCCTTTCGTGCAGTTCTTCGCCAAGCTCTTCGCAGTGATCTTGCCGGAACTCGACCACTTCAACATCCAAGCCGCTGTCGCGGCGGGGCAGGCGGTGCCATTTACCTACCTCGCGTGGGCTGGTCTGTACTGCCTTGCCTACTGCACCTTTGCGTTGCTGCTCGCGTTGATCCTCTTCGAAGACCGCGATCTAGCTTAGGCGCCGCGACTGGTATGGAGCGCCTCCGAGCTCCAAAAGCGCTGCCCTAGTCTCGAAAGAAACCGGGCGCTAGCGTGGCTTGACGACGGCCGATGATAAAGACCAGTCGTGTGACCGGGCACCCGCTCAGGCGAGCAGTGCTTCCATGCGGCGTTCCGCCGCGGCGTCCTTAAGCTTGTCCATCGCGCGGTTGGCCAGCTGGCGAACCCGCTCCTTCGAGATGCCGAGCTCTCGTCCCAGGATGCTGTACGAAACCTTCTTGCCTGAGCCCTCCAAGCCGTACCGCCTCTTCACGATGAATTTCTCGCGGTCGTCGAGATGCTCCAAGATTTCACCGACGCCTGAGCTGAGCCGCTTCCAGTCGGCCTCGGCATTCGGGTCCAGCGGGGCACGTTCATCGGAGCAGCCTTCCAGGTGCTCGCCGGTACCCGTAGCGAATCGCTGGAGGTCCTTCTTGCGTCCCATCACCAACCGGTAGAGGTCACGCCTGACGGCGCACGTTGCGTACGTGCTGAAGCGGTAGCCGCGGTCAAAGTCGAACTTTTCAACCGCGTGCATTAACGACGCGATGCCCTGGCTCAAAAGGTCGTCGAAGCTGTTACGCGCGTCCGCGAACTTGCGGGCAATCGAGAGGACCAGTCGTGTGTTCGCCTGAATGATGTAGTTACGGAGCCGTTCGCCACGCTCCAAGCACTCTTGCACCTCGCCGGCCAGTTCGGGGCGGCGGCTCAGCCGCGACCGCAGCGCGTTGGCCCGGAATTTAAAGTAATTCATCCAACGAAACAGCTCACGCTCGTCATCCGCCGCCAACAAAGGGGTCGCGCACATACGGGCGAGGTGCGCCGGCAGCCCTGCAGTGAACGCCGGTAGCGGTATCTCGTCCGCAACGATTACCTCGGCCACCAACGCCGATTCGATGTCGGCGGTGTCGAGTTTGGCGAACCTGGGGTTCGGGATGAAGGCCACCTCGGTGCGGGCGAGTGCATCAATGCGCGAGTCCGCTGCTCCTTGGGCCGCTTTCCGCGTCGTTGGCCCTTTGACCGTTGCCGGAGTTTGGGCCTTGGCTTGCCCACGTGCAGCGCCTGTCTCCCGACGAGTTTGCTTTGCGGTAATCATCGTCACCCCCCTTATCCTTTCAAAATCGCCAGCAGAGCCTAAACGGCCGGTCACACCGATTGAGCAACCGTGTCCTACATCGATACCTAAAAAACGTTCAAAACGTTCACCTAAATCTTATCGGCCGCCGCCGGCCCCGGCAATCCAAAAACGTCCAAAACGTTCATATCGGTCAATAGTACGTTCGGCGGAGAAGCCTTTGTGGACGCAGAAGTCCGCAAGATCGCTTCTCATTAACCACTGACTGGGTAAAGTCCTGCTAGATGCAGCCAAGCTGCACATTTGATTACGAAGAGCCGATCTTCAGCACTCGACGACGATGATGGAACTTCTTAGCCCAAAACGAGTTGCGTACTCAATTGGGGTGAGCGAATCCTCTCTGAAAAGGTGGTGCGATCAAGGGCTCATTCGCAGTTCGAAGACCCCCGGCGGCCACCGCCGGCTGGCAGTTGGCGATGTTGTCCATTTTTTGCGTGAAACCAATCGCCCCCTTGCGCACCCCGACGCGATTGGTTTGCCGGCAGAAATTGGTGCAGGAAGCACCGCCGGCCCCGATGCGACCAACCAGCTTCGTGAGAGTTTGATTCAAGGCCGCGAGGCGGATTGCCGCCGCCTCGTGCTTGACCGCTACCTGTCCGGTGAACCGGCGGCATCGCTCTGCGAGGAGCTCGTTGCCCCTGCGATGCGTGAGATTGGCGACCTCTGGACGTGCGGATCGCTCGAAGTCTTCCAAGAGCGCCGTGCCTGCGAGATCGTCGGGCATTTGATCCACGAACTGCGGAACATCATGCCGACGCCGGCCCCCTCGGCGCCGATCGCCTTGGGCGGGGCGCCGTCAGGCGACAACTACCAGCTGGCGACCAAGATGGTCGAGTTGACGCTCCGCGAGGCGGGCTGGAACGCGCGGTCACTTGGCAGTGATCTTCCGTACTCCACGCTCGTCGCGGCGGCCAAGTCGGACCTCCCCCGCTTGCTCTGGCTCAGCCTCACTAGCAGCGTCGGAAGCGACACCAGCTCGGCGGACTTGCAGAAGAATCTTCAAGACTTCCGCGCGTCTCTCCCCGAGGAAACCGGCCTGGTTGTTGGCGGGCAAGCCGTCGCGCAGCTCGATAAGACGACGCTCCAGAAAGTAAGAGTCTGCAAGACCCTCGCCGACCTAACCGCCTACGCCGAGGCGTTGTTGGGCTAGGCTTCGAACATGCCACGCGGCCGCCCATCCGGCCGCCAATCGTAGTGGTTACTAGCCGGCTCGGCGGAGGCCACTAGCTGCTGGAATAGGCAGCGCCGGGGTTGCGAACGGCCCGCAGCGGCCCAACGTGTCTCCGTCCCAGGCGTGCTCCTCGATCGCCGCGAGCACCCTCTCGGCAACCGCCACCGCTTCGCGGCCGACGGCGCCCGTAACACGCGGGGTTAACCCTCCCTTGATCGCGGCGGCGAATTCGGCTTGCTCCAGTTCGATCGCGTTGACCGGCGGCGCCTCGGACTCCGACTTCACCAGCAGCTCGTCGAACAACCCTGCGCGGAGCGTTGCCCGCTCGTCGTCAGACAAGGCCGCCACGCGGAAATCTCTTCGCAGAACCTTTTCCCGCGGCTCGACGACGGTCGCCGTGCGGTCCGCGAAGTCGATCGCCGCGAAGCCACGTGACGAGAAGACCTGCATCGTCCGCTGAAGATCGTAGCTGACCCGAGAGGCGGTGAGCTGGGCGACGCAGCCGCTTTCAAACGTGATCTGCGCGGTCGCCATGTCCTCGTGATCCCCGAGCACCGAGAAGCCCATCGCCGACACGCCGGCGATCTGCGACCTCGCTATGCCGAGCACGAGGTCAATGTCATGGATCATGATGTCGAGCACGGCGCCGATGTCGGTCGATCGAAACGTGTACCCGCTGGTCCGTGTGGCGGTGATGTACTTCGGGTCGCGGAGCATCGGCCCTGCGAGTTCGAGCGCCGGGTTGAACCGCTCGACGTGGCCCACTTGCAGCACCGCTCCACGCGTCTCGGCGGCCCGGACGAGGTCATCCGACTCGGCCGTCGTCGTGGCTAGCGGCTTCTCCATCAAGCAGTGCAGCCCCGCGCCGAGCACTTCGCAGCCGATCGCGTGGTGCGTCACGGTCGGCGTCGCGATTACCGCGGCGTCGACCTCTTCGAGCACTTGGCGGTAGTCGGGCACGGCACGGCAGCCGGCCTCTTCTGCCAGGGCTTCGCGGGCGTGTTCCGAAGGGTCGCACACGGCGACTAGCTGGAACTGGTCGCTGGCGCTGGCGAGCCGGGCGTGGAAGCGGCCGAGGTGGCCGGCGCCGATCACGGCGAGGCGTACGGGCTTCATGCTGCCCTCCTGAGTTCGCGTCCGCGGCCGTGGCGGCCGCCCTGCTGGCCCTCGACGAACGAGAGGAGCGAGTTGACTTCCGGGCCGATGCGGTCGTTGCCGCGGAGCACCTCGCGGGCGGGGTCGAGCCCAACCTTTGCGCGATAGAGCAGGCGGTGGGCCTCGGCGAGGGCGTCGATCGTCGCGGGCGTAAAGCTGTTCCGCTTGAGCGCGACGATGTTAATGCACCGCGGCCTGGCGGGGGCGCCCTCGCAGAGCATGAACGGCGGCACGTCATGCAGCACCCGGCTGAGCCCGCCGACGAAGCTGTAGCTGCCGATCGTTGTGTAGTGGTGCACCGCAACGCCGCCCGACAGCGACGCGTAGTTGTGAACGTGGACGTGGCCTCCCAGCAGCGTGCCGTTGGCGATGATGATGTGGTCGCCCAGCTTGCAGTCGTGCGCGACGTGGGAGTTGGCCATCAAGAAGTTGTGGCTGCCAATCCGCGTGACGCCGTCTTCCTTCTCCGTGGCGCGGTTGATCGTCACGCCCTCGCGGATGAGGTTGCCGTCGCCGATCTCGACGCGTGTCTGCGATCCGGTGTAGCTGACGTCCTGGGGCTCGCCACCGATGACGCAGTTCGGGTAGATCACGTTGTCTCGGCCGATCGACACGGGGCCCATCAGCGTCACGCTGTTAAGGAGCCGGGTGCCGCTCTTGATCGTGACGTCCGGGCCAACGATGCAGAACGGGCCGATCTCGACGTCGCTGTCGATTTGTGCCCGGGGGTCGACCCAGGCGTTGCTCGCGGTGCTGGATGCCATCCTGAGTTCCTTCTCAATCGGCTGGCGAAGCGGTTCAAGCGGACCGCCGCCGCTCCTGTTGGGGGTCGGCTTGCGGTGGGGTGGACTGGCCGGGTGCGTCTTCGCCGGCGTGGTCGGCGTTGGTGGCCAGCAGCTCGCGGACGAGTTCGGCGTTGAGTCGGTGCCCGCTGCGGCAGGCGACGATGTGCCCGGCGATCGGCCGACCCGCCAGCGCGAAGTCGCCCACGACGTCGAGCGCCTTGTGCCGGGCGCACTCGTCGGGGTACCGCAGGGCGTTGTCGATCGGGCCGTCGGGCCCGAAGATCAACAGGTCGTTGGCCGTGACGTGCTCGGCGATTCCTTGGGCCCGGATCGCGTCGGCTTCCGCCTTGAGAACGAACGTCCTGGCCGGCGCCAATTCGGTCGCAAACGCCACCTGGTCGATCGACGTGACCGACCACTGCGCGGGGATTGGCGAGTCGGGCCCGAAGTCGAGGTTGTACTCGATCGACAAACCGTCGCCGATCGGGGGGCGGGCCTCGATCCAGGCGTCGCCCCGCTGACAACGCACGGGCGTCGTGACGACGAGCGGCTCGATCGATTTGTGCTGCTCGACCAAGCCGGCGTCGGCGATCGCTTCGACGAACGCCAGCGACGAACCGTCGCACCCGGGCATCTCCGCCGCCGACACGCCGACCTCGCAGTTGTCGACGCCCAGGCCGTAGAGCGCGGCGAGCACGTGCTCGACCATCTCGACCTCGGCCGTGGATTGCCCGCCGTTTCCGGACGCCAGGATCGTTCGTCGGTCGGCGGGCCGCTGGTGCGCAACCGCCGCGGGGATTCTTGGTGCCCCGTCCAGGTCGTCCCGGACAAAAGCGATCCCGGCGCCGACGGCTGCGGGCCGGAACTCGACTACGACCCGCTCGCTCGACCAGTAACCGTGCCCGGCGACGATCGCGGGGCGGGCCAGCGTTCGCTGCGGTCGGTCCGGGTTTTGCGAGCGCGTAGGCGGCATCGCAGCAGGGCTCCCAAGCGGGGTGGCGTCCGTGGCGGACGGGGAAGAAGCAGAACGAACTCGCCGGAACCGGTAGCCCGCGTCACTGCGGACGCGGCGCCCCCGGGCGTGTGGCGTTGGCGTTGTTGCGGTTCAGCAGCGCCAATACGTCAGGCGTGATGTCGATCGAGTTCTGATACTGCACCGGCTTGTTGATGTCGCGGAGCACCGCCTCACGCTGGGCGGGGTCGGCCGGCTCGCCGTTGAACCGCAGCACCAATCCGAGGCCCTGGTACTTGGCGTAGTTCTCAATCATCTGGTTGACCTCCTGGTAGGTCTCGTAGTAGACCTTTGCCTCTTTTTCGAGGAAGCCTTTCCGCATGCGTTGCATGTTGAGCTGGAACGACGCCTTGGAGGTCGCGATCTTATCGTCGAGCTGCGAGAACTCGGGGGTGCCCGGCTTGAAGCGAGTCTTCTGCTCCTCCATGCCGACGATCTTTTGCCGCTCGGCCTCGAGCTGTTTCTCGATGCCCTGCACCTCGCCCTTCATGCCTTCCATCTTGGCGAGGAAGCCGGCGTGGTTCTTGAAGATGTAGCTGATGTCGACAACGGCGATGCCGTACTTCTTGGCGTTGGCGCCGGCAGGTGACTGGGCCGTGGCGTCGGCGGCGAACGAGAACGCGAGGGCCACCGTGGCGGCGGCGATCAGAGTCTTCACGTCAGCACTCCTTGCTGAGTAGGGTCATCCATGACCGGGACGTTGTCTGCCAGGGATTCGTGGCGGCCGGCACGCGGGATTGTGGCCGCCCCCGGACTGCGAGGCGGGCGGTATTCTGCCGAGGCGCCCGTGGCGCGTAAAGGCCAGTATTCGCCGCGGCGGTCTCCGGTGGATTTTCAGCAGCGGAAGCCTTGAATCCAAGCGGCCGGCGTTACCTCGGCGGGTCCAAGATTACCTCGATTTCGACTGCCTGACCGCCACGCCGAACGACCACCTTCACCTTATCGCCGGCCGAGAACTTGCGGAGGGCGCCGTCAAAGTCATCGAGGTTGCCGATTGTGTATTCGCCCAGGCGGGTGATCTTGTCGCCCCCCTTGAGCCCCGCTTCGGCGGCGGGACTGCGGGGCGCTACGCCGGAGATGGCGTACCCGCCCGCCGCGCCCGTCCCGCCCGATAAGTCGGGGATGCTGCCGAAGTAGGGCCTTGGGTCGCCCGGCCCCATGGCGATCCGCGGCTGCTCGACCGCGACGTACGCCACCCTTGCCGGCGCCTCGGCGATCTTGACGGCCATCTCGCCTACCATCGCCGTCACGCGGCGGATCCCCGGCACGTTGAGCAGCCCGAAATCGTCCTCCGGCTTGTGGTACTCGGGGTGCAGCCCCGTAAAGAAGTGCAGCACCGGCAGTTGCCTAGCGTAGAAGCTCGAGTGGTCGCTTGGGCCGAAGCCCTCCGGGCTCTTGGTCAGGCTGAACGCGTGCTTCTCGTTCAACTCGTCGATCCACGCGTCGAACTCCTCGGCGGTGCCCGTCCCGTTGACGATCAGCTTGTTCTCCGCGAGCCGACCGACCATGTCAAAGTTCAGCATCGCGACCGTCTTCTCCAGCGGAACGACAGGATTGCGGACGTATTCCGCGCTGCCGAGCAATCCCCGTTCCTCACCCGTGAAGGCGACGAAGACCACCGTCCGCGGCAAGGGCTCTTGGCGTGTGGAGAGTACGCGGACGGTTTCCAGCAGAGCCGCGACGCCCGACGCGTTGTCGTCGGCGCCGTTGTGCACCTCGCGGCTGCCGGGCTTGGTGGAGCCCAGCCCGCCGCGGCCGAGGTGGTCGTAATGGGCGCCGATGACGATCGCCTCGTCCGCGAGCGGCCCCTCGCCGGGCAGCACGCCGACGACGTTCGCCGCCGGCGCCGCTTGCCGATCGATCTCGACCGAGCCGACGAGCCGGACGCCAGGCAAGTCGAAGCTCTGAGGGGACGGGCCGTCGTCGATCTCCGCTTCAAGCGTGTCCAGCGAGGGCTTGCCCAACGATTCTAGCACCTCGTCGAGGGGCGCCCGCGTGAGCGCCAGCACCGGCAGGTCGCGGCCCGACCCGTCGCCGGCTCGTGTGAAGCCGAGCAGCGGGTCGCTCGACCGATCAATCCGCTTGCGGAAAACGCTGACTATCGCCCGCAAGGTGTTTGCACGCCGAGCCGCATTGCCCCGGGGGCGGTCGGCGGCCGGTTTAACGTCCGACTTGGCCGGTTGGCTCCCGCCGCTCGTGGCGTCGCCGTTCGATTCCCCGTCACCTGGCTCGGCGGCGGTCGGCGATTCGGCCGACAGCTTGGCGAGTTCGCCCTCAGCCGCATCGAGTCGCTTCCTGAGTTGGGCGAGGCGTTTCTCGATTTCGTAGCGGTCGGTCACGAACATCACCGCCGCGGCGCCGTGCTGCACGGCGTTGCTGAGCTTCTTGCTAAAGGGCGCGTGTTCGGAGTTATCGGCCCCGTTGAACGGGCTGTGCGGGTTGGCCTGTTGCGGCTCGTGGCGGAGGATCACGACCGCCTTGCCAGTGACGTCGATCCCGGCGTAGTCGTCGTACCCGGCTTCAGGGGCGGTGATGCCGTAACCGACAAACGCCATCGGCAGGTCGAAGTCTCCGCCGCCGCCTACCGCAAGCGGGTTGAACTCTCGTCCCAGCCGCAGCGGCCTCTGGCGCCCGTCAGCGTCTACCAATGCGGCGGTCGCGCCGTCGGCCAGTTCGCTCTTGAGCGTCACCTCGAAGCGCTGAAAGGGCCCGCCGTCGATCGTGTTAGTCTGCAGCCCGCGCGCCTCGAACTCGCGATGCAAATACTCCGCCGCCCGATCGATGCCGGGCGTCCCCAGTCCCCGGCCGCCGAGCTCGTCCGACGCGAGGAACCGAATCGTTCGCCCGAGTCGGGCTTCGACGCTCGCGGCTTCTTCGGCGCAAACGGGTGGCGCCGTGAGGCAGGGGGCGAGGCACGACACCCAAACGGCGGGGCGCAGTCCGTGGAAAGGCATGGCAATTCTCGGGGGAGTTGGAGGGTGTCGTGCTAGACCAACGGGGCGTCGCGCCGCGATGGGCCGGGCAGTTCGCCGGCCTATTGTTGCTGCCGTGTAGCGCCGCGGCGAGCGGGCGCCGGGGTGTTTCGCGAAACGGTTTTGACACCCGCCCCCCGGCCCGCTACGGTCCTCGTCCGCTGGGCGCTTGTGTGGGCCGCTCCTGCCGGCCAACCTCAAGCAGTCGCCCCCAACCCGGCGGGCACGCGTCCGCCGAGCCCCCGGCAAGCCGCGTGATTGCCAGCGGCCTTCCCAACGCGCCTTCCTGTAAATTCCTCCGCCCCGCAATAGGGCTAAGGAGAAACCCGGTCGATGCTTCGTTCCCGTGTGCTGATCGTTGATCGCTCGCCCGAAACCCGAGAGGTGCTACGCCTGCTGATCGAGCGGGCGGGCGCGGTCGCCGTCGAGGCGAACCGCCCTCAGCAGGCGGTCCAGCTCGCTGCGGACGCGACGCCGGACCTATTCCTGGTCGACGCGGACAGCGACGACTCGCACGATCAGGGGCCAACACGCTCGCTCGAAGCGACCGCCGACCGCACGAATACCCCAATCGTTTTCCTCGGCGCTCTAACTGGCGAAACCGGCGCCGCGAAGGCCCACTCGGTCGTCGCGAAACCCTACCACTACGGCCCGCTCATCCGTAGAATCGAGGGCCATCTGGCGGCCCGCGGTGCGGCCTGACCGGCCCGTTCAGGAGCCGGCTGGGCCAAGCCTCCCGCTTCGGCGACGCGACCCGGCAGCTCCGTGGGGTGCCCCGCGTGCCGAGGCCGCGTCCGCTCCCACGGAGACCCGCTCTGGTGCCCTCGCTCTTCGTCATCCAAGGCCGCGACCAGGGGACACGCTTCGACCTCGAAGACGACCTCGCCGCAATCGGCCGCGTCGGCGCCAATGGCGTGCAGTTGCACGACACGGAGGTCTCCCGCCACCACGCCGAGGTCGAGCGGACCGGCGACGGTTTCCTGCTGCGCGACCTCAACAGCTCAAACGGGACGTACGTCAACGGCAAGCCAATCAAAGCGCACGAGTTGCGGACGGGCGACCAGGTTCAGATGGGGCGCACGCTGCTGCTGTTCACCGGCGAGATGGGCGACGCGGAGCGGGTCGACAGCCGCGTCGACATCATCGCCGGCCGGGGCGAGGACGACGGCTCTCGCATCGTCCACGCGATCAGCCAAGCCGAGGGGAGTGAGCTGCTCGCGACGCCCGCAGACCAGACTCAAAGCCCTTGGCTGGCGCGGGCACGCAGCAACCTCCAGATCATGTACCGCACGGCGCTAGCCGTCAGCCATACGCTCGACATCGATCAGCTGTTGTCGCGGATCATGGACATGATCTTCGAGTGGGTCGACGCCGACCGCGGCTGCATCATGCTCAAGAACGAGCAGACGGGCGCGCTCGAGCCGCGTGTCCGTCGGCAGCGTCGTGGCGCCCGCGGGGCGAGCGACGACCCGGCCGACGACGCCGACCGGATCGCCATCAGCCAGACCATCCTGGACTACGTGGTCAATCGCCGGGAGGGCGTCCTGACCAGCAACGCCCGCGACGACGACCGCTGGAACCCGGCGCACAGCATCGTGCGGTTGGGGGTCCGCGAAGCAATCTGCGTCCCGATGCAGGGCCGTTACGACCTGGTTGGCGTGATCTACATCGACACCTCGATCACCGCCAAAGAGCTGCTCAAACAGGGCGCCGCTAACAAGTTTGGGCAGGAGCACCTGAAGCTGATGGTGGCCATCGCCCACCAGGCGGCGCTCGCCGTCGAGGACACGACGTACTACCAAGCAACCGTTCAGGCGGAGCGGCTCGCGGCGGTTGGGCAAACGATCGCGACGCTCTCGCACCACATCAAGAATATCCTGCAGGGCGTGCGCGGCGGGAGCTACCTCATCGAGCTCGGCATGCAAGACCACGCCAAGGCGATCGACGCAAGCCGGCCCGAAGAGCCGGGCAGCGAAGAGCCGGGCAGCGGCGCCGACGAGGCGACGCCGGGACTCGACGCGGCGGCTGCCAGCAAAGCGGTCGACACCATGCGCAAGGGCTGGAGCATCGTCGAGAAAAACCAGCAGCGGATCTCGGGGCTGGTCATGGACATGCTCACCTACAGCAAAGAACGCGAGCCGGAGCCGACCGAGGCGGAGCTGAACGAGGTCGCCGCCGACGTGATCGAGATGCTCCAAACCCGGGCGAGTGACGCCGGGGTCGCGCTCCGCTGGGAGCCGACCGAAGCCTTGCCGACGATGCTGTTCGACCCCGAAGCCCTCCACCGGGCGATCCTGAACGTCGTGTCGAACGCAATCGACGCTTGCGAGGCGATGCTCAGCCGTCGGCAAGTCGAGGGAGCCGAGGACGAAGCCGCCGCCGAAGACCGCGACGCCGTCGTGACCGTCCGCACCACGTTCGACGCCGAACACAAGCGTGCGGCCGTCGTCGTCGAAGACACCGGCGAGGGCATCGCGAAAGAAGACCTCGAACGGATCTTCACGGTCTTCGTGTCGAACAAAGGGGGACGGGGGACCGGGCTCGGCTTGCCGGTCACTCAGAAGATCCTCCAAGAGCACGGCGGCGCCGTGCTGGTCGAAAGCGAACCGGGCCGGGGCAGCCGGTTCAAGCTCGAGCTGCCGCTGCGGGCCCCAAGCGCCGGCCCTAAGGCAAACGACTCCGCCAGCGACACGGGAGTCGAAGACGATGAGTCAGGGCCGGGTGACTCGCACCACTCGCCAACGCTAGTCAACCCGACGGTCGACTAAACGGCCCCCGAGGGCAGCGATGGCGCACGAACCGGCGATCAGAGCCGGCCAGCCGCCGCGCCGGCAAACGGGTTGTGCTCCCGCTCGAATCCGATTGTCGTCGTCGGGCCGTGGCCCGGATAAACGACCGCGTCGTCCGGCAGTGGGAAGAGCTTCTCCCGGATTGATTCCAGCAGTTGCTCGGTGTCGCCGTCGAAGAAGTCGGTGCGGCCGACGCCGCCGCGGAACAGCACGTCGCCGCTGATGACGTGCGTTTGCCCTCCGTGCTCGGCGACGAATGCCACGTGTCCCGCCGAGTGCCCCGGCGTCTCGAGGACGCGGATCGGCACCCCTGCCAGCACTTGCTCAGCGCCCTCGGCGACCGTCCGGTCGGCGGTTGGGGTGATCAGAGGGAAGCCGAAGCCAGCCGACAGATTTGCCTCAGGATCGGTCAACTTGTAGGCGTCGCCGTGGCCGATTACCAGCGGCACGTCGGGCCAACGGTCCTTCATCGCCTGGTTTCCGAAGATGTGGTCGCTGTGCCCGTGGGTCAGCAGCACCGCTTCCGGCGTTAAACCGTGGGCTTCCACCAGTTCGACAATCTTTTTCGGCTGCATCCCGGGGTCGACGATGAAGCACTCGGGCTTCCCTTCGATCCAGAACACGAAGGTGTTCTCCTGAAAAGGGACCGAAACAATCGACTCGACTCGCAGCATGCTAGCTCGGCAATCGCGTGAGGAACATGAGGCTTCGGTGGCGTCTGCCGCGGCCATTAGCCTGCCGCCGGGCGATTCTCTCTTCGCTCGAGCCGCCGGATTGGCTAGGATTCTGGGCAGTGCGGGCCACGGCAGCCCTGCGCACGAGCGACGCCGGGCCACGGATCGGCTCCGGTCGCGATTGTAGGAGTCCCCCGGCAACGCCGGTAGCGCTCCGCCCCGCCCCCACGCCGTACGGAGACTGCTGCTCATGTCCCGCGTGCCCACGCCGATGACTCATTCCCTCCAGCTGACCGCTACCCTGGCCACAGCGGCGCTCGGCCTTGTGCTCAACTGGGGCGCCTCGGGGGCTTCCGCCCAGCCCGTTGCGCCCGGCGTGACGCGGCCGGTGTACCGCGTTGCGGAATCCACGCCGCCGAAGGTCGACACGGCGGTCACCCCCGCCGCGACGGCGCAGCCGGTCGCCGCGCAACCGCCGGGGCTCGAGGGCTCGCCGTTCGACCTGCGCCAACGGCCCGGCGAACACCCGCTGATGCCTTGCCTCCGTCTCGCGAAGCAAGGGCTCGCCGAGATGAACGCGGGGCTGCGATGTTACAGCGGCACGCTGACCAAGACCGAGCTGATTGACGGGCAGGTTGTCGGCCCACAAGCGATGAATATCCGCGTGCAGCAGAAGCCATTCGCGGTCCACATGAAGTTCGTCAACCCGTTCCCGGGGCGTGAGGTGCTTTACAACTCGGGCCTGAACAAGACGAAGCTGACCGCCCGCGGCGACGGCTGGAAGTGGCGGATGGGCAAGATGGAGTTGGACGTCAACGGCGCCATGGCAATGAACGGTCAGCGGTACCCGATCACGATGACCGGCCTGTACAATCTTACGGCCGAGCTGGTGAAGGTCGCCGAGCAGGACGTCAAGTACGGCGAGTGCACCGTCAGCTACAGCACGCAGTACAAGGTCGACGGCCGGCCGACGACGATGATCGAGACGGTCCACCCGACGCCGCGGCGGAACTTCCGCTACAACATCGCCCGCATCTACATCGACCATGGCTACCGCGTGCCGACCAAGTACTCCGCATGGACGTGGCCCAAACGTCAGGGCGGCCAGCCGCTGCTTGAGGAGGAGTATACCTACACCAACCTCAAGCTGAACCCGGCGCTGACGGCCGCCGATTTCGACCCGTCGAACCCTGCCCTGTTCAGCAAGAAGTAACCGTGCCGGGTTGGCTGTCGGCGCCTTGTCGCGCCCAACCAATGCCCGGCCTCAAGTTCGGCCGTTGGCGATCGCGTACAGCGAGCCGGCTGCGCGGAGGTACATTACGCCTCCGACCACGGCGGGCGTCGCCATGATCGCCTCGCCGATTTCATTGGTCCGTTCAATCTGCGGCCCCGAAGCCGCATTACGAACGACCGTCGTTTTCCCCTCACGGCTGAAGAAGTAGACGAGTTCGCCCGACAACAACGGCGACGCGGAGTAGGTTCCGCCGAGCCGCGCTTGCCAGAGGGGCTTACCGGTCTTGGTGTCGAGGCAGGCGCCGACGCCGTTGTCACTGACCGTGTAGAGCCGGTCGCCGACCAACTGCGGCGAGGCCTGCGTCGGCGTCTGGCGGCGGCTACGCCACAGGACGTGGCTGTCGGTCACGTCGCCACTGCCGCCGAGCCGGACGGCCTGCATTTCCTGGCTGGCGTAGCCGGTCGAGAAGTAGACGGCCGAGCCGTCGTTAACCGGCCGGGGGACTACCGAGAACCCCGGCCCGTGGTCGACCCGCCAGAGCGCCTCGCCGGTCGCGGCGTCGTACGCAACGAACCACTGGGCGCCGGTCACCAGCACCTGCGCGGCGCCGGCGTCTTCGACGACGATCGGGGTGCAGTACGATTTGCGGAAGTCGGGGTTCTTCTGTCGGATTGGCGGCCTGTCGGTCTTCCAGACCGTCTCGCCGGTACGCTTATCGAGGGCCGTGACGTACTGCTGATCGGCGCCGTCGCAGGTGAGGATCATCAGGTCGCCGTGCACCACGGGCGAGCTGCCGGGGCCAACGTAGTGCTTCAGCGGAAGGACACGGCGCCAGAGGACTTCGCCGGTTGCCGTATCGACGCACGCGTTGCCGTAGGTCCCGAAGTGGCAGTAGAGCCGGCCCGCTTCGATCACCGGCGTCGGCGAGGCGTAGCTGTTGAGCGCGTGGATCGAGTCGGCCGAGTCGGTGCTGAAGAGCTCGATGTCTTTGAGCAGCTCGCCGGTCGTCCGGTCGACGCAGACCGCCCGCAGCGACAGATTGGCAGCGAGTTGCATATCGAGCTTCGCCGCCTTTGCGATGCCCTGGGTGCGGCGAGAGGTCTCCTCGGCCGGCGCCTCGGTTTGGATGGCCGTGGTGAGCCAGACTTGGTCGGCCCACACGACGGGCGACGACCACCCCTTGCCGGGGATGGTAGCTTTCCAGATGACCGAATCCTCGGAATCCCATCGCGTCGGCGCGTCGCCGGCGGCAACGACTCCTTGCCCCGTTGGGCCACGGAACTGGGGCCAGTCGGCGTGGGCCAGCGCAGAGAAAGACAGAACGAGAGCAAACGCAAGCGGGGGCAAGCAGCGGGGCATGATTGCGCCTTGGGCTGGAGCGAGACCGCCGCAGTGTAGACCGCCGCCGGCTCGGCGTCGACGAGCCCGGTTCGACGTGGCCGGCTCGACATGGTCCGTTCGACGCGGTCCTTGTTCGCGGCGGTCTCGGCGGCAAGTGTGCCACCGGCTAGAGGCCGCTGGTGGGGTTGACCGCACTTGTGCCCCGACACCCGCCCGTGGGGGGGCCTCAGTAAGCGTTCTCTTGCCGCAGCACGACCGCGACGGTCGCGAACAGAATCCGCAGGTCCATCCCCAGCGACCACTGGCGGATGTACTCGAGGTCGAATCGGACCCGCCCTTCCATCTTATCGAGTGTCTCGGTCTCGCCACGGAAGCCGCGGACCTGTGCGAGGCCCGTGATGCCGGGCTTCACTTTGTGGCGGAGCATGTAGCCGTCGATCAGCGACCGGTACTGCTCATTGTGGGCGGTCGCGTGCGGGCGGGGCCCGACCAGGCTCATCGTCCCCTCGACCACGTTGAAGAGCTGAGGCAACTCGTCGAGTGACGTGCGGCGGAGGAACCCGCCGAGCGGCGTGATGCGGCTGTCGTTCTTGGTCGCCTGCGTGACGGCCGAGCCATTTTCTTGAACCCGCATGCTGCGGAATTTCCAGACCAGGATCTCGCGACCGTCGAGTCCGTACCGCTTCTGGCGGAAAAAGATGGGCCCGCGGCTGGCGAGCTTCACGGCGACCGCGATCGCGGCCATCGGCACAGCAAGCAGGCCGAGCAGCACGGTGGCCATCGCGAGGTCGGCGCCCCGCTTCAGCAGGCCGTCAACGCCGTACAGCGGGCTCTCGTGAACGCTCACCGCTGGCAGGCCGTCGATGCTGGTCCAACGGGCGTTCATCAGCTCGAAGACAAAAAAGTCTGGCACGATGTAGACGCTGGCGGTGCTGTCGGCGAGACGCGCCAGCAGCTCGCGGATCCGCTCTTCCGCCCGCATCGGAAAGGTGATGTAGACGGTGTCGATGTCGCCCGACCGCGCCTGCTCGACAAGCCGCTCGACGGAGCCGATGCGCGGGCCGAGTTCGGCGGGCACTTCCGCGGTCCGGTCGGCGGGGCGGTCGTCGAAGAAGCCCGCGACCGAGAGCCCCAGGCCGGGCGACGCGTGCAGGTTGCGGGCGAGTTGCACGCCCAATTCGTTGGCGCCGCAGATCGCAACGCGTCGGGTGTTGAAACCACGCGTCCGCAGGGCGGACTGGACGCCCCGCATCAGCACGCGTGTGGCGGCCATCGCCGCGGGGACGCCGAGCAGCAGGATCAGCTTCGACGCGTAGGTGAAGCGGACGTTGTAGGTGGTCACCATGCCAATGGCAAACAGCACGCCGGCGGCGTAAGCCCAGGTGGTGGCGATGCAGCCCAGCTCCCGGCGGAGGCGCGCCCCCTGCCAACTGCGATACAAGCCGGTCAGCTCGGCAACCGAATGGAGGACGAGGATCGCCGTGGCGAGGATCGCCACCCATTCGTTTGCCAGCGAGTGGCCCGCTTCGGCGCCGAGAGGCGTCGCCTGCAGGGCGCCGTAGAGGACGCCGCCGATCACCGCGACGTCCGCGACGCGGTGCAGGCTATCGTACGCGGTGTCTTGCGGGCGGATGCCTCGGCTGAGCGGATTCATGGGCGATGCGTTCCGGAAGGCGAGGAGCCGAGCGTGGAGCGGAGCGGGCCGCGGCGGCTACGGCTGGTTGGACCCGACGGGCGTACCGAACAGCAACCGGTGTGCCACCCCGGCATCGGTGGGCCCGAGATGCGCCTCGGCTTGGCGTTTTGAAGGCTCGCCGCCGGAGCCTGGAATCGCTACGACCCGCACCTTCGCGTTGGCCGGAAGCCGTCGCCATACGGTCGTCGTCTGGCCCTCGATCCGCAGCCACCGCCGGCTGCCGCCGTGCCGCGTCTCGCCGATCACCTCGCCGCGGATCGGAGGACAGAACAACCACCCTCTCAGACGCGTGCCGTCGGATAGCGTGGCCTCTACCAGCGTGGCGTCAGGGTCGGGCGGCGACGGCTGGGCCGCGTGGGGGCCATCGCCGGGATCGGTGGCGCCTCGCATCGAGTGGTTCGCCGGCTCTCTGCCGGTCAGCGCTTGCACCGTCAGAACAATCCAAATAACCAATGCCAGCATGCGAAAACGGCTCTCGGGGTGGGTTCGAAATGGCGTCGCCTGGCGGCGCCCATCGTTGTGAACGCGGGCCGTCGGGAGCAATCACCATGCCGAGGGGAAACTCGCTGACAGTGTCACCCCGCGCGGTCCGCCTGTGTCGAACGCCCGCAACAAGGGGGACGCCGGCGTGGCGAAATGGCAACGCGCCGCCGCCGCGCCTGCGTGGGGCACGCCGAGGGAACCCACTGCTACCTGGATGCGTCTGACTGCCGTAAGCTGACCGTCAGGCGAACGGATCGCCACTTGAGCAACACCGCAGCAACAGGCTTGTCACCATGTCTCCTCCCCCGTTGACCTCGCGCTTCTGCTTCCGCCCCGTTTGGCTCGCGGCGTCGCTCACGGCCTGCTTGGCGGCTGGAAAGCCAATCCTCGCCGCCGAGGCGCCGCCGGAAACGTCCGCCGACAAGCTGCTGGCCGACGGGAACTGGGCCGAGGCGTACCAGCGTTACCGCGCCGAGCTGCTAGCCAATCAGCTGCTGCGGGCGGACGGGGCCCGGGCAATCGCCAACGCCGCGAATTGCCTGGGGCGGTTGAACCGCCAGAGCGAGCTCGACGGGTTCCTCGAAGCCGTTGTCGAGGCAAGCGGCGACGATTGGCGGCGGCTCGCGGCCGCCGCCGCCGCCTACCGCGACGCACCGCATTACGGCGCTACGGTCGACGACGAGTTCGTCCGCGGTCGCCCACGGGGCAGGGCCGCCTGGACACAGTCGGCCGCGCGAGACCGCGTGCGGGCCTTACAGCTTTACGAGCAAGCAATCCTGGTGATTCAGCGCCGGGGGGCGCCGGGCGGGGACGCCGCCAACCTCCTAATCGATGCCGCCGGCGCTGTGCTGCAAAACCGGCGCGGCCGCGCCGCGTGGCGGCTGCAGCGGGCAACCGACTTGTCGACGCTCCCCGAACCGGGCGCAGACGATGGCGGCGGTGCAACGGGTGCGCCGGTCGACGCCGACGGCGAGCCCGTGCTGTACAACGAACCCAAAGACTGGGCCGCCGCCGCGAACGACGGCGAGCGGCTTCGGTGGCTCCTCGCCGAAGCGGTGAGGCGTGATCCGAACCGCAAGGTTGAAGCGTTGCTAGCCCGAGCGCTGTTCGCCCGATCACAGTTTGGCGTCCAAACGCTCGGCGGCATGCTCCGCGGCTACCAGCCGGGCGATCGGCAAGACGCCGTCTTCGCGTTACACACACTATCGGACGACGAAACCATCGCCCGCCTCGCCACAGGGGTCCGGCGCTTTACGCTGCCGGCTGAGCACCACCCGGTGAGGCTCTACCAGCAAGCGCTCGATGCGGCGATCGAAGCCAAGCAGCCGGGCGCCCACCAGATCGCCGCGACGATTGCCGGTGTGCTGCTCGACCGCCGGCAGCACCCTCGGGCGGCCGAGGCGGTGCGGCGGGCAATCAGCCTGGCGCGGGACGCCGAGTCAAAACGCTCGCACCGCCGGCTGCTCGACCAGATCGTTGGCGGGTGGGGCGAGTTTCAGGCGGTTTCGACCCAACCCGCCGGCCGCGGCGCGACCGTCGACTTCCGCTACCGCAACGCGGAGGCGGTCGAACTGACGGCGCAACGGATCGACGTTGATAGGCTGCTCGGCGACGTCAAAGCACTGCTCAAGTCGAACCCCAGGCGGCTCGAATGGGATCGGCTTCAGCCCGAAGAGATTGGCCGCTACCTCTTCAGCTCGGGGCAGCAGAAATACGTCGGCGAAGAGGTGGCGTCTTGGAGCGTTAAGCTCGACCCGCTGCCGGAACACTTCGATCGCACAACGACGATCACTACACCACTCCAGTCGGCGGGGGCCTACCTGGTGACCGCCAAGGTCGTTGGCGGCAACACGTGCCGGGTGGTGTTGTGGGTTGCCGCCCTGGCGATCATCCGCAAGCCGATGGCTGGCAAGGAACTATTCTTCGTCGGCGACGCCCGGACCGGCCGGCCGGTCGCCGGTGCTTCGGTCGAGCTGTTCGGGTACCACCAAGAACGCGACAAGGACAACCCCCGCAGCCGCCGCGTCGTGACGGCCGGATTCGCCGAGAAAACGCCAGTTAAGGGCTTCGTGACGCTAGACGTCGCGGGCAACAAGCTAACGCCTAACTACCAATGGATGGCCATCGCCACGACTGCCGATGGCCGGCGGGCGTTCCTCGGGTTCGACCGGTTCTGGCGTCGGGCGATCGACTCCGAGCGGCCTACCAACGCGTCGGCCTACGTCATTACGGACCGCCCCGTCTATCGACCGGGCCAGACCGTTCGCTTCAAGGCGTGGGTGCAGCAGGCCTCATACGGGAAAGACCAAGACGAGTCGCCCTTCGCCCACCAGTCGTTCCGCGTCGTCGTCACGGACCCCAAGGGCGAGGAGCTCGAGTCGCTCACGCTCACCGCCAACGCGTACGGCGGCATCGAGGGCGAGTACGAGGCGCCGACGGGGGCGACCCTAGGGCGCTACCGCGTCAACGTCAGCGGCTGGGGCGCCGTCGCCTTCCGGGTCGAAGAGTACAAGAAGCCCGAGTTCGAGGTCGAGGTGATCGCCCCGCAAGAGTCGGTTGCCCTGGGCGACAAGTTCCAGGCACGCGTCCGCGCGAAGTACTACTTCGGTTCGCCCGTCTCGGCGGGGACGGTCAAGTACAAGGTGGAGCGGACCCGCCGCGACACGGCTTGGTACCCGCCGTCGCCGTGGGACTGGCTCTACGGACCGGGCTACTGGTGGTTCGGCAGCGACGCGCCCTGGTACCCGGGTTGGGCGCGTTGGGGCTGCCGGGCGCCGCGGGAGTCGTGGATGCGCGGGTGGGGCGGCTTCGGTCGTCCGGAACTTGTCGCCGAGGGGGAAGCCCCTCTCGACACCGACGGCGAGTTTGCGCTCGAGATCGACACGACGCTCGCCAAGGAACTGCACGGCGACAGCGACCACAGCTACCGCGTCACCGCCGAATTGGTGGACGCTTCCCGCCGCGTCATCACCGGCGGGGGCGAGGTGGTCGTCGCCCGCAAGCCGTTCCACGTCTTCGTGTGGCCCGACCGCGGGCACTACCGGGTCGGCGACTCGGTGACGATCTCCGCGGCCGCCCGGCGCCCCGGCGGCGAGCCGGTTTCCGGGCTCGGCAAGCTGCGGCTGCTGAAAATCACTTACCCCGAGGGCGGCGCCAACGCCGACGGCCAATCGGCCGATCCCCGCGAGACCGAGGTCCGTCAGTGGGAGCTGCCCACCGGCGCCGATGGGCGGGCGACCCTTCAGATCAAGGCCTCTGAGCCGGGCCGCTACCGCATCGCCTACGAGTTGCCCGACGGCGCAGGCGGCTCGATCGACGGCGGTTACCTCTTCACAATCGCGGGCGAAGGATTCGACGGCAGCGGCTTCGCCTACAACGACCTAGAACTCGTTCCCGACAAGCGTGACTACGCCCCCGGCGACAAGCTCCGGCTGCGGATCAACACCAACCGGACCGGCGGCGCCGTGCTGTTGTTCGTCGGCGCCCGGGACGGCGTTTACCCCGCGCCCCGGCTGGTGCCGATCGCAGGTAAGTCGACGGTTGTCGAGCTGGACATCACCGCCGACGACGCCCCGAACTTCT
Source organism: Planctomycetota bacterium (assembly GCA_039188275.1). Taxonomy (GTDB): domain Bacteria; phylum Planctomycetota; class Planctomycetia; order Pirellulales; family Lacipirellulaceae; genus JBCCQL01. The sequence goes on from JBCCZD010000002.1 coordinate 33,001, forward strand.
ACGTCGAGGCGGTGACGATCGCCGGTGCGCAGACGCACACCGTCGCCAAGCAGATCGCGGTGCCGCCGGTTTCGCGGGCAATCAGCGTCGAGGTGCTCCCTTCCGCTGAGGCTTACCTGCCTGGCCAGGAAGCGACCATCAAGCTCCGCTTGACCGACCACACCGGCGAGCCGCTCGTCGGTGAGACCGTCGCTGCGGTCTACGACAGGAGCCTGGAGTACATCTCCGGCGGCCCCAACGTTGGCGACATCCTCCAGCACTTCTGGAGCTGGCGGCGAAACCACTCGCCGCGCGGCGGCTCGACGCTCGACCGTAGGACTCGCAATCTGCTACGCCCGGGCGAAAGCGGCATGCAGCGACTCGGCCGCTTTGGCGCCGCGGTTGGCTTCGTTACGTCCCGAACCGGCGCCGAGAGCAGACGTGGGCGTGTCGCGCCTCCGCAGGCGCCTACGCCAGCCGCGATGGAAGCGGGCGCGGAGATGAGCCTCATGGAAGACAGCGCGGATGGCGATGGCTTCGCGTACGGGGGAAGCGCCGAGGAGGCCGAGCTCAGTCCCGCACCTGTCGAACCTGCCATCCGCGAGAACTTCGCCGACACGGCTTTCTGGGCCGGTTCGCTCGAAACCGACGCCAGCGGCATCGCCCAGGTGCGGTTCACGATGCCGGAGAACCTCTCCGCATGGAAAATCCGCGTCTGGGGCCTGGGGGGCGGCGCCCGCGTCGGCGAGGGAAAGGCCGGAGTCGTTACTCGCAAGAACCTGCTCGTCCGGCTGCAAACGCCACGCTTTCTGGTGGAACGAGACGAGGTCGTCCTGTCGGCAAACGTCCACAACTACCTGGACGAGGCGAAGCGCGTCACCGTTCGGCTTGAGCTGGACGGCAAACAGCTCGAGGCGCCTTCATCGCTCGAAACGGCAATCGACGTCCCCGCAGGCGAAGACCGCCGAGTCGACTGGCGCCTGAAGGCGCTTGTCGAGGGGGACGCCGTGGTCCGCGCGCTCGCGCTGACCGACAAGGAATCCGACGCGATGCAGCTCACGGTGCCGGTGGTCGTCCACGGCGCGGAGACCGTCGACGCGTTCACCGGCGTGATCGCCCGCAATGCGCAGCGCGGCGCCTTCGAGTTCTCGGTCCCGGAGCAGCGTCGGCCCGAGGCGACCCGGCTGGAGGTCACGTACTCACCGACCCTCGCCGGCGCGATGCTCGACGCGCTGCCCTACCTGATCGAGTACCCGCACGGCTGCACTGAGCAGACGCTCAACCGCTTCCTGCCCGCCGTGATCACGCAGCGTACGCTGCGGCGGATGGGCGTCGGCCTTGGGGAGATCACGGACGGCGGTCAAGCGGCCGCGCGGGAGGGCGGCAAGCCCGCTTGGCGCGGTGACGCGAGCCCTGTTTTCGACCCGGCGGAGCTCGACAAGATAGTTGACGCGGGGCTCCGCCGGCTTAACAACATGCAGCTCAGCGATGGCGGGTGGGGCTGGTTTTCCGGCTACGGGGAGCGGAGTTCGCCGCACACCACGGCGGTGGTTGTCCGGGGGCTGCTGGTCGCTAAGCAAGCGGACGTCGCGGTTGTGCCGGGCATGCTCGACGGGGGCGTGGCGTGGCTGCAGCGTTGGCAACAGAAGCAGCTAGCCGCCTTGGCGAACGTCGACGCAGCGGGCAACCGGATCGACAAACAGCGCCCCAGCAAGCGGCACGCCGACAACCTCGACGCATTGGTCCACGCCGTGCTGTGCGACGCGGGCCGCACCGACGCCAAGATGCGGGACCGCTTGTACCAAGACCGGCTGCGGCTCGCCCCGTACGCCCTGGCGATGCTGGGCGTCGCGCTCGACGTCGAAGGGGGCCAGCGGATCAAGCGGGACATGGTGATCCGCAACCTCAAGCAGTACCTGGTCACCGACGCGGAAAATCAGACCGCCTACCTGAACCTGCCGGGTGGCTACTGGTGGTACTGGTACGGCAGCGAGTTCGAAGCGCACGCCTACACGCTCAAGCTCCTCACGCGCACCGAGCCCGACGGCGAAGCGGCCGCCGGGCTGGTGAAGTACCTTGTCGCCAACCGGAAGCACGCCACGTATTGGAACAGCACGCGGGACACGGCACTCGTCGTCGAGGCGATGGCCGACTACCTGCAAGCCACCGGCGAGGGGCGGACCGACATGATCGTCGAGGTCTGGCTCGACGGCGAGCGACGCAAGGAGGTCGCCATCTCCGGCGACGACTTCCTCCGGCACGACCACCGCCTTGTGATCGACGGCGCCACGCTCGAGCCGGGGCGCCACACGCTCGAGCTCCGCAAGCGCGGCGGTGGCCGGCTCTACTGGAGCGGCTGGCTCAACAACTTCTCGACGGAAGACGACCTCCGCGCGCGGGGCCTGGAGGTCCGCGTGCAACGGCGGCTCTACAAGCTCACCCCGAAGGCCGAGCGAATCGACCTGGCCGGCGCACGGGGGCAAGCGCTCGCGACGACAGCCGCCGGTTTCGACCGCACCGAGGTCACGAACCTGGCCTCGGTCAAGAGCGGAGACCTGGTCGAAGTGGAGCTCACCCTCGAAAGCAAGAACGATTACGAGTACCTCATGGTCACCGACCGGAAAGCCGCCGGGTTTGAGCCGGTCGACGTCCGCAGCGGCTACACGGGCAACCAGCTCGGGGCGTACGTCGAGTACCGTGACCAGCAGGTCAACCTTTTCTTGCGGACGCTGCCTCGCGGCAAGCGGAGCGTTAACTACCGGTTGCGGGCCGAGGCGCCGGGCAGGTTCAGCGCGCTGCCGGCCGAGGTCGCGGCGATGTACGCGCCCCAACTCCGCGGCAACAGCGACGAACTAAAAGTACGCGTGCTCGACTCCTCAAGCGTAGCGGCCGAAGTAGGCGCCGAGAACGAGGAAGACTGAGCCAGGCCATGGGCAAGCCGGCGGTCGGGGGGTAAGCTTCGGCTTCGCACGCCGCCGGTTCCGGCGGTTGCCAACCCGCCCGCCGCTAAACCAGATCGCCCGCCAAGCCGTGCCCGCCTCCCCAGAAGTCGCCGAAGAGCAAGTCCTCGTCATCCCGACCCGTGTGTTCCACGAGCTGGGCCACTTCGAAGGATTCTCCGACGAGATCGACCGCTACCTGCCCCACCTGCTGGAGTGCGGCGAACTGAGTTACCGGCCGCGTGGCGCGATGGAAGCGGACCCAGGCTTCAAGCAACTCATCCCGTACTGCGTCTTCCGATATACGGGGCCCGACGGCTCGGCCACGCTCCTCAATTACCGGCGGGGCGGCGGAGGAGGGGAAGAGCGGCTGCGGGCGAAGCGGAGCGTCGGCGTGGGGGGGCACATCTCGACCGTCGACGCCGCGGCGGCCGGCGCCGGCGACCCGACCGAGGTCTACCGCCGCGGCCTGGAGCGGGAACTGGCCGAGGAGGTCACGATCGACTCCGCCGCGACCGAAGAGTGCGTCGGCCTGATCAACGACGACGCCACCGACGTCGGCCGAGTTCATCTAGGAGTTGTCCACCTATTCGACTTGCAGGGGCCGCACGTGTCGCCGCGTGAGGACGACATACAGGACACCAACTTCCGGCCGATCGTAGAGATCGCGTCCGAGCTAGCCGGCTACGAGTCGTGGTCGCAGATCGTCGTCAAGGTGTTGGTCGAACGCGGATGACGCGGGCGGCGATGACTCGCCAAGCCGTGCACGTGGCCCGGCTACGCGGTGGCGAAACGCCGCTCTGACCCGTCGTCCGGACTCGGCTACAATGCCGATACCGTGGCTGCCGACTCTGATACGCCGATCTACCTTGACAACCACGCCACGACGCGTGTCGACCCGCGTGTGGTCGAGGCGATGCTGCCCTGGTTGACCGAAGACTACGGCAACGCCGGCAGCGCTGGGCACGCCTTCGGCGGCCGCGCAAGCGCGGCGGTCGACCAGGCGCGGGCGACCCTCGCCGGCGCCATCAATTGCCGACCGGAAGAAATCGTCTTCACCAGCGGCGCCACGGAGAGCAACAACCTCGCGATCCGCGGCGTCGCCACGCGCAGGCGGCGGCCGGGTGACCACCTGGTCAGCGTCGCCACGGAACACACGGCCGTGCTCGACCCAATCCGACGACTCGAACGAGCCGGCTACAGGGCGACCCTCCTCGCCGTCGAGCCGCACGGAGCCGAGCACGCCGGTCGCGTCGACCCCGGCGCGGTCGCCGAGGCGTTGCGGCCTGATACCTGCTTGGCGTCGGTCATGCTGGCCAACAACGAGATCGGCGCCGTGCAACCGCTGGCGGAGATCGCCGGTGTCTGTCACGCGGCCGGTGTGCCGCTGCACACGGACGCGACGCAGGCGGTCGGCAAGCTGCCGGTGGACGTGCAGGCACTCGGCGTCGACCTGCTCAGCCTGACGGGGCACAAGCTGCACGGCCCGAAAGGGGTTGGCGCGCTGTACGTCCGCTCACGCGACCCGGTCGTCCGCCTCGAACCGCAGATCACCGGCGGCGGGCAAGAGTTCGGCCGACGCGGCGGAACGCTGAACGTGCCAGGCATCGTTGGTCTCGCTCGGGCAATTGAGCTCTGCCAGGACGAACTGTCCACCGAGCCGGGCCGGCAGGGGCGGCTGCGGAACCGCTTGGCAAGCCAGCTCGCCGACCGGGCGGCTCCGTTGGAGCTCTGCGGGCCGGGGCTCAACGCGGTCGACACAGCAGGCGCACCAACTCGCCTGCCCGGCAACCTGATGGTTGCCCTCGGCGATACCGATGGCGAGGCGGTCCGGCTGCGGACTCCCGGCGTCGCCCTTAGCACCGGCGCCGCCTGTTCCTCCGCCGAGCCCGAGCCCAGCCACGTCTTGCTGGCTCTAGGACTCACGGCCGACACCGCCCGGACCGCCCTGCGGATGGGCCTCAGCCGGTTCACCACGGAAGTGGACGTCGATTCGGCCGCTGATCAGCTTTGCGGAGCGATTCGGACGCTCCGCGGCCTAGCGTAGAGGGCGGCCCCGCCTATGGGGGTGGCCGCGTCCGCGGGCCAGGCACATCCAAGGGCAGCTTTAGTACTGGCCGCCGCTAACCTTCCCGAAAGGCCGCTTGTGGTATAATCTCGCTAACAGAAGACCTGTCCCGGCGGTTGTGTTGACCGGCGGGTTCTCACCATACCGAGCGTTCTAGCGGAGGAAACACCATGGCCATCACACTTACCGAAGCGGCCGCTACCGAGGTTAAGCGGGCCATGACCGAGCAGGGCCTGGAAGACGGCACCGTGCTCCGGATCGGCGTCGCCGGCGGCGGTTGCAGCGGCTTCAACTACCAGTTCGGCTTCGCCAAGGAGTGGGACGCGCAGGCCGACAAAAAGTACGACCACCACGGCGTTGAGCTGGTTGTCGACAAGAAGAGCGATCTGTTCCTGGACGGCATGACGATCGACTTCTACGCCGGTATCGACAAGCGTGGCTTCACCTTCGACAACCCAAACGCAACCAAGTCGTGCGGCTGTGGCAGCTCGTTCCAGGCCTAGAAGACCGGCCTTGCCGACTGAGAGTGGATGTTGGGCGGGGCACAAGCTCCTACCGTCAACCCAAACGTCCTAACCCGCACCGGCGCCGTCCAGCACGGCCGACCGTCTCGTGACCGAGGCGGCCGGCCGTTTTGCTATGAGCTAGGCTTCCTGTGGGGCCCGACTGCGGCGAAGGCGCCTCGACTCCACCGACCGCCACTGGTGCGCTCCCTCATCTCCACGCGGAACCGCGATGAAGGCCGTCCTGAGATTTCTCCGCTCCGAGGACGGCCCCACCGCTGTGGAGTACGCGGTGCTGCTGGCAATGATCGTCATCGCCTGCATCGGCGCCGTGAACACCATGTCGCAAGCCACGGCCGACAGCTTCGACGACTCCGCGACCCAGCTCAACGGTGTCTTGGGTCCGTAGACCCCCGTGCCAATCTCTCTGAGCATGGGCGGGCTGTGCCCGTTCCGGGCCTCCGAACGGAGCGCTAGCGGCCAGGCTGGGCACAACTGGCGACGTGCTTCTGATGAAGTTTAATGAGGGTAAAGCACAGCGCATCGCTAGCCGATAAGCAGACTGGCGAGCCCTGAACGGCCTCCACGACACCCTTGCTCCACCCCATTTGATCAGGCTTTACGGCTCGCCGTGCGCGGTTCCTCGGGGGGCTGCCGCCGGTCGAGGCCTTGCGAAAAACAAGCGCCGATACAGACGCGCGGCTCTTCTCTGACGCAGGGATTACCTGCCCCAGTCCCCGCCAAGAAAGAGCCGCGCGTCGTTTTTCTGCCGCTCGAAGCGGAGGGGGCTCGCACAAAGCGCGGCAGTCTCCCATTTCGGCTCAGACGATCAGCATCGCGTCGCCGTAGCTGTAGAACCGGTACCGCTCCGCGATTGCCTGCTCGTACGCGTGTCGGATGAGTTCGCCGCCGGCGAAGGCCTCGACCAGCAGCAGCAGCGTCGTGCCGGGGAAGTGGAAGTTGGTCATCAGGGCGTCGACGGCGTGGAACGGGCAGGGCGGGCGGAGGAACAAGTCGGTCTCGCCGGTAAAAGGCTCCAGCGACGCCGAAGGGGCGCCCTCCACGGCCGGCGTCTGGTTGGCGAGCGCCTGCCGGGCGGCGGTCTCGAGCGTCCGCACGCAGGTTGTCCCCACCGCGACGACCCGGCCACCGGCGGCGCGGGTGGTGTTGATCTCCCGCGTGGCGACGTCGCCAAGCTCGCACCACTCGGCGTGCATGTGGTGGTTCTCGACGTCGCCGCCAGCGATCGGCCGAAAAGTCCCGAGCCCGACGTGCAGCGTTACCGCGGAGAACTCGACGCCGCCGATCGCCAGGGACTCCAGCAGCGGCTTGGTAAAGTGCAAACCGGCGGTTGGCGCCGCAACGGCTCCTGGCTTGCGGGCGAAGACGGTTTGATACGCCTCGATGTCGGCGTCGACCATCTGCCCATCACGGATGTAGTGCGGCAGAGGCACCCGGCCAAGCGCCGCGAGCGTCTCCTCGGCCGGGCGGTCGGAATCCGGGTGCGCAAGCCACTGGCCCGCGTCGAGCCGCTCCAGCAGCCAGAGCTTGTCGGCGTCGCGGCCGTCACGGTCGACCAGCACCACGGCGTCGCCGGGCGATAGTTTCCCGCGCGTTTTGCAGACGATCTTCCAGTGGCCGCTGCCCCCGGAAGAACCATGGCCGCTGGCCGCGGGCCCAGCTTCGCCCGGCGTGGGCTCTTCGGCCGACAGGAACAACCCCTGCCAGCGCCCGCCGGTGTCGACCCTGCGACCGACAAGCTGGGCGGGGACCACACGGGTGTTGTTGAACACCAGCCGATCCCCGACGCCCAGCAAAGACGGCAGGTCTCGGACGTGACGGTGCTCGAGCGTGCTCGTAGCCCGATCGACGACCATCAGCCGCGCGTCGACGCGGTTTTTCAGGGGCTCTTGAGCAATCAGCTCCTTTGGCAGGTCGTAGGTGAGCGGTCGCGTTGGGTCGGGCATGCTTGGTCGTGCGGGCGGCGTGGCAAGGAAACGATCGTAGCGGACCAAACAGCCGCTGGCGATCGGCCTGTGTGAGCGGCTAGCAGGCAGCGTTGACGGCGATGCCCGCTAGCGCCAACAAATAAGTGCCAAGATTTTTGTTTTTGTTGGCGACAGGCGCTGGTGCACCCGACATAAGTAGCCCGGTCGAACTGCTGACGGTGAACAGACCGCCATTGCTGGCGCCCTCCGCTCGTGTTGACCGCCGTGTCGAGCTGCCTAAGTTGGCTCTCAGCTTCACGCTGATCAGGGTGATCCTCTTCGCCCTTCGGCAAACCACCAGGCGGGCTCCTCCGCGGCTCGCCGGGCGGGATCGCGGGCGAGGCGGGCGCCGGCCACACGCCCCCCTCGACGGCCACCAGCCGTGCCCCACGACCGGCCTTGGCCCGTGCAGGGATGCTCCACGGGCGCGGAAGTGGAAGGCCGGCGGCGACCAATCGCCCCGGCGGTCCACGGGCGTCGTCACCACGCCGGTCGCACGGACGCGGCCGGGGGGTCGACGTTCGTCAGCGGCGTGGCCCAGGTACGCTGGCATCTTCAATCTCGCTTGCCTTCGTCGGGCGTGGCTGCTATTTCTCCCTCTCGACCGCTGCTGGCGGCCGTGCCCTCGATCCGCGAGTTGCTGCCCGAATGTCGGTCCACGTCCCCGTCATGCCGGGCGAAGTTGTCGAGGCGCTGCGTCCCCAGCCGGGCGCTGTAATCATCGACGGCACGCTTGGCGGCGGGGGACACACGCGGTTGCTCGCGGAGCGTATCGGCCGGGACGGGCGTGTGGTCGCGCTCGACCGCGACGCGGGTCCCGTCGAGGCGGCCGAGTCGTGGGCCCGCGGGATGCCCATCGCCGTGGCACACGCCAACTACGCCGAGGCCCCTGAGGTCCTCGCCGAGCTCGGCCTGAGCCACGCTGATGGAGTTGTCCTTGACCTCGGGTTATCCAGCGACCAGTTGGCCGACCGCGATCGGGGATTCAGCTTCAACTCGGACGGGCCGCTCGACCTTCGGTTCGACACGTCGGCGGGGGAACCAGCCAGCCGGCTGATCCAACGTTTGAGCGCCGAACACTTGGCGGACCTGATTTACGCCTACGGAGAAGAGCGTTACAGCAGGCGGATTGCCCGGCGGATTGTCGAACGCGGCCGGGAGAGGCCTATCAAGACGGCAGCCGACCTCGCGGCGGTGGTCCGCGCCGCGGCGCCGCGGAATTACGACCCAAAGATCGACGCGGCTACACGGACTTTCCAAGCGTTGCGGATCGCTGTGAACGAAGAACTTACGTGGCTCGAACGGGGCCTCAAGCGGCTACCTGGCTGCCTGGCCCCCGCCAACCAACATACGCCGGGCGGCAGGATCGCCATCCTTAGCTTCCACTCGCTTGAAGACCGAATCGTAAAGCAAGCCTTCCGCGATGACTCACGGCTGGAAGTGGTGACCAGACGGCCGCTGCGACCGAGCGAAGAAGAGATCGAACGAAACCCCCGCGCGCGGAGCGCCAAGCTGCGCATCGCCGAGCGGAACGAGACGGCCGCCAACTGATGCCGAACGAAGCGCAACCGACGATCGAAAAGCCGCCGCTACGCGACAAACGTCTGCTAAACGCAAAGACGGTGGGCGGCGTGCTCTCGGTACTCACCGCAGTGTTGATTGCGGTTGGGCTCGCGTCGCTGCACATGCTGGTTGGGGGCAACTCACCACCGACACTCGAGCTGCCCAGCGCAGGCGGGGCTCCTTTCATTGATGAGGGGTTCACGCCAGCGCAGGTGACGGAGCCCGCTGAAGTCCAGCCACGCGTGTTGCGACCGCACGACCCGTCCGTGAACGTAGGTATGGGGAGCGGCCCTTTAGGCCTGTCGCCCGGGCGGGGCCAAACGCCCGTTGCCAGGACGCCGGAAGCAACGCCTTGGAGCGATACGGCGCCGATCCCGAGCGGGGTTGATAGGTCCGAACGCACCGCACGGAGTCTCCAACCGCCGACGCCCCGCTACCGCTAGCAGCCCGTGGAGTTACCAATGGGCTGCTTCGTCGCCGGGAAGGTGAAGCCAAAACCTCGGCCAAAAGCCGATGTCTTGCGAGCCGCGAGGTGCTTGCTCCGAGCTTGGCGAGGTTGATCAACGTCCGGATGGCGTTTTTCAAAAGGCAGCTAGCGCTCAGCGATTGACCGCCGGCAGCACCCGCGGCATTCCGGTTGGCGCCGCGTCCGGCAGGGCGGGCAACACCGGCTGCGGTTGGACCGCGTCGGGCAGGCCGGCTTCCACGGCAGACGGCGCCGGCTTGCCGAGGGCGGGCATCTCCGGTCGGCTGGCTACCTGTTCCGCGGCGGGGCTAACGTCGAGCTGAGCGAGCATCGCCCGCGCCGGCTCCAGTGACGGGTCACTCGCCACCGCCCGGCGGAAGTAGGGGGCCGCCTCGCCGCCGCGGCCCGAGGCGATTAGCATCTGGCCGACGTTGTAGTTGGCGATCGCCGGCCCGTGGACCGCGGCAAGGTGGGCGGTCGCGCGGGGCAGGTCCCCCTGCTGGACCAGCACCTTGGCGATATTGTTCCGGTACAACGCCTTGGCGGGCCGCAGCCGGATCGCCTGCTCGAGTGTGTCGAGCGACGCTTGCATCTTGTCCTGTCGGGCGTAGCACAACGCCAGGTCGTTCAGCAGGGCCGGGTCTTGGGGGCTGGAGGCCACCGCCTGGGTGTACAGCTTCTCGGCCTCGGCTAGCCGGTTCTGCCGGTCCTCAAGCCGGCCGTACGCGCGCAACGCCTTGACGTTGGTCGGCTGCTCGGCCAGCGCCTTCTGGAACAGCCCGCGAGCGGCGGTGATGTCGCCGGATTGCTCGGCGATGCCGGCCATCGACAGCAGCATGTCGGCCGACGGCGAGGGCGTCGCCCTATTGAGCGACAACGCGTCCGACGGTTGCACTGGCGGTTGACTGGGGCCGCGTCCAATGGCGGCTGTCAGTGGGTTGCTGGTCAGCGCCTGCTTGAGGCGTGACGCGGGTGATGGCGGCGTTTGCGTCTGCGGGGCGAACGCAAAAGGGCCGGGGGCAATCGTCGGCGCCGGGGTCATCGGCGTGCGCCCCTCCGGCGCGGGCGTCATCGGCGTGGCGGCTTGCGCAGGGCGGCGACCGACGAGCCGCCACAACGAGGGCAGCCCCCACGACGTCTCCGACCGGGCCGGAGGCGGTTGCTGCTGTCCCGCGAACACCGGCGGCGCCCCGAACGCAGACGGGGCTGGCAACGGCGCGAGCAGCAACGCCAGCAGGCCGGATAGGATGTTGGCAAATCGCACGGCCTCGCCTCCCTGCATGACTCGTTGGTCGCGGGCCGGCGTCCTTGCCTGCCCGTCGTCCTCTGCGCGTGTCCTCGTCCGCCGCCTGCCGCCCCAGCAGTGCGGGGCGCCGGGTTGCAGCCGGAGCGTTACAACCGTAGCGGCTCGCCCCACGCACGCGGCTCATTCGCCCCCGCCGCTCTCGCCGGCGCTGGCCGGCAGGACCGGCACACGCATGTTCTCGCGGAATTGGCTGTTCACGTAGTCGACCGTCGCCGCGGGCCGGCCTTCCGACTGGATGTGCGTGGCGACGATCTGCGGCGGGGCGCCCGCCGCGCCGATGCCGGCCGTGACGTTACCGGCGAACACGTTGGCCGTGTTGATGCGCGCCTCGGTCGTCGCGGTCTTGAGGCCCTGCTCGACGAAGATCCGACGGTACTGCGGCGGTGTTTGGGTCATGATCCAGCGGACCTTCAGTTCGCCCGCCTGGGTGAGCTTCGTCGAGTCCTCGTTGAAGTGGTGCCCGCCCAGCAGGTTCTGCCGCCGCCAGCCGTTGCGCACCATCGCGTCAAACGGCGCGTGGGCGTAGACGCGGTCGGGGCAGACATAGGGCGAAGGCCACCGCTTGTTGACTTTGTAGCCCGCGACGCAGTGATCGATCGGATCGGCGCCCGTCGCCGACTGCTGGCACGCGTCGCCGCAAGAGTCGGCACGCTGCTGGAACCAAAACGCCTCGCAAGGGGCAGCCGGCAGTGCCAGCGCGACCACGGCGAAACAGACGAGGGCCTTCATGGCGGTATCCTTGCGGGACGCGGGTAGAAGCAGTCGGCGGCCGACGGGCCTACATGCTGCTCGATCGGTATCGACCACGCCCAAGCCACGCCTGCGGAACTTGTGGCGGAACCGTCGCAGGCGCCCCAGACCCCCCAGTCGACTGATTAGTGCGTAGGGACTTAGTGCGTAGGGACTTAGTGCGTAGGAACCGCCTGCCCGTCTCCGCCAACCTACGTCGCAGCTCCCCGCGTTGCCACTGATGGCCTACGCCCAGCCCGCGGGTGGTAGCCGTAGGGGCTACTGGGCGCCCTGCATCGCTGGGAACATCTCGTTGATCATCGTGATCGCGGCCGGGCCGACCAGCACGACGAAGATCGCCGGGAAGATGAAGATCACCAGCGGGAAGATCAGCTTGACCG
>JBCCZD010000003.1:0-38851 GCA_039188275.1 Planctomycetota bacterium
CAGCTCGATCCGATAGCGCGTCGGCTTCTGGGCGTGAGCCTGCAAGCGATCAAGTCGGCGTTCTAGATCGCCCGCGTCCACCGCTTCGCGTTCAGCGTCCCACCATTACCCGCCGCAAGGGCGGCGGCGGTTGCCGCCCTCAGTTGCCGGCGAGTGCGGTGTCCTTCTTGAGGAAGGCGTACGACGGGTTCGCGCGGTCGAAGTCGTCGTCGGTCAGGCCGACGTTCAGCTCCACGTCGGCGTAGATGTACTCCTCCATCAGCACCGGCTTGCCGCCGGGCTGCTCGGGCCAGGTGTACGAGGCGTAGGCGAGCGGGATCTGCCGCTGTTTGTCGATGAAGACAATCGCCCGGTGGTAGAGGAAGTGCTTGCGCCGGACCGGGTGCTCAACCAGGATGCGGGTGCACTCGCGGTCGCCGATCTTGGCGCCCTCGAAGAACTGCACGTTGCACTCGCCGTGCCGCATGTCGGCCCGGGCGACCTCCGCCAGGCGGCCGATCAAGCGTTGGATGCCGATGTCGGTGACCGGGTAGCGGCTCTCCTGCATCGCCAGCTCGCTGGTCGGTTTGAGGAAGGTGGTCACGTAGGCCAGCCGTGTGCCGCCGCGGCGGACCAGCAGCCTGCCGGCGTTGCGGCCTTCGAGGAACAGCACCTCACGGCCGGCGACCTTGCGGGGCTTGTCGAAGTGCAGGTAGACGCTGAACGGGGTCGTCCCCGCCTCGTTCTTTTGCTCGTGCCGGATCTTGGCAGAAAGGAACTCGTAGCCGCGGAGCTTTCCGTCGTGGCGTTCGCGGCGGATGATCCGGCAGGTGTAGTCCTTCACCTCGCGGCCGATCCGGTCGTACCCCTCTTCGGCCATCTTCAGGACGGGGGCCAGCGGGTGCGGCGCCGGCGGTTCCACCGACTTCGCGCCGAGCAACTCGTTGCCCGCCGCCGGGCTGACCAGCACCGGAATGCCGGCGGCGAGGGCGATCAGGAGCAGCGTGGCCGGGGCAAGCGGGCGGCGGGTTTTGGCGTCCATCGGGGTGTCCTTTCGGTTCGGTTCGACCCCGTCGCCCGGGGGCGTGCGACGGTGGCTGCTAGGTGGGTCCGAAGCGGGACACGCCGGCTCACCCGAAAATCATACCGCAGTCAGCGGCCGGATTAGGAGAGTCTATCGGGTGGCGCCCTCGCCTTCCTAACGGTGCAAGCGTTGCATCGTCACGCGGCGGGCGCCTAAAACCGGAAGAAAAGGAAGATTCCGCTCAAGCGGCCGCTACGCCGGGGTTTCGACAATCAGCGTCACGGGCCCGTCGTTCGTGAGCGACACCTCCATGTGGCGGCGGAACCTGCCCGTGGCGACCGTCACCCCGCGGGCCCGCACCGCGGCGACGAAGGCCTCATAAAGCCGCTCCGCCAGGTCGGGCGGCGCCGCATCGACGAAGCTGGGCCGACGGCCCTTGCGGGTATCGCCCCACAGCGTGAACTGGCTGACCACCAGCATCTGGCCGCCGACATCTATCAGCGACCGGTTCATCTTGCCGTCGTCGTCTTCGAAGACCCGCAGGCCAACCAGCTTGTCCGCCATCCAGCGGACTTGCTCGTCGCCGTCCCCGTGCCCGACGCCCAGCAGCACCAGCAGCCCGCCGCCGATCTGGCCGACGACCTCGCCCTCGACAACGACCCGAGCAGCGGTAACGCGTTGAAGGACCGAACGCATCGGGTGCGGATCTAGGAAAGCGGAAGATGGAATGACGACGCGGTGAGCGGTTATGATCGAGCCACGTCACGTCTCGGTCAACCGGCCCGTTGTGCGGCGTGGCGACAAAGCGACGCCCTGAGGTTTCAGCGGCAGAATGAGGCAACCAGGTGGTCCGCTACCCCTTTGAATTCGAGGCGACCATCGAGTTGCACGACTTCGGTCGCATGGCGTACTCGGTCGTGTACGTGCCGCCGGCGATTGCTGAGCGGCTCCCCATCGCAGAGCACCCGCGGCTCCGCGTGACGGGCGAGGTCAACGGCAAGCGCTTCGACGGCGCCCTCAACCCCGCCGGCAAGGGACGCCACTACCTGATCTTATCGAAGCGCTTCCTCAAACCGTGCCGCGCAGAAGTCGGCGACAAGGTCTGGGTGCAGTTCGACATCGCCGACCAAGACGCCGTGGACACCCCCGAAGAGCTCTTGCGAGCGCTCGAAGCCAACGCCGCGGCGGCCAAGGCGTGGCAATCCCTGACACCCGGCAAACAGCGTGGCCTGGTCTACCGCGTCTCTTCAGCCAAACGGGCGGAGACCCGTGAGCGTCGGGTTGAAGAAGTCATCGAGGCGCTTATCGCGACTAGCAAAGAATGCTAAGCGAGCGGGTGCTCGTAGGCGCCGCAAGACCGCTCACCGACTCCACATGGAAGGCATGGTGTCGCGATGCAGCGTCATTGCGGCAATGAATGACTCCACCTTAAGGCCGATGAGGACGCCACCGCAGATCGCTAGCCGCGCGACACGATGCCGCCGCACGCAGGGGAACCACAACGCGTTGGGCAAGACTGCAAGCCAAGTGACGATCAACCAATACGCAATCCCTAAAGGTCCGAACGCGCGGTTGTAGAACACCCACGACTCGACCACGTTGCCCGATGCGCAGGCCATGGCGAACTCGGTGAAATACGCGGCCGCCATCGGGATCGAGAGCGGGGCGAGTATCCAGCAGGTATTTCGCGCCGCGATGTCAAAGGCTCTCCAACGCTTGACCGGCAGTAGTGCGAGCGACGAGCAAACGACGCCCGCGCTGGCAAAGACGGCGTTAAGGAAGCCAACAACGTAGTAAGCGGCAAGAATCAGAGACATCGACCGCTCTTACAGGGCAGGCTCAGGCGACCTTCTGGCTGCGCGGCCCGAGTCGGCGTCATGTGCAGCGGGTGACCCACTCGACCACGCGCCAGTCGATCCAGTTGGCGTCGGGGTCGCCCGGTTCTCGGCCGTAGAAGCCGAGGTGGCCGCCCGAGTTGGCGACGACGATGTCGACCGACGCGCTCCGCGGCGCCCGCAGCAGCGCCTTGACCGGGATCACCGGGTCGTCGGCGGCGGCGATGATGCGCGTCGGCAGTTTGATCGCCGGCAGGTAGGGCACGGCGCTCGCTTCGCTGTAGTAGTGGTCGGCGTCGCGGTAGCCGTGGAACGGGGCGGTGATCTGCTCGTCCAGCTCGCGGATGTGCCGGGGCCGGCGGGAGGTGTCGACCTCCGGCGGGTCGGGCATCTGGCTCAGCCGCCGCTGGATCTGCCGCCACATGATGCGGGCCAAATAGCGCGAGTAGAGCCGCCCCGCCCCGCGGCGGAACGACTCGTCAAGGGCGTGCAGGTCGACCGGCGGACAGACCGCCATAACGCCGGCGAGGTTGCCGACGCGGGCGTCGCCGGTCGCTCTCGAACCGGGCGAGCCGGCGCCGAGTTGGCCGGCCCCTAGCCGGCCGACGAGGTTCAGTGCGAGCGAGCCGCCAAGCGAGAAGCCGACCGCCTCGACTGGCGAGTTGGGCGCCAGCTCGGCGATGCGGAGCACAGCGCGGCGGACGTCGTCCCAGCTGCCGCAGTGGGTGGCGCCGCGGGCGTAACGCTCGCCCGCGCCGCAGCCGCGGAGGTCGAGCCGGAACGTCCGCACGCCACGCAGGTTCAGCTTCTCAGCGATGCGAACCAAGTAGGGGCTGCCGTGGCACCCGCCCAAGCCGTGCATCAACAAGGCCGATCGGTCGGTCGGCCGCCACCCGCCGGGGCAGTCGTCGTGCAGCATCAGCCGGTCGCCGTCCGGCAGTTCGACCAGCCACCTCTCGGCACGGTACGCCGGTCGCGGCGCGGGCAAGAGTGCCGCGGCGAGCGTTTGCGCGTTGCCCCCGCGGATGAGCGGGTGCGGCGAAAATCGGGCGCGGATGGACTTCATTGGAGCACGAGGGTTGACGGCTCGCGGGGCGAGCCGAGCTTTTGGGGGGCGGCGGCTGGAAGGCGTTGCGATCGGTGCGGGCGTTGGCCGGATTGCCGACAGCAACGGCCGTGGGGGAGCGGGTAACGTAGCTCTCGGCGGGTGAGCGATCTAGCGTCGCTGCTAGCTTGTAAGGCGGCCCGAGAGCCATGCTACGCGGCGGCCTGTGGTGGGGTTCGCCCCTGCGTCAGTTCGACGGGGAAAGCATCATCGCTGGACCCGAACCGGTCCGCCTGCCGGCGCCGCCAAAACCGGCCCATGCGGGGTGGCGCCGCCCGTGCGACCGGCAATCGCCTCCTCAGCGAACGTCGCCGAAGGCGTTGAAGCTCAAGTAACCGAGAATCAGCCCGGCTACCACAAACCCGATGTCGATGGTCATGTTTGCCCCTTCGAAGGGGAAACCAAGGACCATATCCATCCCAAACGCGGCGACCGTCAGCCCGGCGACGACCATCCCGCCGATCGTCAGAGCTTTGGCCATTGGCGAGGATCCAGACTGCGAATCAGACTTGCAAGCGAGAGAGTGGCACGCTGAGCCGCGTGCGGTGTTCCTGGCCGGGTGGGGCGTCGTGCAAGCCGGCGGATCACCGCCAGACCGGACGCTCGGCCGAGCTTAGTATAGTTGCCTATTTTATCGTGTCACGGGCCGAGGCGATTGATGCCCGGCCGAGCGGCGACACCACGTGGACTCCGGCGAGTTTCTCCGCCTGTTGACGCGATTGTCCCGATTGGCCGGCCCTGCCGCCCGCCGGATCGTCGCCAGCCGCATAGAATCAGACCGCAGTATTAGCCGAGTCGCTCCCCCCGAGCCCGAATCGTGGCGCCTGGCGACGGTGACGCTGCTTTCCTTGCCGACGGATACACCCTAACGCCGATTCCCCCAATCGCGGACGCCCTCAAGCCTTGATGCCGATCACCAAGCCTAGCGACGACGCTCTGCCCCGTCTGGCGCTTACGCTCGGCGACCCGAGCGGCGTCGGCCCGGAAGTCGTCGCCGGCGTATGGGCCAACCCGCAGGTCCACGCCATCTGCCGGCCGGTGGTGGTAGGCGGCGTGGAGGTGATGACCCGCGCGATCCAGCTGCGCAAGGTCCAGGCCTGCGTGGCGCCGGCGGCGGGGGAGGAGCTGGCCCGGTCTTCGCCCGACGTCGTGCCTTGCCTGGAGCCGCCCGCCATTGGGGGCGCCCTGCCCGGCGAGGCGGCGTACCGGGCGATCGACCTCGCGACGCGGCTCGTAATCGAAGGCGACGCCGACGGGGTGGTGACCGCGCCGATCAGCAAGGCAAACCTCCAAGCCGCCGGCTACCACTACCCGGGCCACACCGAGTTGCTCGCGGAAAAGTGTGGCGTGAGCGACTTCGCGATGATGCTGTACCTGCCGCCCGGCCCAACAACGCGTTGCCCGCACGGCCTGGGCGTGGTTCACACGACGCTGCACACCGCGCTTCGCAGCGTCTTCGACCTGCTGTCGGTCGACGCGATCGCAGCCAAGTGCCGGCTGGCCGACAACGCGATGCGTGCCTTCGGCGCCGCGCGGCCGCGGGTGGCGGTCGCCGCGCTCAACCCGCACGCTGGCGAGGAGGGGCTATTCGGCGAAGAAGAGCAGACGCTCATCCGCCCAGCGGTGGAGCGTGCGGCGGCCGAGGGGCTGGACGTCGTCGGCCCGCTGCCGGTCGACACGCTGATGGGCCGGGCCGCGGGCGGCGAGTTCGACGCGGTGGTCGCCATGTACCACGACCAGGGCCACATCGCCCTCAAGCTGCTCGGCATGCACGCGGCGGTGAACGTCACGCTCGGCTTGCCGATCGTCCGCACGAGCGTCGCTCACGGCACCGCGCCCGACCTCGCGTGGCAAGGCGTCGCGGAAACCGACGGCATGGTCGCGGCGATCGAAGCGGCCGCACGGTTGGCCGCACGCCAGAAGAACCGGACCGCGCGGCGGTCCGGCTAAGCACCCCACGCCGCTGGTCGCTTCGATTGACCGGCATTGCCGCCCCCAGCCCTCGAGACTCCGCTCTCATGCCTTCGCTGACAAAGCTCCCCGCCAAAGACACTTGCTTGATGTACCTCATCCGTCACGGCGCAACGCGGCACAACCAGATGTCGCCGCCACGGTTGCAGGGCTCGGGGATCGACGAGTCGCTCTCGGAACTCGGACAGAAACAGGCCGATCGGGTGGCGGGCGCCTTGGCCGAGTGGCCGATCGAGGAGGTTTTCTGCAGCCCGATGAAGCGGGCTGTCGAGACCGCCGCGGCGATCGCCGAGCGCCACGGACTCGACGCAACACCGGTCGATTCGCTAGTCGAGGTGAACGTCGGCCGCTGGGAGGGGAAGAGTTGGCCCGAGATCGAAGCGGACGACCCGGACACCTACCGGCGGTTCCGCGAGAACCCAATCGAACACGGCTACCCCGGCGGCGAGACGATCGGCGCCGTGATCGACCGCGTCACGCCGACGCTCGCCGGTCTCATGGCCGACCGGCTGGGCAAACAGATTGTCGTGGTCGCGCACAGCATTGTGATCCGCACCTACCTCGGCTCGCTCATGGGGCTGCCGCCGAACAAAGGCTATGAAGTCCCCGCCGAGAACTGCGCGGTGAACCTGGTCCGTTGGAAGAACGGCAAGGCGAAGGCGGTGACGATCAACGCCGTTGGCCACTTGATGTAAGCGGGGCGTGACGGCTGTCGACCAGCCGGAGGCGTTCGTCGGTCGCCTCGTAGAAGTCGACGCCCTCGGGCTCGCGGTAGACGAACATCTCGGCGGCGATCGGCTCGCCGAATCGTGGCGCCAGCAGGTCGACCCGCAGCAGCGGCGCCGCGCTCTCAACAAACCGCACGTCGTCCGCCAAGGCGCCGGCCGACAGCGGGTCGGCGTGCCCGCGGTACTCGATCAGGTGGGGGAAGGAGTCTCGGGCGCCGACCGCGATCAGCACGTGGTGCGGCATCCGCGGCGGCGCGGCGACGGGGTCGCGTGGCTTGCCGGGGTCGGCCGCATCGGCGCCGGGCGGCGGCGTGAGCAGCTTGCGTTTGCGGGCGGCCTTCCAGCGGCCGATCATCGCGTAGACCGGCTCGTTGCGGAGGTACATCTGCCGGGGGGCGCCGAAGTCGAAGTTGTCGGCCAGCGCGCCGACGAGCATCGGCAAGCCGCCCTGCCCCGCCCAGTAGCCGGGCCGCACCAGGTCTGCCGCGGCGCTGCCGGGCGCCGGGCTGCCCCGGCGTTCGCCGCGGCGGAACCTCTCCCGCACACGGGCCAGGTCGACCCGCGTCAGCACCTGCCGGCCGGGCGATGCGGCGCCCGCCGCCGTCGACTGGGCGCCGTCCCACGCGAGGTCGGTGAATACAAACCGCCCGTCGCACACCTGCCAAACGCGGCACGTCGACGAACCGACCCGCCCCTTCAGCCACAGCCGGAACCGCCGATCGTCGCCGCTTCCCTGTTGCAGGTAGTCGCCGCTTGTCTGCACGCGCTGATCTTTAATCGTGCCGGTTTGCAAGACATCGACCCGGATGCTCGCGAGCCGCTCGAGGGCTACCTGACAGTGCGCCAGCAGGGCGTTGCCGGCGGCGCTAACCGAGACGGGGCCCAAAGCCGGGTCAACAACGCCGGGTACTTCGACCTGGTTAAGCGGCGCCTCGACCAATTTGTCGAGCGCCCGCTCCCTGGCGCCGCCGCGCAGAAGCAGCTCCAAAGTCGGCCAAGCGAAGTACGCGCCCGCGCCAGCCGCGACCAGCACGACCGCGTTGGTCAATCTGCGCAAGCTAGTCTTCATGCGCCGGTTTTAGGGGTTTTGCCAAAGATTCAAGCCGGCCGGGGCCGATCCTGATCAGGCGTGAGCGGACCGTACGCGGCCGGCTTGTTGCCGGGGCCGCCCGATCCGTCGAACAGCCGCGGCGAGATTGTACGGCCGGCTCGAAACAGCCGTCCATGCCGCTTGCAGCGGCTGCTAGCAGCCGGCGAGAGGTCGGGGGACCAAGCCCGGCAGCTGCGAAGCGGAAGCAATCAATTGACGGGGAGACCCAGCGCAAACGAGCCCGCCCGACCGCGCAAGCGGCCGGCGGCGCGCCGAGTCTCGGCGCCGCACCGGAGGCGGCGCCGGCGGCCGGCGCGTATCACTTGGGGGAAGCCATGCCTGTGCGTACTTGGATTTTGAATCTGATGGCGGTTGCGGCCGTCTCGGCGGTTGGCTGCGGCCAGCTCGCGTACAACCTGCCGCCCGCGCAGCAGGTAATGCAGCCCGGCCCCGGCGTCGGCGGCCCCGGCCCCGGCGTGATCCCGATGGGCGCACAGATGACCATGGGCGCCGGCGGTGACGCCAGCTTCTACGGCCCCGGCGGCTCGACGCCCGGCTGCGGCCCGATGGCGAACTGCGGCCCCGGCGGCTGCAACGTCGCCTCGACCGGCGGCCCGGCCGGTGACATCCAACAGGTGCAATACTGCGAGAGCGGCGACTGCTACGGCGGCGGCGCTGGCGGCGCCGTCGGTATGGCTGGCCCGCCCCCAACTTCGCAGATCGCGTTCGTCGGCGAAGAGGGCCTGCAAGTGGCTTGGAGCGTCAGTGGCGGCTCGGTCTTCGACTCCGCACCGCTGGTCGTGCCGGGTCGCCAAGACTTTCCGCAGGGCGCCATCTACCGCCTTAAGCTGAGCAACATCCCGGGCCGACCCGAGATCATGCTGTACCCGACGCTCGAAGTCGCGCCCGTGACGCCGCGGACGGACGCCTACCTGGCCCACGCGCCGGTGCCGGTCCAGTTCACTGAGGAAGACTTCGACCAAGTTATCTCGGGCAACTTCGTCACTAAGGTCATCTACCTGCCGGACCCCGAGTTCCAAGAGCTGGCGTTGTCGGGCGTCGAGACGCTGGTCAGCACGCGCCTCGACCCGGGCTGCGACCCGGTTGCCGAAGCGGACAAGCGGGGCTCGATCCTGGCGATCGTCCGGATCGGCAACAAGAACCTCGAGACAAACGGTCAGCCGACCTACGAGGGGGGCGCCATCCTGCCGGCCGGGTTTGACGGCGACACAATGCCGCTGCCCGGCGACCTCGGCCCCGCGGGCCAGCAGGCGCAGTACTGCCCGGACGGATCGTGCGGCCCCGGCGGCATGAGCAGCGGCGCCACGGGCCCCGCGATGATGGGCGGTATGGCTCCCGGCGGCCCGATGCCGGCCGGCGCCCCGACGTCGGGCTTCGCCCCGAACGCCGTCCCGCCGCACCTGGTGGCAGGCGCCCCGCAGTACGGCATGCCGATGACCGGCACGCCGATCGGCCTGCCGGGCCCGCCGCACATCCCGCACGGCGTGCCCGCCGGCTTGCAGAGCCACGTGATGAAGAACCGGACGCGGCACCTGATCCCGCCGCCAACCAAGCAGATGAAGGTCTCGGTCAAGCAGCGCCCGGGTCTCAACTACCCGTCGCCGGTCAACTCGGTCCACATCGACGAGACACACCGCGCCCCGCTGAAGATCTTCGGCGGAACGTTGCCGGGACCGCTTCAGGCCCTCAAGGGCCTCGGGAGTAAGCACGGCGGTCACTGATGCGGCCTGGTTCAGCTCCGTTGGCAAACCGCCAATCGCCGTTCGCCGACATACTTTCAATTCTCCATGTTCCAAACGACGACGGTCCGACTGCTCAAGCCCCGCCCTTGGTGGGCGGGGAACGCCGCCGGCTTGATGCTGTTGGCGATGCTCTTCGGGGCGGCGCCGAGCACGCTTTGCTCGGCCCAAACCCCGAAGCGGCACTGGCTCCACGCCGGCGCCATGCCTCCGGGAGCGATTGGCAGCCAGCGGCTGTTGAGCAGAGGACCGTCGTCGTCTCTTCACAACGTCGGATGGGTTCAGCCGGTCGAGGTCTCGGCGCCCGCGGGCTTCGAGATCGCCGCCCGCAGCGGCGGCGGCTTCACCACGCCGCGGGCCGGCTCGCTGCTGGCGGGCATGCGCATGGGCCCCGTCTACCGGATGAAGGCGACCGGCGTCATCGCCGACGAACCGATTGAGGTCTACCCGACCGTCGAGGTGATCGGCCGCCTGTACCCGCCGCCCGGCAAGCGGATGAAGTTCCCAATCCCGGTTGAGCTGACCGACGAGGAACTCAAGATGGCCGCCGCCGGGGCGTTCATCACCCGCGTCATCTATCTGGAAGACCCCAATCAAGCGCTCGCCATCGAAGAGCCGGTGGTGAACGGCAAGCGCGAGCAGCAATGGTTCGAAGCCCGCGCCGACCAAGACCCGCTGCTGGTCGCCGACCGGCTCGGCCGGCCGGTCGCCATCCTGCGGATCGGCAGCCGCCTGCCCGGCGAGGGGCGCTACAACGACCCGCCGATTCAGATGTTCGACACCACGCCACGCAGCGCCACACCGATTGCCGTCGAGCGCGACCAACTGCTCCCGGCAGTCAATGGCGGCGACACGACCCTCACCTACTGAACGCCGCACTTGCATGGCTAGCCATCGGGACAACCCGACCACTACGCTGCCGGCTTGGTTCCGCCGCGCGTTGATCGCGTTGGTGACGCTCACGCTCTGCTCGTGCCAGGCGCCGCTGCCGCTAGCAACAGAATTAGGCGAGCAAACGCCAGCGCCCGCGCCTCGAGAAGCATCGACGCTGCGTCTGGTCAGCGTGAGGGAAGAAGCAACGCCGGCCGGACCGCCGCGCGGTCGGGAAACCCCGGGGGCAAGTGTGCCTCCGGCTCAGGGCGGTCTTGCGAGCACGCCGGCGCAACCCGGGCCGCCCCTGCCGTCGCCGAGCGACATGCCGGCGCCGCGAGTGGACGCGCCGCCCCGCGTTGCTGCCCTGCCCGCCCCCGCCGCGTGCCCGACAGGGACTTGCGACGCCGCCGGCGACAAGTGTGATACGGGTGGCTGCGACACGAATAGCTGCCCCGTTGGCTCACCCTGTTACACGGGCTCGTGCGTGGGTCCCTACGCCGGGCCGGGCGGCAAGGACGAGTACCTTTGCGACGGCGGCGATGGCGGCGCGCCCGTTGGCGTCCGCGGCGACTGGACCATCGACGGCCTCGAGCAAGAAGACACGATCGCCCATTACGACACCCTCGACGGGCGGGTGATCGTCGAGCCGAGCAACAAGGTCTGCATCTACGCCCCCCGCTTCGGCGCCGTTCGGCGGGTGGTCAACGCCTCGGAGAGCGCCCAGCGCGAGCTCATCAACATCTACGAAGACGACATGGCCCTCGCTCGGGCGAACCGCATCGACGAGGCCGCCACCACGCTGCAGCAGCTCCCGCCGGTCACCAAGATTGGCGAGAAACCGGCCGGCCTGCTGATCAATCGTCAGCAGCCGGGCGAGATGGAAGCCCGCGTCGTGATCCGCGAAATCAAGGGCATGGTCAAACCGTACTGCAACCTGCAGGTGGTCAAGCTCGGCCTGGTCGACAACGCCGAGAAGCCATGGCTGGCCAAGGCGACCGTCGCCGCGAACACGTGGACGGCCGACCAGGCGGCGCAGGTCACCATCGACACCCAGGCGGCCAGCGTGCTGGTCGGCGCCGTGGCGCCGGGCGTCGTTTACTCCGGCAAGGGGGGCGAGCCCTGCCTGCGGCTCATCAAGCTCGCGTCGGCCGACCACGCCCGGCCCGGCGACGAGATCGAGTTCACGATCCGGTTCGACAACGTTGGCGACCAGGTCATCGGCAACGTGACCATCGTCGACAACCTGACCACCCGGCTCGGCTACGTCGACGGCACCGCCGAGGCGAGCGTCGACGCCGACTTCTCGACAAGCCGCAACGGCGCCGGCTCGCTGGTCCTCCGCTGGGAGATCACCGAGCCCGTTCAGCCGGGCGAGGGCGGGCTGCTCCAGTTCCGCGTCAAGGTGCGGTAGCGGGCCAAAGCTGGTCGCTTGCCGACCGGGCCCGCGACTCTCCACACGCGCTAGAGCGTTCGCCTATACTTGTTGCGCCCCACGAGTCGAAAGAAGGTCTCCCACGTGAGCGTCACGACGGCGAAATTTACGCTTGAACAGTACGAGCGCATGGTCGAGCTCGGCGCGTTCGACCACCCCTATGAAATGCGGGTCGAGCTGCTCAATGGGGAGATCGTCGAGATGCCGCCAGTCGGAAGTGAACACGCTTACGTCGTTACGCTGCTTACGCGATGGAGCTACCATGTGGCGGACGTGCGGCGGGTCCTGATCAGTTCACAGAACCCGATTGCCTTCGCGGTCAGCGACAGCGCTCCGGAGCCCGACATCATTTGGGCGACGAACAAAAACTACGCTAAGCGACACCCTACTCCAAGCGACGTGCTGCTGCTGATCGAGGTGGCCAAGTCGTCGCTCGAAGCTGACCGGGGGGACAAGCTGAGGGCCTACGCCGAGGCAGGCATCGGCGACTACTGGCTCGTCAACCTCGTCGACCGGCAGGTCGAGGTCTACCGCGACCCGCACGGCCACGGGTACCGCTCGAGTGCGGTCCACGCTGTTGGCGATCCGGGTCCCGCCCCGCTAGCCGCGCCGGGCGCCGAGCTCGACGTGGCCAGCCTGTTCGAGGCGACTTAGCAAGGCTAAACCGGCTGCCTTGCCGCTAGACTGACCGCTACGCCTTCTGCTCTTCTCTCGCCGACCGACCGAACCCGCGTGCCCTACCTCACCTTCGCGACCGTCTGCCTGCTCTTTGGTTCAAACTTCTACCTGATGTCGCTCGCGACGCCGGCGTTCGGGCCGATGGCGATCGGCGCCGGGCGAGAACTGGGCGCCCTCGCTTTTCTGCTGGTGGTCTGGCTGGTGGCGACCCCGTCGGCCCGCGTGCCGCGGGACAAGTGGCTCAAGTGCTTGTTCGTCGGCTTGATGGCCAACGGCTACCCCTACGTAGCGCAGCCCTACCTGATCGGCACGGCCAAGGCGATGAACGAAGGGGCGGGGCACAGCTTCTTCGGCGTGATGGTCGCGTTTACGCCGCTGCTGACGATCCTGGTTTCGATCCCGCTGCTCGGCATCCGTCCAACCGCCCGGCAGCTTGTCGGCGTGCTCTGCGGGTTGGGGTTCATGTCCCTGCTGGTATCGGCCGGCTCGGAGATGGGCATCACGCCCGCCATGCTGGCGCTCGCCTTCTCGGTGCCGACCAGCTACGCGATCGCCAACACGTACCTCCGCCGGCACCTGAACGACGTCCCCGCCGTGCCGCTGACGGCCGCCTTACAGGTTGGCCCGGCCGTGGTGCTGACGCCGCTGGCGTTGTGCAACGGCTGGCTCGAGCCGTTCCATTTGGCGGCCCCGCCCGAGCCGACGGCGTGGACCCAATCGACCCTCGCCGTCGGCTTCCTCGGCGTGTTTGGCACCGGCATGACGATGTGGCTTTTCGTGCGGCTGGTCCAAGCCCAGGGGCCGCTCTTCGCCGGCATGGTGACCTACGTCGTTCCGCTGGTCGCCCTGTTCTGGGGCGGCGTCGACGCCGAGCGGATTTCCGCGAGGCAGATCATCGCCATTTTCGGCGTGCTGTCGATGGTCGCCCTGGTGCAGTCCCGCCCGGCGGCGCCCGACCCGGCCGCTGGGCCGGTGGATTCTGCGGAACCGTCGCGCGGGGTATGATTTTTTCTGAACACACCGGCGGCTGACGCCGACGGCTCGCCAGCCCCTCGCTTCTAGTCCCTCGCCCCTAGCCCCTCCTTCTCATGCACCCCTGGCTCGCCCAACGGACCGACCTGTTCGATAGCTCCGGCATCCGCAAGATGTTCGACCTGGCGGCCAAGATGAAGGACCCGATCAACCTGTCGATCGGCCAGCCCGACTTCCCGGTTCCCGACCGAGTCAAGAGGGCGGCGGCGGCGGCGATCGATAGTGACCACAACGGCTACAGCTCGACGCAAGGGATCGCCCCGCTGCTCGAAGCAATTCAAGCTCGCGTCGACGCCGAGCTTGGCCAAGGCGACCGTCGGGTGTTGATTACGTCCGGGACGAGCGGCGCCCTGGTGTTGGCGATGCTCACACTCGTCGACCCCGGCGACGAAGTAATTTGCTTCGACCCGTACTTCGTCATGTACCCCGCACTGACCGGTATGGTGGGCGGCAAGATCGTGCCGGTCGACACCTACCCCGACGGCCCGGGCGGCCGGTTCCGGATCGACCCCGCCAGGGTTGCCGCCGCGATCACCCCCCGCACCAAGCTCATCCTGCTCAACAGCCCCGCCAACCCGACCGGCGTAATGGCGAGCGAGGCGGAGGTCCGCGCCGTCGCCGAACTCGCGGCGGGGCACAACATCGTTCTGATCAGCGACGAGATCTACCGCGAGTTCTGCTACGACGGCCCGCTGATCAGCCCGACGCGCTGGAACGACCAGACGATCGTCATCGACGGCTTCAGCAAGTCGCACGGCGTCACCGGCTGGCGGCTTGGATGGGTGCACGGGCCTTCGGCGGTGCTCGAGAAGATGACGATGCTGCAGCAGTACACCTTCGTTTGCGCCCCGCACCCGCTGCAATGGGCGGCGGTCCAGGCTCTCGGCGTCGGCATGGAGGCCGAGGTTGACGCCTACCGCGGCCGCCGCGACCGGCTCGTCGCGGGGCTGCTCGAGTGCGGGTACGAACTCACCGCGCCCGCCGGCGCCTACTACGTTTTCCCGCGGGTCCCGAACGGTTACGCGTCGGGCAGCGAGTTCGTCGCCCGGGCGATCGAGCACGAGCTACTAATCATCCCCGGCAAGGTTTTCAGCGGCCGCGACACGCACTTCCGCGTTAGCTTCGCGGCTAGCGAGGCGACCATCGACCGCGGCCTGGAGGTGCTGCGGCGGCTTGCCGACCAGCCGCCAGCGTGAGCCGGCTTACGGTCGAGGCGATCGGCGCGACCCATCCGAACGGGTTGCTTTTGATGGCGGCCCCCCGAACGCCTAGAATGCAGCGGGTCGGGCCGGTGGCCTGCCAGACCGACCTTACAGCCCTAAGGAAAAGTGACCCGGCATGCGAAGCCCCTCCGCTATTCGTGCGACCCTCCTGGACGCAAGCTGCCTTGGCGTGGCCCTCTTCGGCGTAGCGTCGTTGGTGGGCTGCGGAAGCGAACCCCCGCCCGCGCCGCCGGCGGCGATAACGCCCGCCGAAGGAGCCCCGGCTGCGGAGGCCTTGGACGAAGAGCTCGCCGCGATGGCGGATCAGCTCGGCATGTCGGTCGACGAGCTGCGGATGAAGAAGCAGATGCTCATGGATCAGGGCCTGTGGGGAGAAGAGATCACCAAAGCCCTGTCGATGGGCGGCGGCGCCAGCTCGCTCTTCAAAGACGACGTCGAGTCGAACGTCCAGGCGCCCCAGAGCATCGACGAACTCATCTTCTTCAGCAGCGTGAAGGAGAAAGACTTCGCGATCAAGGAGCTCATCGGCGAAAAGCACCTGGTGCTCGTCTTCACCCGTGGCTACTACGGCGGGGCGGTCTGCCCCTTCTGCGTAACCCAGACCGCCGAACTGGCGGCGAAGAAGGAAGAGTTCGAGAAGCGCGACGCCGCGGTGCTCATCATCTACCCCGGCTCCGAGGAGCACCTGCCCGACTTCGCCGCGGCCGTAACGCAAACCGACCGCGAGAAGGCCGACATCGAAGCGGTCGGCTGGCCCGTGCTGCTGGACCGCGACCTCTCGGCGGTGAACCTGCTGGACATCGCCGCGGACCTGGCGTCTCCTTCGACTTTCATCATCGACAAGCGGGGCAACGTGGTGTTCGCCTACGTCGGCGCCAACCGGACCGACCGGCCCTCGGTGGGGGCGGTCCTGTCGCGGCTCGACGCCCTGCAACCGACGGGCGGGTGATCGGCGGCGTATGACGCGAAAGCCCCCCGCCGTCGCCGGCGCCGAATTCCTCGCCGCCGCTGTGCGGCAGCAGATGCTCACCAAGGCGTGCGCCGCGGACCTCGCGCCGGTGATCAAGCGGTCGGGCCAACCGGCGGGCGAGTACCTTGTCGACGCCGGCCGGCTCACCCCGATCCAGGTCGAGGCGATCGACGGGCTGCTGGCCCCGACGAGCGTCGCCCCCGGGTACGAGATCGTCGGGCTGCTGGGGCACGGCGGCATCGGCATCGTCTACCGCGCCCGGCAGCCTAACCTCGACCGTGAGGTCGCGCTCAAGACGATCAGCACCGCCCGCGTCCGCGAGTCGGCCGCCGGCAAGGGCTCGACCGCCGTGGCCCGCTTCCAGCAGGAAGCCAAGGCGATCGCCAAGCTCAAGCACCCGAACATCGTCACCGCCTACGACTACGGCGCCGGCGACGACCGGCTCTACCTGGCGATGGAGATGGTCGACGGCATCGACCTCGAGACCTTCATCAATCGCCACGACCGCGTCGACGAGGCGACCGCCTGGCAGCTCGTCCGGCAAACCGCCGCGGCGTTGTCGGCCGCGCTAGAGTCGGGGATCGTTCACCGCGACATCAAACCGGCGAACCTGCTCCTCGCCGAGCCGCCCGCCGGCTACCCCATGCCCCGTGGCGTGCCGCTGCTGAAGGTCACCGACTTCGGCCTGGCGCGGCTCAGCACCACCGTCCCCGGCCAGGGCGACGCCGAGGACGCGACGCGCCTGACGATGACCGGCGCCACGATGGGCACGCCCCACTACATGGCGCCCGAACAGATCGACGACGCCCAGGTCGGCCACCTGGCGGACATCTACGCGCTGGGCGCCACCGCCTACCACATGATCGCCGGCGAGCCCCCGCTGGCCGGGTTGTCGCTGATCAAAATCTTTACCGCCAAGCTCTCGGGCGAGGGCGCCTCGATCAACGACCTCCCGCCCGACGTCAGCCAGCCGACCCGCGACCTCCTCGCCGCGATGCTGGCCCACGAACCGAGCGACCGCCCGCAGGACTACCCGGCCCTCCTCGGCCGGGTCAGCGAGGTGCTCCAGGACGAGGCGTCGAGGTCGGGCATCGGCCTTGGGACAACGCTGTCGATGCCTGACGCCTCGCTGCCCGGCGCCGCCGAAGACCGCTCGACGAGCGAGACGGTGCTGATCGTACCCGCCGGTCAAGCCCAGAGCCCGCGGCGGTGGCTTGCCGCGGCGGTGGCGGGCGCCTTGGCCGCGGCGGGACTCGCTGCTTGGTCGGCCGGGCTGTTGGCAACCGCGCCGGCGGGGCCGCCGCCCCGCGATTTCCGGGCCGGCGCCGAAGCGCCTCCCCTCTACCGACCCGGCAACTTGCTCGGCTGGAAGAAGGCGCCCGGAACCCAGCAGTTTGTCTCGATCGACTACCCTAGCCGCTTCGGTCTGGTCGCCAGCAGTGCCGCCGAGGGGCGCGTGTCGACCTCTCTCGCCAAGGGGACTCAGGCTTTCAAGAACCCCGGGCACTACCGGGTCGAGTTCTCGGTCGTGCTAAGCGAATCCGCCTGGCTCGAAGTCGATATGGGCGACACGGGCGACGGTCCGCCGGTGCTCCGGATCGAACAAGGCCAGGCGACGCTCGGCGTCCGCGGCCCGTCGGGCGTGTTCGAGCCAAGCGGTGACGGGCTCGCCGTCGGCGCCGGCGCGGCGGTTGGGCTGACGGTCGAGCGTTTCAACGGCGTCTGGGTCTTCTCCAGCGCCGACCAGGTTATCGGCTGGGCCAAGGCGGCCGAGCCTCCGCCGAACCGGCTCGCCTTTTCCGCGGGGAAGCAGCCCGTTTTCTTGGGCGACCTATCCCTGACCGAGCTGCTGCCGACCGCGGCGGAGGCGGCACGCTAGCCAAAAAAACGCGTCCCGGGTGACAGCCACCCGGGACGCGTTTCGGTTGCTGGGCGACTTGACCCTCGGCGGCGACAGCGTCAGGCGCCCCCGCCCCGAGATTGAACGTCGCCGCAAGTAGTGTGCAGTGGCCAGTGGCCCGTCGACTGGGGCGAGCGGGGCGTGGGACAAGGCCGCCCACTTCCCACCGCCGAGTCGTGCTCGTCAGGCGCTCTTAGCCTCGGGCTCTTCAGAGCCGAACAACTTGGCCCGTCCCTCGACGATGTCCTCGGTGACGGTGTAGCGTTCGCCGCGCGGCTGGTCGGGCAGGTCGAACATAATGTCGAGCATCACGTTCTCGATGATCGACCGCAGGCCGCGGGCGCCGGTCTCCCGCTCGTGGGCCCGGTGGGCGATGGCCCTTAGCGCCTCGTCGGTGAAGCGGAGGTCGGCGTCTTCCATCGCGAAGAGCCGCTGGTACTGCTTCGTGAGGGCGTTGTTGGGCTCTTGCAGCACGCGGACGAGCGCGCCCTCGTCGAGCGGGCGGAGCGAGCTGACAACCGGCAGCCGGCCGACCAACTCCGGGATCAGCCCGAACTCGATCATGTCGTCCGCGTTGACCTGGGCGAGCGCTTCGCCCAGAGCCAGTTCATCGGCAACCTCGTGGTCTTGGCTGAAGCCGATCGACCGCTTGCCGAGCCGCTTTCGCACAACGTCCTCGATGCCGGCGAACGTGCCGCCACAAATGAAGAGGATGTTCGTGGTGTCGATCTGGATGTACTGCTGCTCGGGGTGCTTCCGCCCGCCCTGCGGCGGGACGTTGGCGGTCGTTCCCTCGAGCATCTTCAGGAGCGCCTGCTGGACGCCCTCGCCGGATACGTCGCGGGTGATCGACACGTTCTGGCTCGTCTTGCCGATCTTGTCGATCTCGTCGATGTAGAGGATGCCCCGCTGGGCGGCCTCGATGTCGAAGTCCGCGGCGTGCAGCAGCTTGAGCAGCAGGTTCTCGACGTCCTCGCCCACGTAGCCCGCCTCGGTGAGGGTCGTGGCGTCGCCGATGGCGAAGGGGACGTCCAGGCTGCGGGCGAGCGTCTTGGCCAGCAGCGTCTTGCCGCAGCCGGTGGGGCCGACCAGCAAGATGTTGGACTTGTCGATCTCGACGTCACCGTCGTCGCCGTCGTACTCGGCGGCCGCCATCAGCCGCTTGTAGTGGCTGTGGACGGCAACCGCGAGGACCCGCTTGGCGGCGTCCTGCCCGATGACGTAGTTGTCGAGTTCGGCGACGATCTCCCGCGGCGCGGGGATCTTGGTGAAGAGCTGCTTGCTCGACCCGCGCCTTTTGCGCTCCTGGTCGAGGATCGACTGGCAGAGCTCGATGCACTCGCCACAGATGTAAACGTCGCCCGGCCCTTCGACCAGCGGCCCGACGTCGCGATAACTCTTTCGGCAAAAAGAACAGAACGCGTTCTTCTTCGAAGCGCCGCTGCGGCGGGCGCCGCCAAGGTCTTTCCCAGAGGGCATCGACAAACTCCTTCCCCGTCCCGCGGGTGGCGCCCCGGCTATGCCGCCTGGGCGTGCCCCGCTCTGTGCATCCTATGGTGCCGCTCGATGCTCGCCGCCCCGGCCGCCCGCGCCCGCGGACCCTACTTGTGCCGGCCTCACTACTTGAGGGCGGCGCCAGCAGCTCATTGGTCCGTCGGTCGCTTCCACTTGCCGAGGCCGCAAACCCACGCTGGGCGGGGCTTCCTTGTCCACGCTCTCTTCGAGCAGTATTCGCGTCCTGGTACGCAACGCCTGCGAGTTCCGTTCATCGGCTTTCGCCCCGTGCCGGGTCAGGCCGCTTGGCGGCCGCCTCAAAACCGGCCCATTCGGCCGGCCCCGTCGGCCAGCCGAGCGGACCCGGGCGGGCCTCGCGCTTGCGCGGAAACCGTCGCGAAAAACTGTCGCGAAGCCGCCGCTACTGCTCCACGCCCGAGTCTCCCAACTCGGGGTCGTGCTTCGCTGCTAGCTTCGTCTTGATTGTTCGGAATTCCTCGTCGCTTAGCCCACCCCGTGCATGCAGTTCGCGAAACTTCGACAGCGGGTCGAGCACGTCGTGGGTGTCTTCAACCGCACTACCGTGCAACCTTTGCACCAGCCAAACGGCAAACGCGGCGACCGCCAACGCAAGCGCCATCAATAGCGTCGCCCGGACGACCTGAGTATTCGCGAGGATCGCGTGCATCTCGTTGAAAGCCCGCCACGTTAGCCTGCCCCGCCGCCGCTAGCATTATGGCGCGACGCCCCTGGCGAGTCCACCAAAGCTGCCGGGCGGGCGGCGCCGGGCAGATTGCCCAGGCGTTCAAGCCGCCCGCCACGCGGGGGTCGGGCCACAGCATTACGGATCGCGCAACGCCGGATTAAGCGGCAGGCGCCGCGTCACCGATAAGGTCAAAGACAACGGCGCGTTGCGCGGCCCCGGGGGCGGAGCTCCCGCCGTGTGGTGAGGCAGCCTACCGACGACCGCACTGCTTGCATGCACCCGACCCTTGCCCAATGCGCCGCCCGCCTGCTGATCGCCGCAGCCGTGTGCGCGGCTGCGCCAGGGGCATCCGCCCAGCAGGCGCCGGTTTTCTGGGGGCAGGATGTGTTTGTCATCCCGTATCAGTGGTCCGCTCGGACCGACCCGGCGACCGCCAAGCAGGTGATCCTTTATGCGTCGCACGACCGCGGCGCCAACTGGACGGAAGTCACCCGTGCCGAGCCGTCGGTTCGCTCATTCCAGTACCGTTCGGCCCGTGACGGCGAGGTTTGGTTCGCCGTCCGGACGCTCGACCACCGCGGCAGGCTCTGGCCGGCGGGCGGGTTCTCGCCGGAGTTGGCGGTCGTGGTCGACACCCAGATCCCCCGGCTGCGGATCGACGGCGCGCTCGAAGCCGGCGGCCGGCTGACGGCGACCTGCACCCTCACGGACGCCTCGCCCGATCCGGGCTCGTTAACCCTTGAAGCCCGGCGCACCGACACCGATGAGTGGACGCCGGTGCCGCTCACCCGCACGCCATCACCAAACCCTGGGCAGGCGTTGGCGACCGCATACTGGCAGGCGCCGCGCGGCGCCGACGGGGTGACGCTGCGTCTGCATGGCAAAGACCTCGCCGGCAACCCGGCGAGCGCCAGCAAGCGACTGGTCCCCACGCCGACGCTGACCGGCGTCGCGGCAAAGGCCGCAGCGCCGCCAATCGCGCCGCCAATCGCGCCGCGGTCGTCGGCGTTCGGCGTCCCGTCCGAAGACGACGACCCCTTCCTGTCGGCGCCGCCGCTCGAGTTGCCACCAAGCGGTTGGCGTTCGAGCGCCCCGACGGGACCGGCAGCCTCCGCTACGGCCGAACCGTGGACCGCGGACGCGGGGGCTAGCCGCCCGTTCCAGTCGGAGGACCCGGCGAGTTGGGCGCCGCCGGCGACGCGCGACACGCCGCTCGTCGTCGCGCAACGAACCGTGACTCAGCGTAGCCCGTCTGCGGCAGCTCCCTCGCTTGAGCATTCGCCCTACCATCAGGCGAGCACAGGCGGCCCGGTCGTGCCACCGGCGCCGGCCGTTCGCCCGGAGAGTCAAGCCGGGCCGTCCGCCCAAGAAGATGATCGCGACACGCTGCTGGTCAACAACGCCCAGTTCGCCTTGGAATACGAACTGGAGTCGGTCGGCGCCTGGGGCGTCTCGAAGGTCGAGGTCTGGGGCAGCAACGACGGGGGACAAACCTGGCGCGTGGCGGCGGAGGACGCCGACGGACGCAGCCCCGTCAACATCGCAACCCCCGGCGAGGGGCTCTACGGCTACCGTATCCTGGTGCACGGCATCGGCGGGCTGCCGGTGCGGCCGCCAAAACCCGGGGACCCGCCCGAGGTCCTTGTGCGGGTCGACACGACGCCGCCGGTCGCGACCTTCACGACCATCGCCCAAGGCTCCGGCTACCACGCCGACCACCTCATCCTCGAGTGGCGGGCCGTCGACGACCACCTGGCGCCGCGGCCCATATCGCTCGCCTACAGCGGCCGACCAAGTGGGCCTTGGCAGCCGATCGCTTCGAGCGTCGAGCACGCCGGCCCGCAGCACAACGGCCGCTACGCCTGGCGCCTGCGCCGGCACTTGCCCAACCCGCTGTATGTGCGGATGGAAGTGCGAGACCGCGCCGGCAACACGACCAGCCTCGTCACGACACGGCCGGTGGCGCTGCACTTCGCCGAGCCGGCCGGCCGGCTGCGGTCGGTCCGCCCCTTGGCTCCCTAGCCGGTGGTGCGCTAGCGCGGGTCGCGGTGACTGGCGGGCGGCGCTGGGCCGCGTTACAACCGCCTGGAAGCGTGGTTGCTCTGCACCCTGCCCTCCAGTCACCGCAACGCATGGCCAAGCCGGTTCCCGGGCTCGCTTTCCTGCTGGACACCGCCGCGCAGGCGCCGGGTTCGTTCGTCGTCCTCAGTGGCGACGAAGGCTACTTGAAACGCGAGGCGCTCCGGGGCCTCCGCCGGCACGTCTGCGGCGACGACCAAGGCGACCTCGCTTGGTCAGCTTTCCTCGGCAAAGAGGCTGAGTGGCGAGACGTTCACGATGCGTTGACGGCGGTCTCGCTGTTCGGCGGCGGCGTCCAAGCGGCGGTGGTTGAGGAGGCCGACACCTTCGTCACCCATCACCGGCCACAGCTGGAGGACTACGCTGCCAAGCCGCCGGCGGGCGCGCTGCTGGTGCTGGATGTGAAGACCTGGCCCGCGAATACGCGGCTTGCCAAGGCCGTCGACAAGATCGGCCTCACTCTGCGCTGCCAAGCGCCCGACCGCGGAGCCGAACTCGGCCAGTACAAGCGGCACGTTAAGCAGTGGCTCGCCCGGCGGGCATCGGCCACGCACCAGGCGGAACTCCGGCCTGCGGCCGCCGATGTTCTACTCGACCTGCTGCCGCTGAGCCTCGGCTTGCTCGACCAGGAGGTTGCCCGCCTGGCGCTGCTGGCCGGCGGCGGCGCTATCGACAGCGAGCTCGTCCGGGAGCACGTCGGCGGTTGGCGGACCCGCAAGACCTGGGACATGATCGACGCCATGGCCGATGGCGACGCCGCGGACGCGCTCCAGCAGCTCGACCGCTTGCTGCTGGCGGGCGAGCAACCGATAGGCCTGCTCGCGCAGGCGAGCAGCACGCTACGCCGATTCGCCGCGGCCGCCTGCCTCTTCGCCCAGGCGGAGTCGGCGGGCGAGCGGCCTTCGCTGCGGCGAGCGCTCGAGCAGGCGGGCGTCGTCAAGTTCAAGCTGGCCGACGCCGAGCGGCAGCTCAAGCAGATCGGCCGCGATCGCGCCGCGGAGCTCGATCGGCGGCTGCTAGCGGCCGACCTTGCAATGAAAGGCCACAACTCGTCCCCCACGCGTTCACGGATCGAGCTCGAACGGCTAATCGTCTGGCTCTCCCGGCAAGCCGACCCGCGTCGATCCGTTTGACCGTCAACGCAGCGGCGCGGTCCCGAATTGGGCGCCGCTTGTTCTGAGGTTGTGGCGGTTTGGGCAATCTCATACGATCCGCCGCCCTTTCGGCTAGCCGGCAGCCTAGGCGCGACCGGTAGACGCCTGAACGCCGCGGACCTTAGGTCGCGAAGCCCGTCGCGAATCGACGATGAAATCAAGCTCCCTCTTGCTCGGTTGTTTGCTGCTGGCGACCGCCGCCGGCGGCTGCCGATCCCAGGTCGGCACGCTGTACAGCGTGGCAAGCGGCAACACGACCGCTGACGATGTCCTACCGGGCCGCGACGTAGCGGCGGCCACCGCCGGCGCGATGTCTAGCCGCGCGGAAGTCGCTTCGAAGGGAGTCCGCGGGGTGACGCAAGCGGCATTCGCCCCGCCCCCGCTTGCCGGCGAGGTGGCACGCTCCCCAGCGTTCACCAGCGCCGCCCGCCGCGTTGTGCCCGTCGGCGCTAACCCACTCCCGGAACCAAGCCGCGACGAAGCCCTCCAGGCGGTCATGGCCGACCTGCAACGCCTCGCGGCGACCAACCCCGCCGCGCACCAGGAACTGGTCCGCCGACTCGACGGCGCCAAGTTCGGGCTCTGGCCGTCAATCGCTCGGCGGTTCAACTCCGACCTGGCGATCAACCAACAGCTCACGGGCCGGTCGATCGTCGACGCGGCGCCGGTAGCGGGCGTCGCCCCGGTCACGCACACGGCGCCTTCGCCCGGGGACACGCAACCGGCCGCCGGCGTCGGTCTCGTGCCCCACACGCCGGTCGCCCACGCGCCCGCCTCGCGGGCCGCCGAGGGCTCGGGCGCCCGCGCACCGTGGCAGCCCCCCGCGGTCACGGTCCCGGCCGCCGCCGTGCCGCCGTCCGCTTACCGCCCGTCGGCCATGCCGCCTTCACCTACGCAACGGGCTCCTGCGCAACGGGCGCCCACGCAACCATCGCCCCACGAGGCGTACCGCCGACCCGCGGCGGAGCCCGCCTACCAACCGGCTCCCACCGAGTCCAACGCCTACCCGCCCGCCACGAGCCGTCAACAGCCGATCGGGCGTGGCGACACGGCGACGGTGCGGTTGGCGAGCGCCGAGTCTGCCGTCGTCGAGCCGATGGGTAGCGACCCCAGCCCGATGGTTGTCGCCAACCCCTACAACCGCCCGACGGCGCGCGACTGGCGGGCTTCGTTGGGCGAGGCGATCGAGGCACTGGAACTGGCAACCAGCGACGAGCCGCTGAGCATTACCGAATCTTACGAGCACGCTCGCCTGCGGCTGATGCGCCTCGCCAGCGGCGAGCTCGACGGCGCCGTGACGCCGATCCCCGGCCTCTCGCCGACCGAGCAAGACTATTGGTCCAAGCAGTTCTACGCGGTCGCCACGATGCTCGACCGCCAGTCGCAGCCGGAAAACAAACGCCGCGCCGCGGCCGCCGGCCTGCACCTGGCCGCCGCCCACAAGGAACTCCGCCAGATGGCGAGCCTCGCCGTGCAGAACGTCACCTTCTGCGACCAGGTGAACGCCTACGGGTCGTACACCGAGCGCGCCTCGCGGGCGTTCCGCGCCGGCGAGCGGGCGACCGTTTACGCCGAGGTCGACAACTTCCAGAGCCGCGACACCGACCAGGGGTACCACACCGTCATCGGGTCGAGCTTCCAGGTGCTCGACGGCCGCGGCCACCGGGTCAGCGGCGGCGAGTTCGAGCCGGTCGACGACTACTGCCTGAGCCCGCGCCGCGACTTCCAAATCGAATACATCGTCGCCCTGCCCGACCGGATCTACCCGGGCGAGTACCAGCTCGAGCTGACGCTCAACGACCAGCTCGGCAATAAGATCGGCCGCGCGTCGATTGACTTTGAGATCGTCGAGTGACAGCTGCCGCTGCCCCCGGGTGCTCGCCCACTACCCCGCGTCGCCCAGCGCGAACTTCGCCAAGGTGCTCTGGTAACGCTGCTTGCCCTCTTCGACGACCCGGCGGATTTGGCGGGCGTTCTCTTCGCTCTCCTTGCGTAGCTCGGCGATCACCTGCAGCGACTCGACCTGGTAGTCGCTGATCGCCGTGACGAGCTTCTCGAGCGACTCGGGGCTGATCGTCGATCCGTAGCCCGCTTTGAGGGCTTCGCGTTCGAGGTCGCGGCCCAGGTCGGCGATATCTTCCAGGCTCTTGTTGACGCCCTCCTTTAGTGCCTGGGTCGAGGCGGTCGCCTCGTGCAGGCCCTGCTGCGACGTGTAGACCGTGCCGAGGATCGTGAAGACGTGCTCATTGGTCGTGAAGAAGGTCACCGCTCGGCGGTAGACCTGATCCTTGACGTCGTGCGTCTGCTTGAGCTTGGTGATCAGCGTCTCGCCGACGTCGTAACCGATCGCCAGGTTCTCGGCGACGTCCTTCAGCAGCTGGTAGGTGCGGTCCTCGCGCTGGTAGGCGTCGTGGGCTTCGTCCCGCTTGAGCTCCAGCCGAGACCGCTCGCTCTCGTCACCCCCGTCGTAGTCGGTCACCGCCCGCTGCGCCTCCGCCAGAGCCGCCTTCACCGCTTCGAGCACGGGGACCTGCTTCTCGAAGACCTCGCGCGCGAGGATCTCTGCTTCTTTCAGGGCGAAGCGGAAGTCGATGTAGCCGTCCATGATGACCTGCTCGCGCTCAAGCTGGTCTTTCGTGTCTTTGCAAACTTCTTGATAGGTCTCGACGATCTCCTCGAATCGGGCGTGGGGCGTCCCGCGGCGGAGCTTCATCCACACGTTCGATACCTTCTCGGTGAAGCCGATCTTACCGTCGTCGAGTTGGGCGATCAGCCGCTTGGAGTCTTCGCGGATCGAGTCGAACGACTGGCTGATCGTTAGGTAGCGGTTGCCGACGTTGATGTTCTCGACGTTCTCCCGCACCAGGGTGTTGAACTCGCCCATGTGCTTCACGACGCCGGCGATGGCGAGCACCTTCGCCTCGTCGACGTGGCGCACTTCTTCGAGCAGCCTGAGCAGCTCGCTCTGGGTCTCTTCGCTGAGCACGCCGAACTTCTCGAGGACGGACTTCGCCCGCTCGAGGTACTTCTGCATCGAGTTCGAAGCGCCGGTGGCGGTTCCGGTCGCGGCGGGGGCTTCTTGGGTGGCTTCGGCGGCCATCTTGGGGCTCCGTTAGCTTTCTGTGACGGGGAGCGTTGGGTGCGAGGCGAAGAGCGCTTGATTCGGGCGATTGGCTCCGCTAAGTGAGTAGACAATAATCGCGGCACACCGACAAGAATCGCGGCCCTGCCGGCGAATACCCTCACGCCCACGATGTCCAGCCAGCAACAACAAGCGCCGCCGCCGGCCTCGGCCAGCGGCCAAGAGCTCTCGATCGCCGAGATGACACGCATCATGGACGTGGCGTCGACGCTGCGTCGCGAGCGGCTGTTGGCGACGCGTGAGTTGAGCGTCGGCGACACCCACCGGATGCTCCGCGAGCGGCTGCTCGAGACGGCCCGCGTGACGGGCGACCCCGTAACGGCCGCGGAGATCGACGCCGCGATCGAGCACTACTTCCAGTCGCTGCACGAGTTCCAGCCACCGGCGCCGGGCTTCGAGACCTTCCTCGCACGGCTCTACGTGGCCCGCAACCAGATCCTTGCATGGTCCGCTGTCTTGGGCGGCGGGGCGGCGCTCGCCTGGGCCTTCTTCGGATTCGCCCCGACGCGGCCCGGCGCGCCGGCGGCGCCGCGACTGTGGGGCCGATGGTGACCCGCCACCGCAGCCAGCAGCAGACCGCCGGCCGGGACGTCCTCCGCCTGCTCGCCTCGACCGCCAATGCCGTCAAGGCGCGGCACGACGAGGTCGAGAAAGAGCTCCGCCGCTTGGAAGAGTCGGCCGAGGAAGACCTCCGCACCCGCGGCGAACAGCTCGCCCGGCTCGCCGAGCACTACCTGCCGGCGGTGACGCGGGAATCGGTCGGCAACGCGTTTGTCGAGGTCCGGGGCGAACTGCAGAACGTCCTCCGCCGGAAGCTCCGGCGAGAAGGGGAACTGCAACGCGAGTGGGACCGGGCGCTCGACAAACGGCAGAAGCGGGGTGACGAGCTCGACGCGGTTACCGGCGAACTCGACGCCCTGGTCGATCGGCGCGAGGAGCTCGAGGAGCGGCTCGCCGAGCTGCTCGACGGCGACGATGCGTTTCAAGACCTCTCGCGGTCGGCGCTGCGGGAAGAGCAAGAGCTCGAGCGGAACCTGGCCCGCGTCGAAGAAAGCCGCCGCGAGGCTTCCGACAAGCTGCCCGCCTACGAGCAGAGCCGCCTGTTCGGTTACCTGCTCAGGCGAGGGTATGGAACGCCCGCGTACAAGAAGCGCGGGCTGACCCGCCGGCTCGACCGCTGGGTGGCGGGGCTGGTCGACTTCAACAAGGCGAAGCAGAGCTACGACTTCCTACGCGTGACGCCCAAGCTGATGTCCGCCGAGGTCGACCGCCGGCGCGACGAGTTCGACCGTTTGATGAGCGATGTCGAAGCGATCCAGCAGCGCGTGTCCGATGAGATCGGCCTTACCGAAGTGCTCGAGGACGGGATGCGGGTTGGCAAGCGGCGCGACGCGGTGCTGACGAGGATCGAGGCCGAACAGGCCGAGCAGCAGGCGATCGAGGATGAGCTCGCGACGCTCGCCGGCCCGGACAACGACTTCTACCGCCAGGCCGTGGGGCGGCTACGCCAGTTCTTGGAGGGCCTCGAGGCCTCGGCGCTCGAAGCCAAGACCCGCGGCACGGCCGGCGCCACCGACGACCGCATCTACGAAGAAATCCGTTGGCTCAACGACCGCATCGAAGCGGCGCGGTCCGAGGCCGACCAGCTCCGGCGGCAGCGGTCTTTGCTGGGGCGGCAGCGGACGGACCTCGCGGACCTGGCCCGGCGGTTCCAGATCGCCGAATACGACTCGCAGCGCTCGGTCTTCCCGGCGGGCTTCGACCCGCGACCCGACGTCGAGCGATTCCTCCGCGGCGAGGCGAGCAAAGAACAAGTCTGGCAGGCGGTCAAGCGGAGCCAGCACTTCTTGCCGACCTGGGTGGAGGAGCGGGCGCCGAGCCGTGACTTGATGGACAGCGAGTTCTCGTACCTGCTCGTGCGGGTGCTGGCCGAAGCGGCCGGCGCCGCGATCCGTCGCTACGCCGACGGCCAACAGCGGAACGCCAACCGTGGCCGTCCGGGCGTTGGCCGAACAAAGCGGGACGCGTCGATCCACCGCCGCGCACGCGGCGGGTTCACCGGCGGCCGCGGCTTCTGACCGACGACGCGACAGGGTTCACGTCAGGACGAGGTGGCTCCGTTCAAGAAGCTGTCGACCAGTTGCGCCACGCAGGGGCGGGCCTGTTGGGCCGCGTCGTGCCGGCGGTCGACCTGCCAACTGATGGTCGCCCCGTCGATGAGGATCGTAAATCGGGCGACGAACGCCTCGGTGTCTTGAATCCCCGCCGCATGGGCGATCGACCGCAAGAAGTCACACCTCGCTTCGCGGTACGTAGTAGCGAGCTGATTGGTCGGGTCCTGGGTGTTGGGAAACTCCACGACGGCGCTGAGCAGCAAGCAGCGCCCGGTCGTGTCCTCGCGGAAAGACTCGTCAAAAGCGTCGACGACCGCCAGCAGCCGCTCGCGTGCCGGCGCGTCAGCCCGGCGGGCAACCGCCTCGCTAAGCGAGCGTGTAACCTCGATCTCACGCGCGGTAATTACCGCGCGCACCAACTCTTCCTTGCTCTCGAAGTGGTTGTAGAACGTGGTCTTGGTGAGCCCCGCCTGCTTGACCACTTGGTCTAAACCGACGTGGGCGAACCCAGACCGCAGGAACAGTTCGAGCCCCGCTCGCACAATCCGTTCACGTGTGCCCGAGGCCATACTTTCCTGCCAATTGCGCTAACCGAACCCTTTGAGAACCCATGACTCTCGAACTCTAAGTGATTGATTAGCGCGACGGTGGGCGTTTGGACCGGTAGTCAACCAGATGCCTACTGGCTGTTTAGCGTATAACCGGCGCCGGCGGTCGATCTTGCCAGGCAAAGCCTTTCTTGGCACGACCATCGGTCGGGGAGCAACTCGGACGGCGCACTGCACGCGGCGGCGCCGCACTCCTCGCGGTCGCCCGCGAAGGTGTGGAATCGTACAATCGGGCGACCGTCGCGGCGTCCGCTCGCCCGCTGGCTGAACCCACCGGGCCGCGGCGGCGTAAAATCACGACATGGCGGCAATGAAGGTCGTCGCTTCGGCGCCGTTTACGTATGATCCTCCGGTCAAGCACGAGGCCTCTGAGGTTGATCCATGTCGAACAAAGCCCGTACGGGGCGTGATTGGTCGAATCGAGCCGGGGTGGCCGCCCCGGTAGCCGCTTTGCTCGCATTGTGCATTGGAGGATATTCACTGATGTCAAATGCCCAGCCCGCCGCGCGGGCCGCGGACAACGAAGCCAACCCCGATAAATCGGGCCAGGTCGGGCCAACGCCCGCTGCGGCGCCCGCCGGGAGAGCCCTCGCCACGTTTGGCTCTGGATGCTTCTGGTGCACCGAGGCGGTCTTCCAGGAACTGGCCGGCGTCGAAAAAGTGGTCTCCGGCTACGCCGGCGGCGAGGTCGATTCGCCGACTTACAAGGAAGTCACCACCGGAACGACCGGCCACGCCGAGGTGATCCAAGTAACGTACGACCCGAAGCAGGTCGGCTACCCGACGCTACTTGAAGTCTTCTGGAAGACCCACGACCCCACCACGCTCAACCAGCAGGGCGCCGACGTCGGCACGCAGTACCGCTCCGCCGTCTTCTACCACGACGAGGAGCAGAAGCGACTCGCGAGCGAGTACAAAGTTAAGCTCGACAAGTCCGGCGCGTTCGGCCGGCCAATCGTCACGGAGATCACGCCGTACACGAACTTCTTCGCCGCTGAGGGCTACCACCAAGACTTCTACTCGCAAAACGAGTACCACCCGTACTGCCGAGCCGTGATCGGGCCGAAGTTGCAGAAGTTCCGCGAGGTCTTCGGCGACAAGCTGAAGTCGGCCCAGCCCAATGACTCCGTACCGAAGGACACCGATTCGAACAGCGACAACGAAATGCCCGACGACACGGACTGGTCGGAGGTCGACTGGAAGAGCCGCTTAACGCCGGAGCAGTACCGGGTCACTCAAAAGGAGGGGACCGAGCGGGCCTTCCAGAACGCCTATTGGGATAACAAGGCGAAGGGGCTCTACCGCTGCGTCTGCTGTGGCCTGCCGCTGTTCGAATCGGCGACGAAATACAAGTCCGGCACCGGTTGGCCAAGCTTCTACGCGCCCGTCAGCAAGGAGAACGTCGGCGAGCGCGTCGACCGCAAGTTTTTCATGACCCGCACCGAAGTCCATTGCTCCCGGTGCGACGCCCACCTGGGGCACGTCTTCAACGACGGGCCACAGCCGACGGGGCTGCGGTACTGCATGAACTCGGCGGCGTTGAAATTCTGCCCGGCCGAGGGCGCCGTGACGCTGGATCGGGTCGGCGAAGAACGGGTCGCCGCCGAGTAGCCCCTTACCCGCCGACGCGCTGCACTAGTCGGCCGACGCAACGCCGCAAGTAGCTTGCCACGGTCGGATCAGCGTTGCGAGCGCGGAGGTCTTTACGGAGGAGCCCGGCGGCGGGCCTCAGTTGGTCGGCAAAGGCGTCTAAGTCGGGCAACAGGTCGAGGGCGTTGAGCGCCTCGACGCGAGCGAAGCCGGCTCCGCGGTCGATCGCGACGCCAACCAGCAGCGGAACCGCCGCGTCCGTGGCGTCCCGCTCAATGTAGAGCTCCGCTAGGCTTACCCGTGCGATAGCCGGCAGCCCCTGCGGTTCGGCGCCGAGCTTCCGCAGCCCCTCCCGCACCGCGGCTACCAGAGCGCTGCCGGTCTCTCGCCGGCCGATTGCGGGGGACAGCCACGCTCGTAACCCCCACACGGCGGCGGTTGGCGCCCCCGGTTGCTTTGGGTTCGCGATCCCCCCGGCGAAGAAAACGTCACGCCCTGCGCGACCCATCGGCGGCCCCGGCGTGGCGATCAGGTTCGCCGTGTCGACCAGCCCGGCGTACGAGAGCAGGCCCTCGGCTCGGTCATCGAACAGCCGCCGAACAATCTCGGATTGCGTCCCCGCGAGTTGCCCCAACCGGGCTAGCTCGCTCTCCGGCAAGACGCCGAGGTCGCCGAGGCCGATCATCTGCTCGCGTAGGCGGCTGCGGAAGCTGCGGAGGCGCTCAAGCTGCGACACATCGCCGGCAAGATTCACCAACTCGTGCGGATCATCCTCGAGGTCGTACAACTCTTCGACCGGCTTGTAGTCCGCCATCCACAGCGCTTGCTCGGGCGTCAACGACCCCTCGGCCTTGAGCCGGCGGAGTTCCTTCATCACCGGGCTCCGCTCGGCGTAGCCCATCCACTGCGTCCACGGCCGCCAGTGCGTGTAATTTCGGATGTACTTGTACCGCGGGGTTCGTACGGCCCGACTCATCTCGTACCGCTCGTCCATCCGGTCACGATGCAGGAAGACGTCCGCCCGCTCCGGTGGGCGGTCGGGCCCGAGGAACGCCCGCCCGGCCATGTAGCCGGGGATCGGCAAGCCGGCCAAGTTGAGCATCGTCGGCGCGAAGTCGATCGACGAGACGAGTTCGTCCGTTGCGTTGCCTACAGGCGGATCGGCAAGCTTACGCCACTTCTCGGGGACGCGGACAACCAGCGGGATCTTGACGCCCGAGTCGTACAGCCAGCGTTTGCCTCGGGGCAGGCTCGTGCCGTGGTCGCTCCAGAAAACGACGATCGTGTCCTCCGTGAGGCCCGCGTCTTCGAGCGATTCCAGGTGCCCGGCCACCCACCGGTCGAGCGCCGCGATGGTGTTGTAAGACCGCGCGTAAACCGCGCGGACTCTCGGCGTGTCGGGGTGGTACGGCGCCACCGTGACGTCGGCGGGGTCGGTCAGCAGTTGCGGCTCGAGCCCTTCGACCACCTGCGGGTAGGCGGGCTTATCGCCGCGGACGCGGCCCTCGTGAGTGCCCATGTAGTTGAAAACGGCGAAGAACGGCCGGTCGGCAGCCGGGCGGTCTCGCCAGTGCGCGTCATTGGACGAGGCGTCCCAGGCCTGCTCGGACGGCCGGAAGTTGTAGTCTTCCTTCGAGTTGTTCGTGCAGTAGTAGCCCGCCGCGCGGAGGTAGCGGGTGAAGCAGACGATCTCCGACGGCAGTTCGACCCGGCAACGCATGTGGTGCGTGCCAATGGACACGGGGTAAGCGCCGGTGATGACGCCGCTCCGCATCACGGCGCACACCGGCGCGTTCGTAAAGGCGTTGTCGTACCGGACGCCCGTAGCGGCAAGGGCGTCGAGCGTCGGCGTCTTGGCCACGGGGTCGCCGTAACAGCCAAGGTGGCAGGAGATATCCTCGGCGCTAAGCCACAGCACATTGGGCCGGTCGGCGGCCTTGGCAGCCGGGCCAGACACAGCGAGCACGGCACTTGCGACCAACGCGGCGCGGCGTAGGGCGAGGGGCATGGCGAGGAACTTAAGACTCAGTAGAAGCAAGAGTAGTTCGGAGCGCCTTCGTTGACGCCCAATCATGATACACGCCCCGCTCGGGCAAGTGGGGACGCGCGGGCTGTGACGGTCACACCGGCGCCCCGGCGGGGCTGACCTGGGAGCCGCCACGGCGCCCCAACTCAGCAGCCGTCTGTGGCCTACGCTTTTCTCGGGGTTCCGCGCCGCGCCCTAACCCGCAGCGCCCACGGCGAGGAGAGCATCGTGTCGACAGTATTTGAATACCTAGGCGAACAGTGGGCCGCGGCGATCAGCGCCAGTTGGAACTGGTTCGCGTTGCTCAACCGCGAAGAGTGGGTCGTCGTCTTGGCGGTCTGCTGCGCGGCGGGCTTCCTGTGCATGCGCGGCTACGGCTCGCGCAGCAACTACTAGAAAGATGCAGCAGAGCCCGGCCAAGAATCTCGCGCTGCGCAGAATCCCAGACCGCCCCGCCGACCCCCACCGCCCGGACCGCCCAAGGGGTTGACCGGAAACTCTGCACCCAGCCA
The DNA here is from genome assembly GCA_039188275.1 of Planctomycetota bacterium. Classification (GTDB taxonomy): domain Bacteria; phylum Planctomycetota; class Planctomycetia; order Pirellulales; family Lacipirellulaceae; genus JBCCQL01. Next base: position 33,026 of record JBCCZD010000003.1, read on the forward strand.
CGACGACGCACCCATGGCGTACGACACCAGCGAGATGTTCGCACTAGCGCTGCTCGGCTCCGGCGGGTGGACGGTCGGGCTCTCCGGGGCCGTGGCGTTGTCGGCCGTGACTTTGGTCGGCTACCTGTTCGGGCGGAGCCAGCGGGCTAAGCCTATCGAAGCCCCCGCCCCGCGGGACTTGCAGCGCGCGATGCGGATCGCGTGCCAGCTCGAAGCGATCGCCGACGACCTCCGACAAGACCTTGCCAGGCACCGCAACCGCGTCGACCGCTTCAAGGCCGAGCTCCGGCAAGCCGAGGGCGCCAACGCCGAAGAGGCGTGGCCCCGGCTGTGCCAAGAAGCGGACAAGATGGTAGGGCCAACCCTGGAGCTCGTGAGCCAGCTCTCGACGGCGTACGACAAGATCCGGCAGCAGTCGCAGTCGCTTGCCAACTTCACCGGCGGACGCACCGACCCACTCACCGGGTTGGCCAACAGCCGGTCGCTCGAAGAGCACATCGACGTGCTGCTGCGGTCGCGCAGCGAAGGCGGCGGCGAGTCGGCGGTGGTGGTGGTCAGCGTCGACGACCCGCCCGGCACGCGCGGCGAGAAGGACCGCCAAGCACGTGAGGTGGGGCAGCACCTAGCGCGGACCCTGCGGGGCGAAGACTTCGCCGCGCGGTTCGGGGTGGACGAATTCGTCGTCGTCCTGCCGGGCACGATGCTCGCGGGGGCTTGCATCTTCGGGCGCCGGCTCCGCAACTCGCTCGACGACAAGCTGGGCGTCTCGGTCTGCTGCGGCTTGGCCCAGTCGATGCCCGCCGATACGCCGAAGAGCCTGCTGGCGCGGGCCGACTCGGCCGGGTATAGCGCGCGGGCGGCGGGCAAGGGCAGGCAGTTCGTCCACACCGGCGCCGCGATCCAAGCCGACGCGGACGAGGGCGCCGCGACGGCGCCCCCCAGCGCTCCGCCGACGCAGGCGGCCGCAACGACGGTCAACGCCGCCACCGCCGCGGGCAATCTGGGCCTGGCGGCGACGCCACAGGCCTGACGCCTCGCGCCTTTATCCGGGCCGCCGCCGCCGGCTTGGCGTGTCGCTGGCGCCCACGCGCACGGCGTCGGCGTTTCTCGTATACTCGGGGTCCGCTTTCGCCGCCCCGCCCCCGCCGCGTTCCGGCCATCATGAGCTTCAAGTTCGCTTGCCCCAAGTGCAGCAAGTCGATCAAGGCGACCGCCGAGCTCGCGGGCAAGGTCGCTAGATGCCCCGGTTGTGGGGCGAAGCTGAGGGTCCCCAGACCAAAGTCTGAATCCGCCGGCGTTCGGTCACGGAGGCGAACGCAACCGGCCGCGGCGTCGGTGGCGACGCAAGCCACGGCGGCCACGCCGCCCGACGGCGGCGCGTTGCCATTTGACGACGAAGAATGGGATCAAGCGCTCAACCCTTTCCAATCGCCCGAAGCCGAGCCCGAAAAGAAGGTCCACAACTACGACAGCCCTAAGAAGGTTGACCGCAAGTCGCTGCGTTGGGTCCGCCGGGGTTTGACGATGGTCAACATCGGGTTGCAGGGGATGGCTGTTTGCATCTTGCTCTTCGTGCTAAACATCGCCGTTGCCGCCGCCGCAAGCGCTAGCGGCACGCAAGTGGGCGGAACCGCCGCCACCAGTGTTGGCGTGATCGCCCTGCTGCTGATGCTGGGCTACCTCATCTGTGGCGTCCTGCTCTTTGTTGGGCCCTACTTCTGCGTAACGGTGCCGGAAAAGACCGGGGCACGCGGCCCGGCGCGGACCGCGGCGATCGCCCAGACGACCGGATTCGTGCTCGGCATCGTGCTCGGCACGGGGCAAGTCACCGAGCCGACCGAGCTGTTCGCGCTAACGCTCATCACGCTCGCCGCTAGTTTGACTTCCTACTTCAGCTTCTTGTCGTTCATGTCGAAGCTCGCGACGTTCATCGGCCGAAGCGACATCGCGGGCACCGTGTCGATCGTCGTCACCCTGGGCGTTGTCATCGGCGGCGCGTACGGCTTGCTGATCGGGATCGGGGTAGCGGGCGCGTTGCTGGAAGACTACCAGACGATTGCCCGCATCGCCGTGTTTCTGCTCGGGCTGACGGTCTTTATTGCGGGCTTAATGGCCCTGGTCCTCTACGCCCGTGCTGTGCACCGTCTCAGCCGGGCGATCTAGCCGGGGCTTTCCTCGCCGGCCGCGACGACTGCTGCCAAGTCGCGCGACACCCGCAACGTGTCGAGCCGTAGCGTGTTGGGGATCACCACCCAACGCTCTTCGCCGAATTGGCTACGTAGCCATTCAAGAACGGCGCGGTCGTCCGGCAGCACCAGGGGCACTTCGGCCTTGGCGAGGCCGCCGGCGACCGTGGCGTTGAGCCGGGTCTTCTCGACGTCGATCGCGTCCCGCAGCCTCTGGGTTATGACGTCGCAGAGGCCGACGCCGATCGCGTTGCCTTGCGACTCGGGCGATAGCGACAGCGCGGCGATGGCGTTGATGCGCGGCGACTCCGGGTCCGGGGCGTCGGCGAGCCCGCGGCGGCCGATCACGTTGGTGTCGAGCCCCGTGCCGCTGAAGTTCTTGCCGATCTGCTCGACGACCAGCACGTTGATGTCGTCAAATGGCAATCGTGGGAAGTAGGTGTCAACGTAGTGGGCGAGCAGCTCAAACTCGCGTAGCTGGAGATCAGCGGGCGCGACCGCGTGCAACTCGGCGGTCTGGTCGTAGCCGTCTTCGAGGATCGCCAGCCCCGCCCAGATTTTGCCGGTAGCTAGCACCCGACTCGTCATACCGTCGAGGTGAGCGGGTTTGAGTTCGGTTGGGGCTTCGTGAAAAGTCCTCGCACCCTCGGTCTTGCCGAGCCCGACGCTCATCATCTTCGCCAGGCCGCTCTCGGCGTGCGTGCCGAACGGCGGGCCGCCGAAGCTGGTGTGCCGCTTGACCCGATTGACAACCAACACGCAAGCCGCCTCGTACGCATACCGATCCATGAAGACCGGGCCGAAGGGAACCTCTCCGATGCGGACCGTGTCCATCGAGCTGCGGATCGGCATGCGGAGCGCCGCCTCGGTCATGCCGAGGCCTTCGAGCATCGCCCGCTGCCCCGGGGCCGTGCCGCCGTTGTGCGAGCCCATCGCGGGCACGACGAAGGGGCTGGCGCCGCGCTCGCGGAGCCACTCGCCGCAGGTGCGCAGGATGAGGGCGATGTTGGCGATGCCCCGGCTCCCCGCGGTGAGGGCGACCGCGCCCGCTGGCGGATCGATTCCCAGGGCGTCGAGCCTCTCGCGGACCGCCGCGGCGGGGTCGGCGATCGGGTTCGAGGCCAAGCGTTGGTGGATCGTCTCGAGTTCCAAACCACTCCTCGTTGCCGCCGCTAACGTCCTTATCGCGGCGAGTCGCATCGGCGCCGGTTTAGCCTGTGCGCCTAGAGTTCGTCGCCGCTGGTAATCATCCTGTCTTTGAAGAACAACGAAGCTAAGCGATACTATTGGCTCCCACGCCCCCCGCCTGAGTCCCCCATGCTACAGCACGCCCCCGGCACGCCGACAGTCGACGCCGCCGACGCCCCCGTTGCCCGCGACCGCACCGCGGAGCTCGAAACGCTGCTAGGCGAGCGTATCCTGCTGCTCGACGGCGCTATGGGCGTGCAGATCCAGAAGCTGGGCATCGGCGAAGCGGACGTGCGTGGCGAGCGGTTCGCCGATCACCACAAGGACCTCAAGAACTTCGGCGACCTGCTCTGCGTCACGAAGCCGGACGCCATCCTCGGCATCCACCGGGCGTACCTCGAGGCGGGCTCGGACATCATCGAGACCAATTCGTTCGGCGCCAGCCCCGTCGGGATGCTGGACTTTGAGTTCGCCGAGGCGGGGATCGACGCGTCGGCGCTGGGCCGGGAGATCAACACCGCCGCCGTGCGGCTCGCCAAACAAGCGTGCGAAGAGTTCACCGATCGCGACCCGTCGAAGCCGCGGTTCGTCGCCGGGTCGATCGGCCCCACGTCCAAGCAGATGGCGATCTCGACGAGCGTCGAAGACCCCAGCCACCGCGACGTTGTCTTCATGGAGATGGTTGCCTCCTACTACGAGCAAGCGCGGTCGATGGTCGAGGCGGGCGCCGACCTGCTGCTGGCCGAGACCGTGATCGACACGCTCAACCTCAAGGCGTGCCTGTTCGCCATCGAACGGGTCTTCAACGACCTGGGCGCCCGCGTCCCGGTGATGGTCAGCGGCACGTTCGACCAGGGGGGCGGCACGTTTGTGTCGGGGCAGTCTGTCGAGGCGTTCTGGAACGCCATCTCGCACTTCCCGCTCTTCTCGGTCGGCATGAACTGCGCGCTGGGGCCCGACGTGATGCGGCCGCACCTGGAAGAGCTGCAGCGTGTGGCCGACCTGCCGATCAGCTGCTACCCCAACGCGGGCCTGCCGAACGAGATGGGCCAGTTCGACCTCGGCCCCGGGCAGATGGCGCCCATGGTCGCCGAGTTCGCCGAGCAGGGCTGGGTGAACATCCTCGGCGGCTGCTGCGGCACGACGCCCGACCACATCGCGGCGTTCGCCCATGCGGTGAAGGACCTGCGGCCGCACACGAATTCGGTCGTGGCGCCGACGCTGCGCCTCTCCGGCACGCAGCCAATGGAGCTCCGACCGGACGCCAATTTCTTGATGATCGGCGAGCGGACCAACGTGACCGGCAGCCGCAAGTTCGCGCGGCTGATCAAGGAAGAGCAGTACGAAGAAGCGATCGAGATCGCCCGCGGGCAGGTTGAAGGGGGCGCCAACGTCATCGACGTGAACATGGACGAGGGCCTGCTCGACTCCGAAGCGGTGATGGTCAAGTACCTCCGCCTGATCGCCGGCGAGAGCGACATCGCCGCCGTGCCGGTGATGATCGACAGCAGCAAGTGGGACGTTATCGAGGCCGGTTTGCAGGTCGTCCAGGGCAAGGCGATCGTCAACTCGATCAGCCTGAAGGACGGCGAGGAGGAGTTCCTCCGCCGCGCGGGCCTGTGCCGCAGCTACGGCGCCGCGGTCGTGGTGATGGCGTTCGACGAAGAAGGCCAGGCAGCCGATGAAGAGAACAAGGTCCGCATCTGCAAGCGGGCGTTCGACCTGCTCACGCTCCCCAAAGACGAGGGCGGCGCCGGCTTTCCTTCGGAAGACATCATCTTCGACCCCAACATCTTGACCGTCGCCACGGGCATCGAGGAGCACAACAACTACGCGCTCGATTTCATCAACGCCACCCGGCGGATCAAGGAGGAGTGCCCCGGCGCCCGGATCTCCGGCGGCGTGTCGAACATCAGCTTCAGCTTCCGCGGCAACGACGTCGTCCGCGAGGCGATGCACTCGGCCTTCCTGTACCACGCCATCGGCGCCGGCATGGACATGGGCATCGTCAACGCGGGCCAACTCGTTGTGTACGACGAGATCGAGCCGCGGCTGAAGGAACTCGTCGAGGACGTGCTGCTCAACCGCAGGGACGACAGCACGGAGCGCCTCGTCGACTTCGCCGAGACGATCAAGAACAAGGGTGGCAAGAAGGCGGTCGTCGACGACTCTTGGCGGCAAGAGCCGGTCGAGAGCCGGCTGAAGCACGCGCTGATCAAGGGCATCGTCAAGCACATCGAGGAGGACACCGAGGAGGCCCGCCAGAAGTACCCCAAGTGCCTGAACGTGATCGAGGGGCCGCTGATGGACGGCATGAGCACCGTCGGCGACCTGTTCGGCGCCGGCAAGATGTTCCTGCCGCAGGTGGTCAAGAGCGCTCGCGCGATGAAGAAGGCGGTGGCCTACCTCGAGCCCTGGCTGGAGCGTCCGCTACCCGACTTCTCGTCTTCCA
>JBCCZD010000004.1:0-37837 GCA_039188275.1 Planctomycetota bacterium
AGTCGAGCGATGGCACGGCGGCGGGCGCCGCGGCCTCTTTGGAGGGTTCTTCGGCCTCGTCACCCGCGGGAGAGAGCGTGCCGTCCTTCTGCAGCTCTCGCCAAGGCCGATTCGCTTGGTAACTGGCCAGCTCTGCGGCGAGCTCCGCGGTCATGTCGCGGGTGGTCGCTTCGTCCGCAGCGTGCGCCTTAACGGCCTTTTGCGACCACTCGATTGCCTTCGCGAAGTCGCCCGCTTCGGCGTAGGCCGCGGCGAGCGTGCTGAGGATGTGGGCGGCTTGGTACTCGGTGATCTCGCACGCCCTGGTCGCCAGCTCCACCGCCTTGGCGCCGTCGCGCAGGTCGTCGAAGGGGCTCGTGGCGAGGGTCCACGCGTAATTGTTCAGCATGCCCGCGTCGTCGGGCTGGAGCTCGTACGCCTTAGCGAAGTCGGCCAATGCCAGCTTGTGGTCGCCGGTCGACAGGTACATGTCGCCGCGCATGCGGAGCGTAGCCGAGGCGTCGCCGGCGATCTCGATCACCCGCGACAAAGCAGCGATCGCCTCGGCAGACTTCCCGGCGTCCATGTAGTACCCGGCGAGCTGCAGCTGAATCTCCGGCTGATCGGGCGCGGCGTCCGCGAGTTGTTGCAGGATCCCCAGCGCCTCCTCCTCACGGCCCAGACGCCCTAGCAGAGATGTCCTTAGCAGGTGCGCCCGAACCAATCCCGGCTGACGGCGGAGCACCGACTCGACGTCACGCAAGGCGTCTTCGTAGCGCTCTTCCGCGGCGTACAACTCGGAGCGGATTAGTGGCGAGGCAAGATTGTTTGGCGCCAATTCAATCGCCTTGGTGAGCTCTTCGATAGCGCGCCCGCGGTCGCCCTGTACGCTGTAGAGCTCGGGCCGGTATTGGTAGGGCGCGATGCTCGACGGGTCGTTCTCGGTCGCCTTGTCGAGCGCCGCGATCGCCTCGTCGGCCTTCTTCTGCCGGCGGAAGAGCATTCCCTGCAGCTCGTACACTTTGGCGTTGCCCGGCGCGACCTCGATCGCCTTGTCGATGGCCGCCGTCGCCCCGGCGAGGTCGTCCCGGCGGAGGGCCGCTTGGCCCCGGAGCAGCAGGTACTCCGCCTTGGTCGGCATCAGATCGGTCGCCTTGGCGTAGTCGGCCGCCTGTTTCTCCGGGTCCGATTCCGCGGCGCCGCGGAGCGCGTACGCCTGGGCTCGTTGCTCGTCTTCAACGGTGTCGGCCTCGATGACCTTGGTCAATGACCGCCGCGCCGCGGCGGGGTCGCCCAACGGCAGGGTTTGCAGGCGGCCGATGAGGAGGTGGGCTTCGACGACGGAACCATCGAGCTCGACGACGCGCTGCAAGTCGCCTAAGGCAAGCTGCCTCGCCTGTACCCAAGTCGGGTCGCGGCGCGGGTCGGTGATCCGCCCCCGCAGCACCGCCTGGGCACGGGCCGAGCCGCGGTCCAGCAGCGTGGCCACGAGCATCTCGCTCGCAAAACTCTCGTCCGACTCCTCAAGGCCCTTCTCCAACGCCGAGTCGAGCAGGCCAATCACGCGCGACAGCCGCCGCACGCCTCGGTCGCCTCCAACCGCGACCTTCAGCTGCATCGCCTTGTTGAGGTCGGCTTGGCCCGGCATCTCCTCGGCCGTGGCGGGGCCGGCAGCGAGCAATGCGGCGCAGGCGGTCAGAGCTAGCGTGAAGCGGGCGGGGCGGAGCATGGCGGGTGCGCCTCGGGGCGGGCGGAGGTGGACAGCAGCCGGTATTATTACCGTTGCGCCGCCCGGCCGCCACGCTGTTATTCCCGTCCAGCCGGCGCCGGCGCCAACCCCCGCGGCCGGCGCCCACCTGGGGAGCCCTCAGCGACGTCTAGCCCTCAGCGACGTCTAGGCGGTGCCCGGGGCAGAAGATACGTTGACAAAATTCGTTCGTCCCGCCCCGCGGTTCCCGTCCGCCGCCACCGCCTGCCCCAACCCCGCACCATGGAAGCTGGCATCGTCGGCTTGCCGAACGTCGGCAAGAGCACCCTGTTCAACGCCCTCACCGCCGCGGGCATCGCGAGCGAGAACTACCCGTTCTGCACCATCGAGCCGAACGTCGGCGCCGTTCCGGTGCCGGACGGCAGACTCGAAACGATCAAGGGCTACATCCCAACCCAGAAGGTCATCCCGGCGGTCCTCCAGCTCGTCGATATCGCCGGCATCGTCCGCGGCGCCAGCCAGGGCGAGGGGCTCGGCAACCAGTTCCTCAGCCACATCCGCAACGTCGACGCCATCTTGCATGTGGTCCGTTGCTTTGAGGACGGCGACATCACGCACGTCGATGGATCGGTCGACCCGATCCGCGACATCGAGACCATCGACACCGAGCTGATGCTCGCCGACCTGCAATCGGTCGAGTCCCAACTGCAGAAAGCCAAGAAGACCGCCCGCACCGGCGACAAGGACGCCAAGGCTAGGGTGGCGCTGCTCGAGCAATGCCAGCAGCTGCTGGACGGCGGCAAGCCGGTCCGCTCCCTAGCCAGCGACGACCCGAACCAGCGGCAAGCGCTCGCCGAGCTGCAACTGCTCACCTCCAAACGCGTGCTCTACGTCGCGAACGTCGAAGAAGACGACCTCGCCGGCCAGGGCGAGCTGGTCGGCCGTGTCCGCCGGCGCGCGGCGGACGAAGGCGGGCACGTCGTCGCGGTTTGTGCGAGGCTTGAGTCGGAACTCGCCGAGCTCGAACCCGAAGACCGCGACGAGATGCTTGAGAGCGTCGGGTTGACGGAGCCCGCGCTGGCGGTGCTCGCACGGGCGGCTTACACGCTGCTCGGCCTGCAGAGCTACTTCACGGCGGGCGAGAAGGAAATCCGCGCGTGGACCGTCCCTATCGGCGCCACCGCTCCGCAAGCCGCCGGCGTGATCCACACCGATTTCGAGCGCGGCTTCATCCGCTGCGAAACGTACGGCGTCGACGACCTCGTGGTGCACCAGAGCGAGAAAGCGATCCGCGAGGCGGGCAAGATGCGCGTCGAGGGCAAAGACTACACCATGCAAGACGGCGACGTCTGCCACTTCTTGTTCAACGTGTGAGCTCAAACCTAACCAAAAAGTACAGCCAGCGCGTGCTGCGCAGGCTTGCAGCACGCGAAACCGCCGCACGGCGCCGACGGTGCAACGCAAGGCAACCACCACGCCAAGGGCTGCAACGGTTACCATGGTTGGACTAGCCTGGTGTCACCAAGAGCCGAGAACCGGACGGGCAAACGACCCATGATACGCAAGTCAACGTCGGGGCGGAGCCTACGGGCAACAACGTACTACTTCTTCGTCATTGCCGGGGGCCTCGTACTCCCGGGCAACTGCCTTGCCCAGGCCGCCGTGTTCATGGGCTGCGGCTTCTTCGACACCCCGGGGATCGCGCCGAAGGTGATCGCGTCGATGAAGGACGGCGGCTTCGACACTATCTTGCTGGAGACCCACATCGCGCCCGACGGCCGTATCCGCGCTAACCGCACCGACCTACTCAACAAAGGTGAGTGGATCGCCGGGGAAGGCAAGCGGCGGCACGTCATCGACTTGGTGGCAACCGTCGACCGGGTCGAGTTTTGGTTCGCCGGTTGGAGCCGGCGCGACTACGACGCGATCCGCAAGATCAAGGCCGACAAGCAGGCGACCGCCAACCTGCGGGCGAACCTCGCCGCGGTCAAGGCGCTAGGCGTCATCGGGTACACCGACGACGACGAGGACGTCTACGACGCCGAACTCGGCGTCTGGATGAACCAACAGATCAAGGCGTCCGGACTGAAGAACTCGATCACGCCCTACAAGCGGCCCGACTACTGGCTGCCAATCATCAAGCGGGTAGGTGTCGACCGCATCTATTACCAGTCGTACTTCCCACGGCGAAAACTAGCCGGCTGGGACAAGCTCGACGGCGAGCTGTACGTCGGCCTGAACTCATCGAAGGACGACCTCGAATCGGCCCGCAACAAATTCGCCGCGTGGGGCAAGAACCCCAAAGTCGTTGGGGGCTTCGTCTGGTCGTGGCAGATCCTCAACAAGAAGCGTGACGCCGACTTCGCCGGCTACAGCCGAGCGATCCGCGACGGCGTATCGGCCAACGCCACACGACTGAGCTCGGACGACCACCCAGCGGTGTATCGCCAACCTTCTCCGGTGCGCTAGCGCCCGGCGACCCGACAGACTCGGCCCGCGGTCGCGGCGCCTCGCACGCCTATCGGCCCGGAGTGTCGTCGGCAACCGGCGATCGGCCGATCACTCTTTGAGCTGAAACAGCCGACTAAGGGCGTGCAGCAGGCCATTAGGTGAGCCCTTCCTCGACTCGTCGCGTAGCGATTCGAGCGGCCGGTGCAGCAGCTTGTTCACCAGCCGGTCGGCGAATCGGCGAACCTCTTCGCGGCCGTGCTCGTCAAGCTCAGGGAGCTTGTTGAAGAGTCGTTCCAGCTCCGTTTGCTTGGGCGCCTCGAGCCCCTGCCTCAGCCGGGCGATGACCGGCCCCGAGAGGGCGTGCCGGGTGTCGACCAGGAACCGCCGGCGCTCTTCCTCGATGATCCGCTCTGCCGAAGGGAGTTCCCGCTCGCGGGCCCGGCGGTTCCGGCTGCACGCGGCGGCCAGGTCGTCAATCGAGTAGAGGTAGACGCCCAGCTCGTCGCCGATGGCGGGTTCAAAGTCCCGCGGCATCGCGAGGTCGAGCACGAACAGCGGCCGCTGGCGGCGGGCGGGGGTGACCCGCTGGCGGAACGCGTCGAGCGTGACGATCGGCTCGCCCGCGGCGGTGGTGCTGATCACCAAGTCGGCGTGGGCAAGCTGCGGCATCAGGTCCGCCATCGACGCCGACTCACCCTCCCACTCCAGCGCGAGCTGCTCGGCCCGGAGCGGGTCGCGGTTGACGATGGTGAACCGCCTGGCGCCCTGATCGACCAGGTAGCGGAGCGTCTCGTCGGCCATCTCGCCGGCGCCGATGACCAGCACCCGCTTGTCGTCGAACCGCTCGAAGATCTCGCCGGCGAAGTCGGCGATCGCAACGCTCGGGATGCTCACCCGGTGGCGGTGCAGGGCCGTCTCGCTGGTCACACGCCGGGCGACGCGCAACGCTGTTTGGAAGCAGTTGTGCGTCAGCGGCCCCGCGGCGCCCAGCCCGCTGGCGAGGTCGTACGCCTCTTTCACCTGGGCGATGATCTGCGGCTCGCCGAGCACCATGCTGTCGAGGCTCGCGGCGACCCGGAACAGGTGCGACACCACCTCCTCGTCGCGGAGGGTCACGAGGTCGGTCTGGACCGACTCCAGCGGCACGTCGTGCGCCTCGGCGAGCTGCCGCTTCATGAGCTGCGGGCAGGGCGGCAGCTCGTTAACCGGCGCGGCGGCGTAGAACTCCACGCGGTTGCAGGTCGATAGCAGCACGGCTTCGTTCTTCGGCCGGCCGGACCGCCACGACTCGAGCGCGTCGGCCGCCTGCTCGGGCGTAAACGCCAAGCGTTCGCGCACCGACACCCCCGATTGGTGGTGCGAGCAGCCTACCATGCGGAAGTTCATGCGGAGGGGCGCCAAGCGGTGGAAGCTTTCTGGGCGCCGACGCCCAGCCGATTCGACGCGCGGATAGCGCCGCGCAACAGCTCTTGTTTTGTCGGCGCCCCACCGGTAGGCAACGCAACTACGGCGGGGCGGATCGCCGGACCGGTGAGACCGCTCGGACCGGCCGCCGAATCGTTCGGGTTTCCACCGGCGCCAGACGGTCTAACCAGCGTCATTGATGCAAGTGTAATCACCAAGAAGATGAACGAAGCGACCGTCAGGTAGGCTACCTTCCGCCCGCCGCGGGCCGCCGGGTACACAAAGCGGAAGACCTCGACCGCCACGAGCCAGCCAAACATAACCGACAAGCTGATGACCACCGGGTCGGTCCACATGCCGTGGGCGGCCTCGGCGCCTTGGCCGCGGGCGATGCGCGTCAGCACCAGGCCGGACAAGAACCCAGCCGCCACGAGCCAGGCGCTGAAGCCGAGGGCCCGGCCGTTGACGCGTTCGAGCGATTCGAGCGTCGGCAGGCGAAACCCGCTGGCAGGCGGAAGCTTCTGCTTCAGCCGCCAGCTCTGGATCAAGTACATCAGCCCCGCCAGGAAGCCGAGCGTTACGGTCACTGTCGCCAGGATAAGCGACCAGCTGTGGACACTCCCCCAGAACGCCGAGGCGCGTTCAACAGCTATCGGCTCGCTGCTCACCCCGTGCGAGAGCGCGATGAGCCCCAACACCGCCGGCAGCAGGAACAGACCCGTCGCGTGCCGGGGCGAAAGGAAGGTGCTGGCCGCGTAAACCCCCGCCAGCACCAACGCCGCGAGCAGGCACCAGTCGGCCGGGCTGGAGAGGGGCGCCTCGGCCCGCGCCTGCGTGAGCAGGTACGCGACGTGCGCAAACAGCCCGGCGGACGCGAACCCCAGCAGCACCGGCCGGTGCAGCCCAAACCGCCGGGCCACGCTCACCGCTTCGAGCGAGAGCGCCACCGCGTAACTCGCGGTAAAGCAGAAGACGGTGATGCGGGTGAGGTCCATCGAGGTTCGCGCCGCGTGCGCCTAGTTTATGGTGATCTCGCCAGCACGGTAGCCGATGCGCAGATCATGGCCAACAAGCAGTCCAACGCCGAGCAACGCGTGGTCGCCGTCATTGGCACTGACTTCAAGCTTGCGAGACTCGCCGAGCCAATCGAGGACGCAGGAAAAGGTTTCGAGCGAGATCGTCGAGCCATCCGCCAGCACCGCGTTTACGTTGGCGGAATGCACCAGGCCGAGGCCGCTGACCGTGTTCTTCGGCAAGACCAACTCGCCATTGAAACCCGTGTCGATCCAGGCGGCGACCTCCGTCGCAGCGCGTTCTGGAGGGGCCGCGACCTTCAGGTCGATCAGGGCTCGTCCGTCGCTGTCCACCTGCCCCCTCATCGCAGCTGCATCCCGAAATGGATAGCGGCCTTGTGACCGACACGCATGACGTGCGAGAGTCGATTGGGGTGCGCATCGCGGGCGAGACCAACGGCCCTGCTCAAGGTGTCGCCGAGAAAGTAGTCGCCGGAGTCTGGCTCGATGGCGATGAACTTGCCATCCGAGTCGTGCTCGACGAGGGCCTTGATCTTGGCGTTGTAGAGTTGCTCGGCCCGATCGGACAACGCCTGATTTTCTTCACTCGTCATGTTAGCTCCCTGGGGGCCGCCGCCGTTACTTCCCGCCCTCTTCCAGGCCGTAGTCTTTGATCTTCTTGTGCAGCGTGTTGCGGTTGATCCCCAATCGCTGGGCGGCCTTGATCTGCACGCCGTCGCACTCGCCGAGCACCTGGGCGATCACCTCCCGCTCGACGCGGTCGACCACCCGGCTGTGCAGGTCGACCGCTTTCTCGTCGGCGGCCGCGAGGCCCTCCTGCACGAGTTGCTCGGCGAGCGACTCGAAGTCGAACTTGCGGAACGTCATGCTGTGGCGCTCGCCGTCGCCCCGCACGGCGGGGGGCAGCAGGTCGTGCGTCAGCTCGTCGCCCTGGGCCATCACAACCGCCCGCTCGATGTAGTTTTGCAGCTCGCGGACGTTGCCCGGCCAGTGGTAGTCCTGCAGCGCCTCGATCGCCCGCGGCGCAATGTGGGCGACGTAGCGGTCGTTTTCTTCATTGTAGGTATCGAGGAAGTGCGCGACCAAAGAGGGGATGTCTTCCCGCCGCTGCCGGAGCGGCGGCAGGTAGATCGGCACCACGTTCAGGCGGTAGTAAAGGTCCTCGCGGAAGTCGCCCTCGGCCGACTGCTCCTGAAGATCGCGGTTGCTCGCGGCGACGACGCGTGTGTCGACGCGGATGGTCTGGGTGTCGCCAACGCGCTCGAACTCCCGCTCCTGCAGGACGCGGAGCAGCTTGACCTGCAGGTGGACCGTGGTGCTGTTGATCTCGTCGAGGAAGATAGTGCCGGTGTGGGCCGCCTCGAACCGGCCGGTGCGGTTCTCGATGGCGCCGGTGAACGACCCGCGGACGTGCCCGAAGAGCTCGCTCTCGAGCAGGCTCTCGCTGAGGGCGCCGCAGTTGACGCGGACAAACGGGCCTTTGCGGCGGTCGCTGTGCTCGTGCAACGCCCGGGCGATCAACTCCTTGCCGGTGCCGGTCTCGCCCAGCAACAGCACCGACGCCTTGCTCCGCGCCGCTTGGCGCGTGATGCGGTAGACCTCACTCATTGCCGGGCTCGAGCCAATGATGCCCGGCAGCGGTGGTTCGGCGGCGAGGGTGTTCGGCAAGGCGGACACGTCAGTAGTGGCCCGTTGGCAGGGTGTAGTGACTTGTCGTCGGCGCGACAGCATCGGTGGGGTCAGCCGGGAGTGGTCGAGCGGATCATTCGCACGCCGCTACTGGCTGCCCACCGCCTGCCGCCGATTCCGCTTCGCCTCGATGACGTCGAGCACGCCGCCGAGCAACGCCTGCGTATCGGCGTCGGCGGACTCGCTGGCGTTGTAGCGGTCGTACTGTTGCTGGATCTCGAGCGCGGTTAGCAGCACGCCGAAAAGCGCAACGCTTTCCTCAAACGCTTTCGCCGCCGCGCGGCGGGAATCGATCGGGACCGCCCGCAGGCTGGCGGTCGTGAGCAGCTCACGCTGGCTCGCGGGCGTGCCGAGCAAGCCGAGAACCGAGAGCGCGGCGCCGCTGTATCCTGCGCGACCCAACGCTTGTTGAATCTCGGATGACCGTCCCCGCAGGTTGTAGTAGGTCGGGCCGTCGGCACTGCTGGGGTCGAGCGGAGCACGGAGCATGTCGGCAAGCCTGCCGCGGGCGAGCTCGGCGAGTTCGGCCCGCTCGTCGGCGGTCGGCCAGCCGGCGGGCGCCGCGGCCGCGAGCTGCTCGGCGATCCCGGCGACCGCCTCCGCGGTGTGCGGCCGTGGGAACGCGACTACGTGCTGATGGTCCTCGGCGATCCGCTTGGCCTCTTCCAACCGCCCCGCCGACGCGAGCAAGCCGATGGGGGCGACCCCGCTGGCGGTCTGGCGGCGGAGGCGGAAGACCGTTTCACGGACGTTCGGGCCAAGCACCGCCAGGTCGACCAGCGCAAACTCAAGGTCCGCCGTGTCGGCCGCCTTGACCGCTTGGGCGCCGGTGGTCGCCACCCGGCCTTCGATGCCCAGCGGCGCCAACAGGCCGACAAGCGTCGCCGACCGCTCCGCGCCCGGCGTGGCGACCACAGCGACCCGGGCGGAGCTCCCACCGGCGAAGCGGATCAACGCCGATGGAACGCGGCTCGATCCGGGGAACGGCGACCGGGGCTTGATGGCGTCGATCGCCCACAAAGCCGCCCAGCGGACGCCGGGGTGCGGGTCGTTGACCGCCACGGCCAGCGGGCTGGGCTTGCCATTGGCCGTAGCGAGCGCCGCCGCGTTTTGCCGCTCGCCGAGCTTGACGGCGAGCGCCGCCGCGGCCCCGGCGTAACGGAGCTCGAGCGCGTCGGTCAACGCATCGCCGATCTCGGTGCTCGGGACCCGCGACAAGTCGAGCAGCTCTTCCTCGGGCATCTCAACGCCGCCCGCTTCCATCAGGCCGAGCGTTTGAAGGTGGAGCACCATCGCCGTGCGCCGCGCGGTCACGCTCGTCGGATCGAGCCGCAGCCGCAACCGAGCCAGCCGGGCGGCTTGGGCGATGCCCGCGTCGGACGTCGAGAGGACCACCGGGTTGGCTGCGACCTTCTCGACCTTGTCGCGCTGGTAGAAGGCGATCTCGCCCGCGGCGTTGGGGCGCTCGAAGGGGACGCCGCCCCGCAGGTTGCGGAGCGCGTTGTCGAGCAGGCGGGTGGCGATCGGCTTCGTGGCCGGGGCGCCGGTGGTGTGGACGAAGGCCCACTGCGCCGCCCGGCCGGGGTCGCTACCCGTCGGTTCGAGCACCGCCTGCGCGGCGAGCAGCGGCGCTGCGCTCTCGGCGCGGATCTTGCCCAGCGCCCACGCTGCCTGCTTGCGTAGGTCGGCGTCGGACGACTCGAGCATCGCAACGAGCGCCGGCCTCGACAGGGGCGCCAATGCAACCAACGCCTCGCGGAGCGGGTTTCGGTCGGCGTCCTCGGCCGCCGCTATTTGCGTGACGCAGTACCGCACTCCCTCTGCGCCGGTGCGTCGCAGGGCCGCCAACGCCACGGCCTGAGTCTGGGCCGAATCGGCGCTAAGTTTGTCAACGAGCTCCGCCATCCGGTTGGGTGCGATCGACTGTGCCTTCGCAGCGGTCAGGCAATCCGTCGCAAAAGCCGCGGCCTCGGGTCCTAAGCCTTCCGTCCTGCTCAGCTGGACAAACGCCGCCGAGCCGAACTCCGTGACCAGCGCCGCCTTCGCGTCGTCCTCGAGATTGAGGGCTAGGAGCTCGGTCAGCACCTCTTGCGCCCGGGCAGGCTCACGGAGGTTTATGAGGGCGAAGAGGGCCCGCGCGTAGTCGCCGGGCGTGTCGCGTGGCGTTTCGAGCACCGCGCGGAGCGTCGGGTCGGTGACAACCTGAGGTTCCGCTTCCTCGGCCGCAAACTGCGCGGGGGCAGGCGCCGGGGAGAGCGCCGCGGCGGCGAAGATCGCGATTGCGGTGTGAAGGCGTTTCATCTTGAGCGGCCGACTTTGGTCGGCGGGTGCGTTGTTACGCCGCCGTGCGTGCTAGGGATTCGCTTCCTGGAGCCGGTCGCGCCACACGGCGACCTGCTCGGCGACCATCGCCGGGTTGGTGGAACCAACACTCTTGAACGCCTCGATCGCCCGGTCGACGCCGAGGACCTGATAGACCGATTCGTCCAGCGACGGGTGCGCCGCGGTGAACTCTTCAACCGGCAGCTCCGCCAGCCGCACACCGCGTTTCATCGCCACGCCAACGAGCCGACCGATCAACTCGTGCGCGGTCCGCTGCGGCACGCCCGATTGGATGAGGTGCTCCATCAATGTCGTCGCGTCGAGGTAGCCGTCGTCGATCCGCGAGGCGATCGCCTCGCGGTTGAGCGTTGTCCCTTCGTGGCCGGCAAGCGGCGCCGCGAGTTCCAGGCAAGCGGCGACCGTATCCGCCGCGTCGAAGACACGCTCTTTGTCTTCTTGCAAGTCGCGGTTGTAGGCGAGCGGCAGCCCTTTGGTCAGCACCAGCAGGCTTTGCAGGTCGCCCACAACGCGGGCCGTCTTGCCACGGATCAGCTCCAGCACATCCGGGTTGATCTTCTGCGGCATGATCGACGACCCGGTGCAGAACGGCTGGGCGACCTTAAGGAAGTTGAACTCGGTCGTCGCCCACAGGATCCATTCCTCGGCCCACCCGCTTAGGTGGATCGCGATCTGCGAGAGGCACGAAAGGAACTCGATCGCGAAGTCGCGGTCGCTTGACGAGTCGAGGCTGTTGGCGACGACGCCCTCGAAACCGAGCGCCTCGGCCACTTGCTGGCGGTTGATCGGGATGGTCGTGCCCGCCATCGCGGCGGTGCCGAGCGGGAGCAGATTCACCCGCCGGCGGCAGTCGGCCAGCCGCTGGCGATCGCGTTCCAGCTTCTCGCAGTAGGCTAGCCAATAGTGGTTGGCCAGCACCGGCTGGGCCCGCTGCAAGTGCGTGTACCCCGGCAGCACGACGCCGGCGTCGCGGTCGGTGCGGCTGAGGAACGCCCGCTGCAGGTCGGCCAGCCGCAGGCGGAGGTCGTCAATCGCGTCGCGGACCCACAGCCGGAAGTCGGTCGACACCTGGTCGTTGCGGCTGCGGCCGGTGTGCAGCTTGCGGCCAACGTCGCCAATCCGCTCGACCAACGCCCGCTCGATGTTCATGTGGATGTCTTCAAGCTCGGTCTTGAAGTCGAAGGCGCCCGCCTGGATCTCCCAGCCGATCTGTGTCAGCCCCTCGGCGATCTGATGCCGTTCGTCCGTCGAGAGCACGCCGACGCTCTCAAGCATCTCGGCGTGGGCGATCGAGCCACGGATATCGTGCTGGTAGAGCCGGCGGTCATAGCTGATGCTCTCGGTGAAGCGCTCGACGCGGCCATCGGGCGGGCAATCAAAGACACCGCCCCAGGGTTTTTCCGCCATGGGGCCATCGGCTCGATGCGAACCGGCTCGGGGTGAACGCGGACGGGATGGCCAAGCGAGGCTCGGGCGGGCGGGCAAGACTGAGTGGCTATTGACCGCCTTCCGGGCATCGCCAGCAACTTGTTAACGCTAAATGGCTTAGGGCCGACTGTCAACGAGCAGCGCTGGCAGGAACGCCCAAAAAGTAGGCAGCCGGCGGCGATCCGACGTCACTAGTAACCCAGAAGGCCCCAGCGGAAGCTCCGCTGGGGCCTGTGGGGTCGATCAGGTTGTCAACAGCGCTGCTTGCCTCGGCTCTAGCGCCACCAGGCTGCGAGTACTCCAGCGATCGCCAGGAACGCCGCTAGCACGCTGGTCGGCTCGGGAACGGCAACGATCCGGCCGTCGGCCACGTTGTCGTACCGCGCATCGGAAATCACGTCGAACGCCGTGTCGCCTCCGGCGAGGTCCTCGATGTACTGCCGCAACGCGTTTTGGTCGGTGATAGCGACCCGCGTAAACGCGTAGCTCTGCGACAAGTAGTTGTCGTTGAAGATCTGGTCGCCGCCGTTTGCCAGGAAGTCGACCACGGCGAGGTCGATCGGGTCACCGGGGACCACCTCACCGTTCTCGATGATCGTCATGCCGTCGATTACTAAGCTGACGATCCGTTCACCTTGAACGAGGAGGTCGCCATCCTCTTCGGCGGTCAGAGGGTCGGTGTCGGTGGAGAGTAACATCGGGGTAGCGCGGATGTCGTAGACGACCTCGACCCCTTCGCTTACGTGCAAGAAGCGACCGGTGCCGTCGACGCTGTCACGAACCGGGTTGGCCGCTTGTCCGACGGTCTTGGAGTACGCGTTCTCGAAGATCAGCTTCAGGTCGTCGCGGGTGATGTCTTCGACGATCGAGACAGTGTTGCCGAACGGAGCGATGTCGAAGGTCGTCTTGAGCGTGACGTCGCCGGCGTCGATGTCGTTGCGGATACCGCCGCCGTTGGCGATCGCGAGTTTCGGGACATCGAGGCCCAAGCCGGCCGCTTCGGCCGTCGCCGCGGCGAGGAACGCGTCCGCGATCAGGTTGCCCAGGCCCGCTTCCTTGGCTCGGATCACGTCGCGGTTGCTGTTGCCGAGAAGTTGTTCCGAGCTCTGGGCGATGACGGTGGCGTCCAGGTTGTCGAGGAACGTCTGCACCGGCGCAACATCGGCCGCCACGGCCGCGTCGGGCGCGAAGCCGGACACGATCGCCGGGTTGCTCGACGACTCGACGCCCAGCAGATCGCCTGCCATGTCAAACTGGAGCGTCACACGGCCGAGGTAGCCGTAGTTCGGGCCTCCAGTGGCGACGGGCACGGTGTTGCCGCCGCTGTCCGTGGCGGTGAGGTTCGGGTAGGCCGACTGGTTGAGCGAGTCGCCCGGGAGGATTCCCGTATCCGCGACGCTGGCGGGGGCCCCGGCGAGCGCCGACGACGGGCTCGGGGCGCCCAGGTCGGCGAGGATCTCGTCGCCACCGCCGGCGACTACGAGGTCGATCCCGGGGTTGAGCTGCGATACGAGGGCCAGGTCCTCGTTAATGCCCTGCAGGTGGCTGACAAGCACCAGGTTGTCGGCGCCCATGCCGAGGAGCGAGGCGATTTCGGCGTTGACCGCCGCCGCCACGGGGCTCACCGTGACGCCGCCGGGGCTAGAGATGAAAGAGAGGTTCTCGGTGGTCGCGCCGATGATGCCGATGTTTTTCGGGCCCGCGGCGGTCGACACCGAGACGAGCGTGCTCGACGCGAGCGACGAGGCCGGCTTGGTCGCCAGGGCCGGTTCGGCCGAGAAGTCGAGGTTCGCGCTCAGGTAGGGGAAACTGACTTGGTCGAGGAATTCGCCGAGCACGGCGGGGCCGGCGTCGAACTCGTGGTTGCCCAGCACCGCGGCGTCGTAGCCGATGCCGTTGAGCGCCAGGGCGTCAAAGAACGTCCTCGAGCCGGGGGCGCCCGAATCGAGGCTCGCTTGGAACTCGGGGCTCGGGATGAAGCTGTCGCCGGCGTAGACGCTCACGACGCCGTGGCCCGCGCCTTCGTAGAAGCTCCGGTGGGCGTCCATCGCGGTGGCGAATTGGGCGACGCCGCCGACCGCGCCGTCGCCGAACAGGTCGGACTCGCCGTCGTTGTTGTGCAGCACCGTGATGCTGTAAGGGTCTGCCCCGGCGGTCGCCGTGGCGAGGGTCACGGCGACCAGCGCCGTTAGGGTGAAAGCGTTGTAGGTGTGCGTTCTCATGCAGTCTTTCTGAGTTGATGAAAAAAGGGCGTTAGCTAAGGATCTTGAACGGGGCGGCAACGGTTGCGGCTCGGAGCCCTAAGGCAGACACAGGCGCAAACTCCCCACGCAGTTCGCTAGCGCTGTGGCTGCGGACGGGGGGCAACCGGGGGGGCGCCCGGTCGAGAACGGCAAAGAAAGGCCTGGCTACCAGAGCACGGGCCTCGGCCGCGTTCGTCAATCGGCCGCGTCCGTCATTTGTTTCGTTAGCACTAGCAGTGCCTCGCGCATGCCTGGGTGCGGCTTAGCCACGGCGGTACGGATTGACCATCGTGCGAGAACGGTGCGAAGGCGCTTGCTCGGAACGCTTATCGTTCGCGACGTGGGCAAAATATCGGCGGTTTGTCGCCCGATGGTTAACGGTGCGCAAACATCAAGTGAAAGGTCCGTTCAGATCAGCTCGCGCCGCCGTTCTTCGAAAGGGCTTGCGTTGGCTTGCGCCTTGAGGGCCGTCGATTTGAGATTTCCGCCGAGACCTTTAGCGATGGCCGGCGATTAATGCAGAGGGGGCGAAGCAACAGGACTTTCGCCGAGTGGCGAACGTGCTTAGGGGGAACTGTTATGCGATGGCTTATCGCGCTCGGGTTGACCGCTACCGTGGCGGCGCCGCTGGGGATTTGGGCGCTGGCTGACGCGTCCAAGCAGGAGTTCGGCCCGGTAACGGTCTTCAGTCGAGACCTTATCCGCACAACGGCTTCGCCGGCGGACGCGTCCGCGTCGGTCGAGGAGGTGCTGCGAGACTTCTGTCACCCACGGGGCCGCGTGCACGAACTGGCTGGAAGCCGTCATGTCGAATCGCCCGAAGCCTCGGCGTTGGCCCGGGTCGAGGCGCCTCGGCAGCGCGTGTGGGCTGACCGAACGCTTGCCCCTCACTTGGCCGCGGCATCGGTGACACCCCCGGCAGCGCGCCGCGACGAGGAAAGCGTAGTAGCCGAGCGGCGTGTGCACACCGGGATCGATCGCGAAGGGCGGCGGTGGACCGCCGAGATCGTGGGCGGCGCCGACCTGCCGACCCTCGTGTTCCTTGAGACCAATGCGTTCGAGGGCCCCGGCGCCCTGACGGAGGTCCTCGCCGACGCGCTGCGTTGGCGGTTGAAGGCACGCTAGTAACTCGTCGGCCAACTATTTTCCGGCATCGCTCCCGTCGAGTCGGCCGACACTCGACTGGAAGTAGCGTCGGCGGCGTTGCTCGGCTTGGCCCTCCCCGTCTTCGGCTTGCAACTGCCTCGCCTGGAGGTCTTCTAGGCTCGCGATGCACCACCGGCAGGCGACCGTTTCCAGGTGGAACCGCACGTAGTCGGCGTGCCCTTCGTCGAGGACCCCCAGGAGGTAGGAGCCGAGTTGTTCGCGCGTCGGGCAGGTCAACCGCCGCCGCCGCCAGACCTCGCCCAAAGAATGCAGCCCCGCGTCCCGCCGGCCGTTGACCTCCGCCACCTGCGCGGCGACGGCGTCATCGCCGTCCCGCAGCGCCTCCTCGATCGCCGCCATCCGCTCCGGCGGCAGGGACTCGTCGAGGAAGGCCTCGATTTCGGACGTCGTGGGGGAATCGCTCATGCAGACTTGCGTGGTCTGGGGGCGCGCCTCCGCTTGCCGTTCGCGGGCGGCTTGATCTGTAGTTGGTTACTGGCGACACAACGTCACAGGATTTGCGGATTCAGCCTCGGGTAATGGGGCCGTTGGCGGTCTGCGCAAAACCAACTGCCGCCTAGGCAAGCAGGGTTGCTCATTCGCCCAGTTCCGGGAAGACATCTTCGTTCAACCCCGCCCGGCGGACCAATGCCTTGATCCGTGCCAGGAAGTCGAACTTGAAGTTGGCGACTTGTTGCTCGGTGAGTTCTAGCTGTTCGGCGACTTGCTTGTTGCCCATGCCGCGCGTGAAGAGGAGTTCCATAACCTTGATCTTCTGCCAGTCGCCCTTCTCGCGCCAGCGGTCGATTTGATCGGTGAGGGCGTCGGCCAGGGCGTCGGCTTCCATACCTTGCCGTTCGCCGGAACGGGCGATGCTGCTCGCCTTGCGCGCGGGGCCCGGCATGTCCCACGCCCCGCCGTCCGAACCGTCGGTCGTGCTGAGCGGTATCGCCGGCCGCCGGCCCTCGCGGCGGAGGTAGTCGGTCAGCTTGTGCGCGGCGATCGAGAAGAGCCAGCTCTCGAGCGGCCGGCCGGCGTCGTAGTTCGGCAGGCTGGTCAGGAAGCCGATGAAGGTCTCTTGCACGACGTCTTCGCTCGCCGCACGGCGGCCACGGCCCCCGAAACTGAGGCGGCTCTCGACGAACGCCAGCAGCCGGCCTTCGTACTCGGCGATCAGCCGGTTCCACGCGTCGGGCTTGCCGGAGCGGATCTGCTCGATCAGCAGCGCGTCCGGGTTAGTGGCTTCGGGCATCGCGTGGCCTGCGGTCAGCGGGGCAACGGGCGCCGGCGACGCCGCCTAGCTCAGCAAGGTGATCGCCAGCCCGATGCCCAGTATCGCCACGGGCACGCCCACCAGCAACCGCTTGGTGTAGTACCCCTTAGTCAGCTCGTCGAGTTTGAGTACGCCAAAAACCAGGGCGAGCGCACCCACGACCGACACGGCGATCACCGCCACCGCCGACAACCGCTCGTCGCGTTCGCGCCGAGCGCTTGTCTCGGTTGTCGAGCGAACGAGCCGCTGGCCGTCTTCGGGCGTGATCTCGACAAGCGTGTAGAGCCGCTTCATCGTCGCGACGCTGGTCTCAACCTCCTCCACGTGCTCGTCTCGCCACATCAGCTCGCGGAGTTCACTAAACGTTAGCCCAAAGTCCTCAGACGACCGCTGGGCGACGAAGTTGCCGGCGGGCGTTGGCCCGACCGGTCCCGTGGCGGGGCCCCCGTTCTCGCGAACGTACTCGGCCGCGATTTCCAGCAACCGGTAATCGGTCGCGGCGTGGCAAGCGTCTAGGGTCAAGCCATGGCCGGAGTCGACAACCGTTGTATAGGCCCCACCTACGCGCTTGGGCGGGGTGATGACCCATCGCGGGGCGTTGCTGCGGGCGTTGTCGGTTGCTTGGCGATTGTCGTCGCCGGCGGCATCGGCATCGGAGTCATCGCCGAGATCGATTCGCGGTTCGGTCAGTTCATCGAACGCCTGGTTGGCGGCTTGCGCAGCGACCCCGGAGTGCCGGTCGGCCCTCAGCTCGGCGACGGGCGGAGGATCGACGACCATAAACGGGTGTCTGCTGCTCCCGGCGACGAACACAGCCGCCACCAAAACGACCCCAACCAGCAGCATCAGCAGCCCCGTTGCGCGGGTCTTCTCGTTGGCGAGGATTAGACCCAGTAGCGCCAACGCCCCCAGCGTGGCGCCGCAGAGCATCAGCAAGGCAATCACGACACGACTCCTTGTCGGGCGAGCGCTTCCCGCTTGCTAGGCGGCAGCCAGGGGCTCGCGAGTTGCGTCGTCACCGCCACGATCGCGGCCACCGCCATGCCGGTCGGCTGCGGGTACCACCAGAAGATGTGCAGCAGCCACGCGAAGAAGACGCAGCCGATCACCGACAACAGGCTCAGCCGCTTCTCTCGCGTGTATTCGGCTTGCCGCCACCAGCGGAGCGCCAGGAACAAGCAGGCGAAGTAGGCGACCGAAGCCGCCACGCCGACCGCCGGCCGGCCGCCGACCGACGCGGGCGCCGTGTCGCCGGGGAAGCCGAACAGCTCGTAGCTCACCGCGTCGTTCCAGTCGGGGCCAAGCTCGTGGGCCTGGGGGAGGCCAATCGGCATCCCGGTCGACAGCAACGCGGCGGCCAGGCCGACGCCGGCCCCCAACACCCGGCTCAGCGACCGCATCGGCGCCTGATCCTCGGCGACCCCCTCGGTGAACTTGCTGGTCGCCAGCACGGCCCAGGCGCCGAGCGTCGAGACGATTGCCAGCCAAACGACCAGCGGCGTCGTTTGCGACCAGTCGGAGCCCGGCGCGATGAGCGCCGTGGCGAGTGGGGCCGCGCACGAGCACAAAGCCGCAGCGACAAGCATCGACCCGGTAAGCTCGGTCAGGCGCGTCCGCCACGTCTTCGCCGCGAGCTGGCTGCGGGCCGCTTCACGCCAGTTGAGCCGACGCCGGCGTGCCTCGGCGGCCCGCGCGTGCCGGTTTTGCCGGGGCGCCGCCGCGGTCGTGGCGAGGCGGTGCGGTTCGAAGTTCACCGAGTGCGTCCGGATGCCGGGGCGGATGAACGCGGCCCAGATGACGTAGTAAACGCAATAAAGGACGCCCATACTGATGACCACCGGCAGCCACGCCACGCCCGATGCCATGAGCACCAAACCCGCGAGCACCAGCAGGACCGCTTTGACCGCCGGGTTGAGCGGCGAGTCTCGCCAGCCTCGCCAGAAGTGGGTCCAGCCGTCAATCAACGACCGGTAGATCGGCTCGTCGTCCTCCGCCAATCCTTTCCGCACACGCCGGGCGTCGACCGAGATCGGGGCGTTGGGATCGAGCGCCGGCGCCCCGTCGACCGGCGCCCTGTCGACCGGCGCTCCGCCGGGCGGTCTCCCTGTGTTGGCTCCCGCGGCGACCCCAGCCCCCGCGGCGTCGCCCGGCAGCATCTCGACCATCTCGGCCACGCTGCGCACACGCAGCTCCGGGTCTTTGGCCAACGCCCGTCGGACGATCTCCCGATAGGGCTCTTCGATCCGCGCCAGGTCGGGCTCCGCGGTCAGGTGCTTCATCAGCACCTCGCCAACGCTCTCACCCTCGAACGGAACGTGGCCGGTCAGCATCTCGTAGAGGATGACGCCGAGCGCGTAGGTGTCTATCTCGCGACCGTAGCGGCCGTTCGCGATCTCGGGCGCCATGTAGTGGACGGTGCCGACCGATTCGGTCTGGCCGCTCCGCCGGCTACACGAGATGAACTTCGACAGGCCGTAGTCGCCGATCTTGACCGTGTCGCCGTCGAGGAAGATGTTGCCCGGCTTGAGGTCGCGGTGGACGATGCCGTTGTCGTGCAGGTGGGCGACGCCCGCCGCGATGCCGTGCATCCAACGCAGCGCCTCGGCGGCCGGCATGCCATTGGGGTGGCTGTCGAGCACGTCCTCCAACGAGTTAGCGCCGGGGCCGCTCAAGCCGGGACCGCCCGCGACGTACTCCATGATGACCCACTCGTCGCCACCCTCGTCGGCCCGGATGTCGTACAGGGCGACCAGGTTAGGGTGCTTGAGGTTCAAGCAGTGGCGGACGCCGCGCAGCTCGACGTCGAGGTTGCGGCGGATGAGCTTCATCGCCACTTCCTTGCCGGCGTCGCTCTCGGCGAAGTAGACCTCGCCGAAGCCGCCTCGGCCGATACCCCGCCGGATGGTGTAGCCCTCCAGCGGTCGGTCCCCCGTGGCGTACAAGAACTTCATCGGCGCCGAGCGCGAGGTCCGCGGCTCGTCCACGGGGGCTTGGTCGGGTTGCGGCCGCGAAGGATTCATAAGGGCCATCGGCTCGTGCTTCAGCGTAACGGTGAGGGCTTCCATGGGTCCAGGTAGAGGATTCTCGTGCGTGGAGCGGAAGCAGGGGGGGAGTTGGTGGCGGCCGCCTGCGGCCGCTTCGGGGGTTCTTTGAACCCCGACGCCAGATTCCTATCCCGCTTGTCTCATGCTAGTTCGACGCTCAGCGCGAAATCTTCCCCTTCGATCCGGCTTGCTGGGCGAATTACCGCCGGGCCGTCAGACGCTTGCCCATTGAGAGTCATCGCGGCACGCGATCGACACATCAGTTTGCCGCCCTGGCGGAAGAGAATGACGTCGTCTTTCCAATGCTTACAGCGGACGTGGCTGTGGCGGTTGGGCCCCATCACGCAGCTCTCGCCCATCAGCAGCACGGCGTCGGCCGAAGCCGTGAGGCGGTGCCCGCTGACAACTTCCAGCCGAGCGGTCACACTGAGCGCGTGCGGCCTGGTGAATCGGATACAGACGGCGGCGCCCAGGCCGATGTCGTGCTTGTCGGCCAAGACGGTGGGCCCGGTGACGGGGGCTCCATCGAGCGTCACGGCGCCGATCGGCTCGAGGACGTAAGCGCCCCCTTCGCGGCGGATCACGGCGTGCCTGCGAGAGACGTCGGCGAGGATGGGGATAGCGGGCCCGCCCGCCGCGCCGGTTGGCTGCCCCAGAACGACCTCGTCATCCAAACAAACGAGGTAGCCGCCAACCGCGTCGACCCACAGCATCCGGCGGTCGGCGTGCGGACCGGTGACCGAAGTAGCGCCAGCGGAAGGCTTCGAAGGACCAGCGGAAGGCTTCGAAGGAGAGGTTGAGTCCCCCACGGCGCCCGAATCCCGCGCCCCCTCACGGCGGAGCGACTGGGCAAGCCGGCGGCCGCGGCCGCTCCCCGGCCGCTTCTCGGGCTTCTCGTTTGGGTAGTCTTTGGGCATCGCGAGGGGCGTCTTCCCCGGGTTGGATTGATGCGGTTCGTGTCCGGACCCGAGCACGGGGCTGTCGCGGTCCGAACGCGTTAGGCTCAGTCCCAACTCCCTCCACAGCCGCTTGCGGAGCGCCAGCGCGACCGTGTCGGCGGGCGCCACGCGGAGCGACCCTTCGACTGCACAAAGGGCGTCGTCCCACCGGCGCGCGGCGGCCGCGGCGTGCATCCGCTCGCGGGCCGCCTGATGGTCCTTTGACCGGCGTGATAGCGACCGCCACTCCACGGCGATGGCTTCGGTAAGCGTTAGCGTACCACCACCGGCCGCTTGGATGCTCGGAAGCGTGCCGGCGAGCCGTTCGACTCGGGCGAACTTCTCCAGCGCCGGCCCCATCTCGCCGGTGTCGGCTAGCTCCCGAGCCCCCCGCCAGAGTTGCGCCAGGCCCTCGGCGTCACGCAACGCTTGCGTCGCGACGCCGCGGCGGCGTGTGCGGTCAAGCCGCTTGAGCGCCGCGTCAAGATCGCCCGCGGCGAGCTTGGCAATCACGTCGTCGAGCACACGCTGGCGGTACTCGTTGCGGATCGCTTCGTGATGCTCGGCGTCGCCCCCGACGTCGGCGGCGGCGTCCAGGTCCGCCAACCCGGCGGAGCTCTCCCCCCAGGCGATCCGGCGTTGGGCCCGCTCGGCGTACTTCTGGGCCAGCTTGCCCGCCAGCTGCTTGGCGGGCAAGAACCCTTGCAGCTCGGCGTCGTTCAGCACCCGCCGCGCTTCCTCCACCCGCCCCGCGGCGATTGCCTGCCGTGCCTCGCGGAGTTTGAGACGCCACTGGAACATAGGGACGCGGGGGCAGAGGGGAGCGTGATGGCCACCGAGGCTCCGCGCGACGACGCAACCGACTCGCCCCAACCTAATTACGGGCGAGCCGGCGGCGTCAGCACTCGGAGGGGAATGAAGGGCTACTCGTGCGCAACGCTCACGTTCGCCACCTTCACGTCGATCGCGGGCGTGTTCAGCTCGAAGTACGCGGCGACTTGCTCGGTCACGTCGTCGGACTGGGCGTCGTCGAGCGGGATCTCGGCGCGGACATCGACGTCGGCGTTCGCCAGCTTCGCCGCCACGTCGAGCTTGGTGCGGATGCCGCTGATCAGCTCCTTGGCCCGGGCAAGCCGGCTGTCGTCAATCACGACATCGCTCGACGCCTGGGCGACCGCCACGAGCTTGCGCTTCGCTTCGAGATTGGTGATGTCGGTCTCCAGCTTCTTCTGGGCGCTCATCATCGCCGTCAGCTTCTGCCGCGCGGCGTCGAGGTTGCGGGCGCGGGCGTCACGCATGCTCTTGAGGTGGGTCAGCGTTTCGTCGTCCACCTTGAAGCGTGTGAACCGCCGCGATAGGTCTTCGGTCACCTGGTCCCGCGTGTAGGTTCGGCTGGCGTAGCGGAAGACATGGCGGCCGTCGTTCAGGTCGGCTTGGAGCCGCAGGATCTCGCTCTTGCCCTTCACGGCCCGGGCCTCGGCCTTGGCGATCCGCTCGTCGAGGCTTTGCAGCTCAACCTCTTCCTGGGCGATGACGGTCATCGACCGCTTCACTTCGGGCGAGAGGTCGGCAACCATATCGCGGGCGCGGTCGATCTGGAAATCGACCGAGACGCTGTCCTCCGCGGCTTGGCTGACGCGGTTGCACGCCGTCTTCAGGTAGCTGAAGGCGCTGCTGCCAAACAACAGGCCGCCTACCAGCGTGACGCTCAGAACGGTGATCAGGGACTTCTTGATCATGACTCGGGTACCTCGGGAACGGGCCCAACCCCGCTGGCGGCCTGCCTGCTTGCAAGCCGGTCCGGCGTTGGTTGGCGGGAGTGGTTCGCGTCGTTTCGCCGCGAACGCTGACGGATGTTGAACAGGCGCCGCTCGCCTTAGCGGGGCCTCTGCTAGGGGTTTCGCCGCCCGACGGGGCTTCTTGGCGGCTCGCGGAAGAATTTTCCGAAAGCCGAGTGCAAGAAGGCCGAGAAGCCGGCCGCCGCCCTGATTGGGCCAACCTGCGAGGCTCACGCGAACCGCCCCGCTGGTCGATACGTACCCAACCGGGGTAACGGAAAAACTCCAGCACGCCCGATTAAGAACAACCGCTCGAAGCCCATGCTAGCACTCCCGGCTTACCTGATTTACGCCCTCATGCTCGCCTTGTTCGCGCTAGCGGCGCCCGGTTGCGGTACGGCGAGCTCGCCCGGCGCGCCCGATTCGGCCGCGATCGCTGAGTATCGCCAATCGCTGCTGCTTGCCGAAGAACCTGCGGGGCCGGTGACACCGGTCGACCTGCGTGAGCAGGAGGACGGATTCACCGGGGGCAATATCGTGCTCGTCGGGCAAATCGGCGGCGTGGCCAACCCCTGGAAGGAATCGGAGCCCGACTTCCCTTGGAAGGCGGACGAGGCCACGTTCTTCCTGGTTGATCCCGGCGCCGCGGCCGCTTACGCCGATCACGCCGGGGGCGACCCCGACCACGCCGAAACGTGCGCGTTCTGCGCCAGCCACGCCGACGACAACTTGCAGGCGATCGCCGTTGTTACGTTCAACGACGCCGCCGGCAAACCGATTCCGCTGGGCGTCGCGGACCTGCTGGGCCTCCGGCGTGACGCGGTGGTCGTTGTCCGCGGCGAAGCTCAGATGCTGCCGAGCGTCAAAGCGGGCGAGCCCGCCACGCTGGCGGTCGTCGCCGACGGCGTCTACCTCCGCGAGTAGACGCCGAATCGGCCGCCGGCTCATCGAACAACCCAACTGCCCTTCATCACGACAAGGATGTCACGATGCCCGCCCTAGCGTTACTCGTTGCGTTTACGCTATCCGCGCAAGTCGGCGCCGACGATCAACCCTCGGAGAAGCCACGCGTGCTTCCCCAGGGTGTGATTGAGATTCATGTCGAGGACTTGCACTGCCAATCGTGCGCCAAGAAGCTGGCCCGCAAGCTGTACGCAACGCCTGGGGTGAAGCGGGTCCGGACGTACGTCAAGCAGGACCTCGCGATCGTCGAGCTGCAGCCCAAGAAGACGGTCGACTTAGCCAAGCTGTGGCGAGCGACTGAGCTCTCCGACCAGAAACCGGTGGCTCTGCTCGTGCTCGACAAACGACTCGTGGCAGAAGACTTCAGCCAGCCGACGGAGAAAACCGCCGCCGGCCCGGCCCAGCGTCGGCGTTAACCCCTCTGGCCCGCCGACCGGGAGGACGTCCGAAGCGTCGTCGACTACGCTACGGGGCAAGCACCGCCCCCCGCCGAGCGAGCCCGTTGGATGTTCGAGATCACCCGAGACCCTGACCGACGCGGGTACATCCTGCACGCGGAGTGCGTCTTGCCGCGCCCGGTCGACGAGATGTTCGCGTTCTTCTCGCAACCCGAGAACCTCGCGAAGCTGACGCCTCCTTGGATGCACTTCAAGATCCTCACGCCCGAGCCAATCGAGATGGCGGCCGGCACGGTGCTGGACTACCGGGTCAAGATCTTGAAGTTCGTGCCCATGCGTTGGCGGTCGAAGATCACGACCTGGGAGCCGGGAGTCGCTTTCGCCGACACCCAGGTCCGGGGGCCCTACACGCGGTGGGACCACGACCACCGCTTCGAGGCCGTCGAGAGTGGCACGCGGATGATCGACCACGTCCGCTACGGTGTGCCGGGCGGAGGGCTCGTCCACCGGCTACTCGTCAAGCCCGACCTGGAGAAGATCTTCGCCTATCGGCTCGAGCGCCAACGCGAGTGGTTCGGCCTGATCGAGGCCTGACCGGCGGCCGGGCGGCCCGCGGACCGGCATAGGTGTCACAACCCGCCGGCGGGTGGGGCAGCAGCGGTACGAAGCCCGCGTGGCCATGGCGAGCGCAGCGGCTGCCCACGTAAGATGAGGGGGCCCGCCACGCTCCCAGCCGTCGCCCGATGCCCGAAGCACCACCACCCACCAACGAGTCTTGGACCGACCTGTCGGTCTACAACGTAGGCGACTACACGCCGGGCCGCTCGCTTCCGATCCAGCTTCTCTGGTACTACACGAGCCTGGTATTCTTCGAGTCTGGCTGGTTCCCGTTCAGCGGCCTCAAGACGCGGCTACTCCGGTTGTTCGGCGCCCGGCTGGGGCGGGGCGTTGTGGTCAAGCCGAACGTGCGGATCAAGTTCCCCTGGCGACTCGAAATGGGCGACCACACCTGGATCGGCCAAGACGTTTGGATCGACAACATTTCGGCCGTCCGCATCGGTAGCCACACCTGCGTTTCCCAAGGCGTCTACTTCTGCACCGGTAGCCACGATCACCGCAGCCGGTATTTCGAGCTAACCCCTGATCCCATCACCGTTGGCGACGGCGTCTGGTTGGCCGCCCGGTGCGTCCTGCTCGCAGGCGTAAGCGTTGAGGCCAACGCCGTCGTGGCCGCGGGCAGCTTTGTTGCAAAGGACGTTGCCCCGGCGGCGATCGTCGGGGGCGTCCCGGCGACCGTGCTTGGTCAGCGCGAGGCGCCTAGCACGGGCGCCGAAGAGTAGGCGCTCGGCGGTCGGCCACGACCCCGCCGCGAGGCGTAGGTTCAACACGCCGGCCTGGCAGGCCGTTGCTCACCGGCAACATGGCGACCGGCCGCTGCCGAGGTTCCGCCGATGCCGATTTTGCATTCGGCCGGTAAGAACTACCCAATCATCAAGCACGGGAAATCTAGAAGTCTTTGATAGTTTTCCGAACTGTCCGACTGGCTTGTTGACGGGTCCCTACTAGAGGATTACTATCAATTTTCCGGCAGCCATATGCAGTAAGTAATGTTTTTGTAAAAGGTTACGGCCATCTGAACCGGCGTGGCGGCGGTTGATGAATGGCTATCGGGGCGTGCGGCTGGTTCATGCGTTCAGTAACTAAACGCGAGAGTTGGCAGCTCATCCCCGGGTCGTTCAGCTGGTAGGACGTGTCGCGGTCTACCCGCAGTGACGTGGACGCTTTATGGCGCGCTAGTTGCAGCTAGCGGCTGGACGTCCGACCTTCGATACGACTTGCTTTGAAACCGCCGGTCTATGCCTAACGATATTTACACCAGCTACGCGCTCGCCCTCGGCTCGGGTCTCGTGGCGGGACTCGTGGCGACGCCGATCGTGCGTTGGCTTGCCCGGCGATGGAACTTTGTCGACAAGCCCGATGGCGACCGTAAGCACCAATCGTCCGCCGTCGCGCTAGGCGGCGGTATCGCCGTCTACGTGGCGATGCTCTCGGCGATCGCGGTGACGTTCGCCTACGCCCGCGGCCAAGACATCGACCTGCTCAACTTCAACGCCAACACGGCGGACCGCCCCATCTTCCTCGCGTTGCTGGTTGCTTCCACCCTGACGGTGCTGCTGGGCCTCTTTGATGACAAGTTCGGGCTCCGCGGCCGGTACAAGCTGCTTTGCCAGGTTGCGATCGCGGGCATCCTGGTCTACTCAGGGCTGAGTATCGACCACTTCGGCTTTATGGGTGCGAAGGTCGTGCTACCCGGCTGGCTGTCGGCGCCAGTAACGCTGGTTTGGCTGTTGGTGACCATCAACGCCATCAATCTGATCGACGGCATCGACGGCCTTGCTTCGAGCATCGGCGCCGTGCTCTGCCTGACCGTCGCGGCGATCACCGCCATGCTCGGTTACCACGCCGAGGCGTTCATCGTCCTGGCTCTGGCGGGCGCCCAACTCGGGTTCTTGCGGTACAACTTCGCGCCGGCGAGCATCTACCTCGGCGATACCGGGAGCATGCTGATTGGTTTGGTCGTCGGCGTGATCGCCACGCACACGTCGGTCAAGTCGCCCGCGGCGATCGCCATGGCGGTGCCGTTCGCGTTGTGGTCGATCCCGATCCTCGATTCCTCCGCCGCGATCCTGCGTCGGAAGCTGACGGGCCGCAGCCTCTTTGCGCCGGATCGGGGCCATTTGCACCACTCGCTGCTGACGCGCGGCTGGACCGTTCGGCAGGCGTCGATGTTCATCACGCTCATCTGCGCGACGACCTGCCTAAGCGCAGTGCTCAGCCTGATGTGGGGCAGCGAGCTCATCGCCTTGCTTATCGTCGCGGCGGTCGTCCTCTTCCTTGTCTCGACCAGGACGTTCGGCCACATCGAGCTGGAGTTGCTCAAGCACCGCGTGCGTGACTCCACCTCCTCGTTTTCAAGCCCCGCCGGCGATGCCTCGCAGGGGCAGCACAGCGCGGTTCAACTGCAGGGTTCCCGCCAATGGGACAAGCTCTGGGCCGCGCTGGTCGAGGCGGCGCCGTTGCACCGGCTGGTGCAGATGAAGCTTGCCATCAACATCCCGGTGCTGCACGAGGCGTACTTCGCCAAGTGGAAGACGCCCAACTCCGCGGCGGGGTCAACCGACCTCACGTGGAGCATCGTGCACCCGCTGGTGCTCGATGGGCAGAAGGTCGGCCACCTCGAGCTGCTGGGTAATTCGGACATCGAGCGGGCGTCAACGCCCGCCCAGTTGATCCAGGTACTCGATTTCCTCGAGCCGATTGAGGAAGACATCCGTCGGATCCGCGAGCAGCTCGAGCACGACCACGAAGCCCTATCGGGCAAGTCGGTGCTTACGCCCGCGTTTTCCTCGGCCGCCGGCGAGTCGGTCGATGCGGTATCGGCCCCGGCGGGCGGCGTCACCGGCTGAACCGCCGGGCGTTCGCGGGGCACGACCCAACGGCGTTGACGTCTTGGCGGCGAACCAAGCGCCGGCTGGTTAAGCTGGTGCCGGAACCCGCCGCGACACACGGCCTCCGGCGACGCCCCACTCCGCCCACCCGCCCGAGGAAACGATATGCCCGCGATCCCTGACGACGCACGCATCTTCGTCAGCGGCCACCGGGGCATGGTCGGTTCGGCGATCGCCCGCCAACTCGCTGCCGCGGGCTACGCCAACGTCTTAACCGTCGGTCGCGAGACGGTCGACTTGCGGGACCCGGCGGGCGTCGACGCGTGGTTCGCCGAACACAAGCCAGAGTACGTGGTCCACGCCGCGGGGACCGTCGGCGGGATCGGCGCCAACCGTGCCCGCCCGGCGGACTTCGGCTACGATAACCTGATGATCCACGCCACGGTGCTGCGGGCCGCCTGGCGGCACGGCGTCAAGAAGCTGCTGTACCTGGGGAGTAGTTGCGTCTACCCGAGAGACTGCCCGCAGCCGATGCGAGAAGAGCACCTGCTGACCGGAAAGCTCGAGCCGACCAACGACGCGTACGCCATCGCCAAGATCTCCGGCCTGGTTTCTTGCCAGGCTTACCGCCGGCAGCACGGCTGCGACTTCATCGCGGCAATGCCAACCAACCTGTACGGCCCGGGCGACAAGTTTGACCTCGAGAACTCACACGTCGTGCCGGCGTTGATCCGCAAGTTCGACGACTGCCGGCGAAGGGTCGCGTCGGGCGGCGGCCCGGCGGAGGTCACCCTTTGGGGCACGGGATCGCCACGCCGCGAGTTCCTGTTCGTCGACGACCTGGCCGATGCGTGCCTGTTCCTGCTCGAGCACTACAGCAGCGAAGAGATCATCAACGTCGGCGTCGGCGAAGACCTGACGATCCGCGAGCTCGCCGAAACCATCCGCGACATCGTTTGCCCGCAGGCGGAGATCCTCGTCGACGCGAGCAAACCCGACGGGACGCCGCGCAAGCTGTTAGACGTGTCCCGCCTGCACGGGCTGGGTTGGCGGAGCCAAACCGGGCTCAAAGAGGGCGTTCAAATCACGTACGATTGGTTCGTTCGAAATGGAGAGTCGGCCCGGGCCGATCGGCACACCCCGGCCTAGCCGGTCCGTTTTTCGTGCCGCTGCCGCTGGCGAAACCCTACTCTTACTTCAGCTCGGCTCGCCAACCCTTGCCCCGAGGCGCCCTTGGCCATGCTTCCCGCCGAAGAGCAATCGCCCCGCGGCAGGCGCGCCCTCATCACCGGCGTCACGGGGCAGGACGGGTCGTACCTGGCGGAGCTGCTCCTGGCGAAGGGGTACGACGTGTGGGGCATCGTCCGCCGCACCTCGTCCTTCAACACGTCGCGGATCGACCACCTCTACCAGGACCCCCACGAGCCCGACGTGCGTTTCCGGCTCGTCTACGGCGACCTCGGCGACGCCTCGGGGCTACAGCGTGTGCTAAAGGACGTGCGCCCACACGAGGTGTACAACCTCGGCGCGCAGTCGCACGTGAAGGTCTCTTTCGAACAGCCCGCCTACACCGGCGACATCGCGGGGCTGGGCGCCACGCGGCTGCTCGAAGCCCTCCGCAACCAGGAGATCGATGCCCGCTTCTACCAGGCGTCCAGCTCGGAAATGTACGGCCGCGTCCTCGAGACCCCGCAGACCGAGGCGACCCCCTTCTACCCCCGCAACCCCTACGCAGCGGCGAAGGCCTACGCCTACCACATGACGCGGAACTACCGCGAAGCGTACGGCCTGTTCGCCGTCAACGGCATCCTGTTCAACCACGAGTCGCCCCGCCGCGGCGAGACGTTCGTGACCCGCAAAATCAGCCGCGCCGCGGCGCGCATCAAGCTTGGGCTGCAGCGGACGCTCTACCTTGGCAACCTCGACGCCCGCCGCGACTGGGGCTTCGCCGGCGACTACGTCGAGGCGATGTGGCTCATGATGCAGGCCGACCACCCCGACGACTACGTCATCGCCACCGGCGAGACGGCCACCGTGCGCTCGTTCTGTGACTTCTGCTTCAGCGATGTCGAGCTGCCGCTGGAGTGGGAGGGCGAGGGCGCCGGCGAGCGGGGCGTCGGCCCTGACGGCCGGGTTTTGGTGGAGGTCGACCCACGCTACTTGCGGCCGGCCGAGGTGGAATTGCTGCAGGGCGACGCCTCGAAGGCCCGCCGAGAACTGGGCTGGCGACCGACCGTATCGCTCGAGGAACTGGCCCGGATGATGGTGCTGGCCGACCTCGAACTCGTCGAACGCGAGGCCCGGACGGACCCCTCCCGGCGCCGAACGTAGCGGATCTGGCGAGCGCGCCGTCAGGATTGCGGCCAATCCGCCTAATTTCTAGCGGTTCGGGCCGGGGCGGATCGCTTGTCCGACGGGGCGGCGACTATAATCAGGCCCAGCTGTACGGTGCGCCCGGGGGGCGCTCCCCTCGTTTGGCGGCGGCTGATACTCCACACGCGACTAGAACTGGGAACCCCGAAACGATGAGCGACAAGGTAATTCTGGTGGCCGGCGGCGGCGGCTTCATCGGCGGCCACCTGGTGCAACGCCTGCTAAGCATGGGCTACGCCAACATCCGCAGCGTCGACATTAAACCGCTCAACCAGTGGTACCAGGTGCACGACGGCGTCGAGAACATCGCCGCGGACCTGAAGATCAAAGAGAACTGCACCGCGGCGTGCGAAGACGTCGGGCGGGTCTACAACCTCGCCGCCGACATGGGCGGCATGGGCTTCATCGAGAACAACAAAGCGCTCTGCATGCTGAGCGTCTTGATCAACACCCACTTGCTCGAAGCGGCCAAGGACGCCGGCGTCGACCGCTACTTCTACGCCAGCAGCGCCTGCGTCTACAACGCCGACAAGCAAAAGTGCGAAGACGTCGTGCCGCTAAACGCAGAGGACGCCTCCCCCGCCAGGCCCGAAGACGGCTACGGCTGGGAGAAGCTGTTCAGCGAGCGGATGTGCCGCCACTTCCGCGAAGACTACGGCCTGACGACCCGCGTCGCGCGGTTCCACAACGTCTACGGCCCCTTCGGCACTTGGGACGGCGGCCGAGAAAAAGCGCCCGCCGCGATCTGCCGCAAGGTGATCCACGCCAAGGAGACCGGCGACCACACCGTCGAGGTCTGGGGCGACGGCAAGCAGACCCGCAGCTTCATGTACATCGACGACTGCGTCGACGGGATCCTTAAGATCACCGACTCCGACATCACCGAGGCGATCAACCTCGGCTCGGACGAGATCACCACCATCACCGGCTTGGTCGAGATGGTGGCCGACATCGCCGGGATCGAGATAACGCGCGACCACGACCTGACCGCCCCCAAGGGCGTCAACGGTCGCAACAGTGACAACACGCTCATCACCGAGCTGTTGGGCTGGGCCCCCGGCATCAAGCTCCGCGACGGCATGGAGAAGACCTACCAGTGGATCCACGCCGAGTACCTCAAGAAGCACGCCGCCGCGGCGGCGAGCTGAGCGGAAGCGTGTGCTGACGATTCGCGATTAGCCCCCGGCCGGTCACCGGGGGCTATTTTTTTCTGCCGCCCCCCCGCGCCGCCTCCGCATGCCAGCCGCCGCCAACCCCGCCGCTCCGCGCTCCTCGGCCCCGCGCGTCCTCGTCATCAGTCAGGTCTACGTGCCCGACCCCGCGTCGGTCGGCCAACACATGGCCGACGCGGCCGAGGAGCTGGCGCGGCGCGGCTACCGGGTTCGTGTGCTCACGTCGCGACGCGGGTACGACGACCCCGCGAAAAAGTACCCCGCGCGGGAGGACCTCAACGGCGTCGACGTCGTGCGTCTGCCGTTCTCGTCGCTCGGCAAGGCGACCATCTTGCACCGGGTGGTAGGCCAGCTCAGCTTCCTCTTCCAGGCGATCGTGCGGGGCCTCTTTACACCCGGGCTGCGGGGCATGCTGGTGAGCACGTCGCCCCCGATGGCGGCCATCGCGGCGATCGTGATCCGCCTGTTCCGCCGGGCGCCGATCACCTACTGGGTGATGGACCTGAACCCCGACCAGGTGATCGCTTCGGGCCACATGAAGCCGACCGCGCTGGCGGTCCGGGCGCTCGACTGGCTCAACCGCCGGATCCTTAACGCGGCCGCCGAGGTCGTCGCGCTCGACCGCTTCATGGCCGATCGCCTGCGGGCGAAGCTGGAGCATAGCCCGGGGCGGCTCGCGGCGCTCGAGCAGAAGATCTCGACCATGCCGCCCTGGCCGATGCTGACGGCACAAGAGGAAGTACCCCGCGACACGAACCCCTTCCGGCAAAAGCAAGGGTGGGGCGACCGTCGGGTCATCATGTACAGCGGCAACCACGGCCTAACGACGCCGGTCGACACGCTCGTCGAGGCGGCGTTACGACTCCGCGACGACGACCGCCTGGTGTTTGCGTTCATCGGCGGCGGGGCGGGCAAGGAGGTCGTCGACCGCGCGATCGCCGAGCACGCGCCGCGGAACCTCGTCTCGCTGCCCTACCAGCCGCTGTCGGAGATCAAGTACTCGCTCTCGTCGGCGGACGTGCACGTCGTGTTGATGAACGAGGCGCTCGTGGGCATCGTCCACCCGTGCAAAGTGTACGGGGCGATGAGCGTCTCGAGGCCGCTCCTCTACTTTGGGCCGCGGCCGAGCCACATCACGGAGCTGCTCGACGCCGGCGACATCGGCTGGCAGGGGACGCAGGGCGACGTCGACGGCGCCGTGGCGATCTTGCAAGAGATCGCCGCCCGCCCGCTTGAGCAACTCGCCGAGCAGGGTCGGCACGCCCAGCGAATGCTCACCGAGCGGCTGAGCCGCGAGGCGCTACGCGAGGCGTTTTGCGATGTCGTCGTCCGTGGTGTTAACCGGGCCGTCGATGCCGAGCCGGCCCACGGTTAGCCGGCTGCGAGCAGCCCGTCGCGAGCAACCCGTCGACGGCGGCATTTGCTCGGCGGTACAATGCCGTCATGAACGCCGACGATGAGCTCTGTCTCTGCTTCCACGTGACGCGGCGGAAGGTTGAGAACTTCCTTCGGATCGAGCGCGTGCGAGCGCCATCGGAGCTGTCGGAGTGCGGCGGGGCGGGGACCGGCTGCGGCTGGTGCCGGCCCTTCTTGAAGAAGCTGTGGGAGGCCTCGCGGTCGGCCGGCCAGGCGGAGCTGCCCGGCGCCGACGCCTACGCCGCCGGTCGCGGCGACCACGTCCGTGGCGGCGCCGGGACGCCGCCACCCGGCGCTACGCCGCTTGCGTGAGGCCTGCTAGCTTGGGCGTTCGTCGAGATTCTCTCCGCAGCGGAAGCTCGTCTTGCCGAGGATAGAGGACGGGCTTAGACTCCCGCCCCACTTCGCCTCGTGACACGCCGCCCCGCGTTGACCGGCAGCGATTCGGCGGGGCGTACGGAGCCGGCAGGACGCCCGGCGATACAAGGTAGGAAAGGATTCCGGCCATGCTGTTCGATAGCCCCGCTCTGGTCCGCCAAGTCCTCGACCTCCAGGCGGAAACCGTCACCCGCTGGCACGAGCCGCCTTTTGACGAGCAGCCGCTCGACAACCCCTACACGGGGCTGCTCGCCGTGGTGTGCCAACAGCACCAATTCAATTTTCAGCTCTGGCACGAAGAGGACACGGCCCGCGTGCCCGACGCCGGCGACGACAAGATCGCCGCGGTCAAGCGGGCGATCGACAAGCTCAACCAGAAGCGGAACGACTGGATCGAGCGCGTCGACGAGACGCTGATCCAGATGCTCTCGACCGGTGGGGTCGTCGCCAACGCCGGCGCCAAGCTCAACACCGAGACGCCGGGCTCGACGATCGACCGGCTCTCGATCATGGCGCTCCGCATCTTCCACATGGAAGAGGAGCTCGACCGCGACGACGTCGACGGCGCCCACGTCGAACGCGTCCACCAGAAGCTGGCCCGCTGCGAGACGCAGCTCGCCGACCTGTCGGGCTCGCTCGAGGAGTTGCTGACCGACATCTTCGCCGGCCGCAAGCTGCTGAAGGTCTACCGCCAGATGAAGATGTACAACGACCCCACGCTCAACCCGGAACTCTACAAGCGAAAGGCGGGGTGAAGGAAATCCGGAATTGAGAACGCGGGATTCGGAATGAACCGCAAGCGTTGCTTGCCGGCCGCTCTGCGGTTCATTCCGAAACCCGGAATCCGCATTCCGCATTGGCCTGATACCCGACGTTCCCAATGTCCAATCAACGCCGCGTCTTGCAGGTTATCACCCCTTCGCACATGTCGGGGGCGGAGATGCAGCTCGCCCGGTTGACCAAGCGGATGGAGGCCCGCGGGCACCGCATGCCCGTGGCGCTGAAGCGTGGCTCGAAGGCGGCGCCGGAGTTCGCGCGGCTGGGGATCGACGTCGATCAGCTCCCCATCGGCGGCAAGGTCAACGCGTTCGCCGTCGCCGCGCTCGCCCGCGCGGCGAAGCGCCACGGCGCCGACTTGATCCAGACGACCCTCTCCTCCGCGAGCTGGTGGGCCGGCTGGCTCGAAGCGTGCGGCGGCATCCGGTCGATCGGCCACGTGCAGGGCTTCACCTCCGCGTCGTGGCACCGGCGTCAAACCCACTTGCTGGCGGTGTCCAACGCCGTGAAGGACGACCTCGTCGCTCAGGGCATCGACGGCGACCGCGTCACGGTGCTGCACAACGCGTTGGCCGCCGACGAGTTCCTGCCCAGCCGCGATCCGGCGACGGTGCGGGCGGAGTTTGGCGCCGACCGCGATACGCCGATCATCGGCACGTTCGGTCACTTGTCGGTCAAGAAGGGCTACCGTGAGCTCTTCGCCGCCATCCCCGCCGTGCTCAAGCGCTTCCCGTCGGCCCAATTCTGGGTGGTCGGGCAGGGCAAGCTGAAAGAAGAGTTGCAGGGGACCGCCCGCAGCGGCGGGTTCCTCCGCAGCGTCCGCTTCACCGGCTTCCGCCGCGACACCGCGGACCTGATGAACGCCATCGACGTGATGGCCCTGCCGTCGCACCGCGAGCCGTGCGCGTTGGTCTACATCGAGGCGGCGTTGTCCGCGCGGCCGATCGTCGGTTGCCGGGCGGGCGGCGCCGTGGAATCGATCGCCGACCGCGAGACGGGGCTGCTCGTGCCGGTCAAGAACCCGACGGCCCTCTCCGAGGCGCTGCTCACACTGCTCG
Source organism: Planctomycetota bacterium (assembly GCA_039188275.1). Classification (GTDB taxonomy): domain Bacteria; phylum Planctomycetota; class Planctomycetia; order Pirellulales; family Lacipirellulaceae; genus JBCCQL01. The sequence continues at coordinate 34,440 of JBCCZD010000004.1, forward strand.
ACGACCCGCACTACGCGGCCGGGCTCGGGCGGGCGGGGCGAGAGCGTGCGCAGGACGTCTTCTCCTGGGACCGATTCGTCGCCACGCTCGAAGGCGTTTACGACCGTGTGCTCGGCGAGCCCGCCGCGCGTCAAGCGGCGTAGCGGCCCGTTGATCTACGGGCGGGCTGCTTCGTCGCCGGGGAGGCGGCGTCAAAACGCCGGCCAGAAGCCGACGTTTTGCGAGCCGCGAGGAGCTCGCTCCGAGCTTGGCGAGGTTGAAAAACGACCGGAGTGTGTTTTTAAACCGTCAGTTAGCCGGCGGCCAACACGCCGGCGAAGCGCAACGCCTCGCGGAGCCCCTCGACGGGGTCGCCGCGCCGCCGCCAGTCTTCGAGAACCTCGGCGGACGCCGCTTTCATGCGGTCGGTGTTGGCGTCGTCGGTGACCCGGGCAATCGCCTTGCGCAGCGCATCGCCGTCGTCGGCGGGGACAACGTAGCCGTTGGTCCCGTTGACAATCAGCTCGGCCGCGGCGCCGACGACGTCGGTCGCGACCATCGCCATCCCGGCCGCGGCCGCTTCGTTGATCACCAGTGCCCACGGCTCGAACGTGCTCGGCAGAACGAGCACGTCGCTCGCCCGGTAGAGTCGGCTGACCTCCTGCTGGTCGGACAGAAAGCCCGTGCATCGGGTGCGGGGCCGAAGCCGGTCGGGCACGCGGCCGAGGAGTTCTTCCCGCAGCTCGCCGTCGCCGATGAGCAGCAGGTCCCAGTCGGGCCGGTCGTCGGCCAGCGCGACGAACGCATCGACGAGCAGGTCCACCCGCTTGACGCCCGTGAGGCGACCCGAGAAGACCAGCCGGCGGCGCCCTTCGGCGAGGCCGTGGCGCCGAGCGGCGTCGGCGACTTCCTCATCGGTGAGGTCCCAGATCAAGCGGTAGTCGGGTTCGTAAGGGGAGATGAACACCGCCGCGGGGTCGGCGCCGTAGAACTCCCAGAACTGCTTCCCAAGGCTGCCGCAGGCGAAACAGCCGGTGCACAGCCGAACCATGCGCGGCACGAGCCACCGCTTGATGCGTTGATTGATGCCCGTCCGGCGGCGGTCCGAGGCAAGGTTGCTATCCCCCCACAAGAAGCAGGGGACGGCGGCGGCCTGGCACCACCGGATCACCCGGCGGCGGCCGGCGTCGTTGTAGCCGTTCATCACCACCGCGCGGACGCCTTCCCGCTTCAGCAGCTCGATGATCTCGCCGCCGCGGCGCCACTCGGCCAGCCACCCGAACGGGCCTCGGTTGGACATCATCGTGTCGCCACGCGTCAGGTCAACCAGCCCGATGTCGTTGCCCGCCTCGATCGGCCAGTTGCGCGACGCGTCGTTGTGTGTGTTAACGGTGATCAACCGCAGGCGAGGTTCTTCGCCGGCGATGCGTCGGTGCAGGTGCGCGCGGTAAGGCGGAACCGTGTGGCAGACCACGGCGATCGGCGCCGCCGCGCCGCCGGCGGTAGCGGTTGTGTCGTTTGGGGGGGGCATGGCAGTGACGGGCGTCAGCGGCGAGCGTCGGTCATGGTCCGGCGCGGGTCGTCGTCGGTTCTGGAGTATAATGCGCCTACCGGAGCTTCTACGATCTTTGCCTCCAACGGCTCTCGAGCGACGCGCCCTCAGCCCATGCCAACCGATGAGCCATCGGTCGACGATCCGCGTGAAGTGGCGCCGCTCGCCGACGCCCCGCTAGGAACGCCCAACGCGGGGGCGCCCGCTGGGTCGCCGGCTTCCCCGGACGCGTGGGTCGACAAGGTCGAGGTGGCCGATCCGGTAACGCTCTCCGGGCTTCTCGCCGATCTGCTGATCGCCGCCCCGCCCCGCGCAGGCCGACCGTGGACGCGGTACGCTTTGGGCCTAATCGTGACGGCATTGCTCTCGACCGGCTTTCACATGGTGCTGGCCTATCGGTTCGGGGCGTTCTTTCACAAGTACAAGCTGCTGCCGCTCAGCCTGCTGGCTGAGAAGTTTATCTTCCATTGGTACCATTGCGTGATCCCGCCGAGCGTGAAGATCGGCCCGGGCTTGTGGGCGCCGCACCCGCTGGGGATCGTGCTCAACAGCCGGGCTCGGCTGGGCTCCGGGGTCTACCTGCGTCAGGGCGCGGAGGTCGTTCACATCTGGGACGAAGACGTCGGTCGCTCGGGCATCGTTGGCGATCGGGTCCAGCTCAACAGCGGCTGCATCCTGATCAAGCACGGCGTGGTTGGCCACGACGCGGTAGTCGCCGCCCGAGCGGTGGTGACCAAGCCCGTGCCGCCGGGCCACCTGGCCGTTGGCATGCCGGCAAAGGTGTCGCCGCTGCCCCCCGATAAGATCGGCGACCGCCAGCCCCGCTGGGTGTAACCCCCGACAGCGGCTGAGCCCGTGATGCCTGCACTCCCCGTAACTTCCAATCCCTCGATAAGCATGGCAGACCAAGAGCGACTACCCGCGCTGCTCATCATCGGCGCTATGAAGTCGGGGACGACGTCGCTGTACATGGACCTGGCGGACCACCTGGGCATCTACTTGGCCGAGAACAAAGAGCCGCACCACCTGTGCGACGACCACGTCCTCTCGCCCGCGGGGCGAGCCGCGTACGCCGATCTGTACGCGAAGGCCCAGCCCCACGAGACCCTTTGTGACGCCTCGACCGGCTACACGAAGATCCCCGAGCACACGGGCGTTGTGGAACGGGCGACTGCCGTCTTGCCGGCTGGGTTCAAGGCGATCTACGTCGTGCGCAACCCGATCGAGCGGGCCCTTAGCCATTACCGGCACGACCACGTCGCCGGCACGGTTGGCGACGACATCGACGCCGAGCTGCGGCGCCACCCGCGGTACGTCGACTTCGGCCGCTACGCCATGCAGCTGGGTCCTTGGCTGGACGCGCTCGGCTCGGAGCGGGTTTTGGTCGTCTCGTTTGAGCGGTATGTCGCGGACCGGGCTAAGGTGTTGGCCGGCATCGCCGACTTCCTCGGCTTGGCGCCCCGAATCGAAGACCGCGAGCCGGCGAAGGCTTACAATCAGTCGAAGCAGAAGCCACGACGGAACCGCGCCTGGGACTTGGTGTACGAGAGCTGGCTTTATCGCCGCGTGCTGCGCCCGCTTGTGCCGTTGAAGCTGCGGCTCCGGCTCTTCAAGCTGCTGCTGCCGAAGTCGGACCCGACCGGCCTGCACGCTAGCGACGAAACGCTGGCCTGGCTGCGAGCCGAGCTGGCGCCCGACGCGGCGGAGCTGGCGGCGGTGGTGGGCGAGCCTTTCTGGCCCGAATTGACCGGGCCCGCGGCGCCGGCGTAACCGCGCCAATCGTCATGGCCGCTGCTCCGGCCAAGCGGCGGGCGCTTGGCGCGGCGGCCATTCGCCAGCAACGAGGCAGCAACGTACGCTACTACGG
>JBCCZD010000005.1:0-36757 GCA_039188275.1 Planctomycetota bacterium
CGGCCTGCAGGTGGTCGGCAACAACATCGCGAACGCGAACACGCCCGGGTACATCCGCGAAGAGGTGCTCTACTCGCCCGCCCCGGTGCAGGAGATCGGCGGGCTGACGCTCGGCCTCGGCGTCGAGATCGACGGCATCGTCCAGAAGACCGACGACTTCCTCACCGAGCGGCTCCGCGGGGCCTCGTCTGATCGGGCCGGCGCGGACATCCAGCGGAAGGCCTTCGACGACCTCGAGACCCTCATCGGCGAGCTCACCGACACCGACCTCAGCACCTCATTCAGCAACTTCTTCAACGCCATCGACGAGGTCGCGCTCAACCAGGGCGACACCAACTCGCTCCGCAACCTCGCCATCGGCAGCGGCGAGACGCTGGCCTCCGACATCCGACGGCTCTCCTCGCGGGCCTTCGACCTGCGGAACGAGTTCGACACGCGCGTCAACCAGTCGGCCGAAGACATCAACGCGCTGACCGAGCAGGTCCGCGTGCTGAACCTGCGGATCACGTCGACCGAAGCGGGCGGCGCCCTCGGCAGCGACGCCGGCGGGCTCCGCACCGAACGCGCCAACGCCCTCGCCGAGCTCGCCGAGCTGATCGATATCCAGGTGACCGAACAGGCGAGCGGCGGCGTCAACATCGCGGTCGGCGGCGAGCTGATCGTTTTCGAAGGCACCCGCCGAGACGTGACCGCCGACGAGACCGAAGCCGCCGACGGAACGGTCACCTCGGTCTTGCGCTTCGCCGACAACAACTCCGCGCTCGACCTGTCCGGCGGCGAAGTCCAGGGGCTCCTCGCCGCGCGGGATGAAGTCTTCGGCGACTTCCTCACCCAGCTCGACGGCCTGGCGCAGCTGCTCGCTTTTGAGTTCAACAAGCTCTACTCCCAGGGGCAGGGCGCCGTCGGCTTCGACTCGCTCACCAGCACCCAAGCGGTGAATGACCCCGCGGCGTCCCTCGACGCGGCGGGCCTGCCGTTCACGCCGACATCGGGCAGCTTCCAGCTCAAGGTCTACAACCCGGCCGAGGGCTCGACCAAGACCACGGACATCCTGATCGACCTCGACGGCCTGGACACCGACACCACGCTCACCTCGCTGGCCGCCGACATCAACGCGGTGGACGGCGTCTCGGCGAGCGTCGACTCCAGCAACCGGCTGGTCATCACCGCCGACTCGTCGGACGTGCAGTTCAGCTTCGCCGCGGAGGAAGCGAACGAGAGCGGCGTGCTGGCCGTGCTCGGCCTGAACACGTTCTTCACCGGCACGACGGCCCGCGACCTGAACGTCAACTCGGAACTAACCTCCGGCCCGAGCGCCGCCGCGAAGTTCGCCGCGAGCCTGGGCGGCGTCGGCGCCGAGAGCGACTTCGCCAACGCGCTACGCCTGGGCGAGTTCTACACCCGGCCACTCGAGGCGAACAACGGCGCGTCGCTGGCGACGACCTACGACCAGCTAATCAACGACGTCACGCAGCGTTCCACAATCGCCAAGAGCGTCGCCGACGGCTTCGCGGTCTTTGAGGCGACGCTGCTGGGCGAGCAGCAGGCGATCAGCGGCGTTAACATCGACGAGGAGGCGATCGACCTGATCTCGCTGCAACGTACCTACGAGGCTTCCGCCCGGTTTATCCAGACGATCTCCGAGCTGCTCGACGTGCTCGTGAACCTCTAGCGCTGCTCGCCGGCTAACCCGCCCCGCCAACCCTTGCTTCCGCCGCCGTGGCTATCCTCCCCATCCCGACGACCCGGGTCAGCGACTACCTGACGCGTACGCGGCTGGTCGAGCAGACGCAGTCGGATCAGCTCGACCTGTTCCGATTGCAGAACCAGATCAGCACCGGCCGGCGGATCTTCCAGCCGAGTGAGGACGGACGCTCGGCGCTGCGGTCGATCACGCTGCAGCGGAGCCTGGAGCGCAAGGAACAACTGCAGATCAACCTGAGCGGGACGCGTGCGTCGTTAACATCGGCAGAGTCGTCGCTGAACGGCGTGGGGACGGTGCTGAACGATATCCGCGCGCAGGCGATCAGCGTCGCCGGCACGACGTCGACCGAGGAGGAGCGACTGACCACCCGCACCGACGTGCTGACGGCGCTCGACCAGCTGGTGACGCTGGCCAACAGCCAGTATCAAGAGGACTACCTGTTCGCCGGCTCGCAGTCGCTGGCGGCGCCGTACGTCTTCAACGGGGACTATGTCGAGTACCGTGGAAACGAGACGACGCAGCAGCAGCGTGTGGATGCCGGCGTGCTGTTCGACGCCAACGTGCCCGGGGGCGAGGCGTTCGGCGGCTTGTCGGAGCCGGTCCGCGGGACGGCCGACCTCAACCCGCAACTGACCGCGGACACCCTGCTGACCGACCTCAACGGCGGCGCCGGTCTTTCCGCCGGCGGCTCGCTTCAGATCGCGTACATCGCCCCGGCGACCGTTATCGAGGCGGAAACGGTGGTCGTCAACCTGAGCAGCGCCCGGACGATCGGCGATGTCGCGCGGCTGATCGAGTCGAACGGCCCGCCGACGGCCAACCTCCGCGTCAGCGTCACGAGCGGGGGCTTGGAGATCGTGACCAACCCCGAGTCGGGCACGCCCGGCAGCATCGTCATCCGCGAAGTCGCGGGCGGCCAAACCGCGTCGGAACTCGGCGTCCTGGCCGGCACGCCGACACCGACCGTCACCGGCTCCGACCTGAACCCCAAGCTGAAGCTGACCACGCAGCTCGGCGACCTGCTCGGCAGGAAGGCGTCGGGCCGCCTCGCTCTCACGGGCAGCGACAACGATATCGTCCTCACGGCAAACACGAACGGGACCGACCGCAACAACCTGAGCGTCGTCGTTCAAGAGGCGGGGACCGCGGGCGCAACCTTTACCGACGGCTCGCCGCCGACGCTCACGATTGATGTCGTCGCGGGCGTGACGACCGCGTCGGAGGTCGTCGGGCTGATCAACGCCGAGGGGACCTTCTCCGCGGCGATCGACTACCGCGACGCCACGCAGGCCACCACCGCCGGCGCCGGCGTCGCTACGGCGGGAACCTCCACCGGCGTCACGGCGGGGGGGTCGGGCGCGTCGCTCGACCTCGCTTCGGGGTTGCAGGTCACCAACGGCGACGCCCCGTTCACGATCGACACGAGCAGCGCTCAGACGGTGGAAGACCTGCTCAACCTCCTGAACCGGGCAGACACAGGGTTGTTTGCCGAGGTGAACGCTACAGGCACGGGCATCGACATCCGCACCCGCCGCAGCGGCGCCGACTTCTCGATCGGCGAGAACGGCGGCCAGCTCGCTCAGCAATTGGGGGTCCGGACCTACACGGCTGACTCGCGGCTGGAAGACTTCAACCGCGGCGCCGGCGTGGTGCTCGCCCCGCTGCTTGACGACCAGGGCAACCCGGAACCGGCGTCGGTCTCCGCGAACCGATTCACGATCTCGCTCGTCGATCAGGGCGTCACCACCACGTACGAAGTCGACCTCAACGCCGACCCCAACGACCCCGCAAGCACCGACGCTACTACGGTCAATGACGTGCTGCAGCGGATCGCCGCCGACACCGGCGGTGCGGTCACCGCCGCCCTGGCGACGACGGGCAACGGCATCACGCTGACGCGGGCCGACGCCGTCGACGCGGCGGCGCCCGCGACCGGGACTTTCGCGCTCGCCAACGGCGGCTTCGACATCAGCGCCGCGGCGGCCGGTGCGGCGGGGAACAATGCCGACATCAACGTGGTGATTGCCGACGGGACCTCCGTCGGCGCCGTTTACGACGGCACGAACACCATCACCGTGACGCTCGACATCACGAACGACCCGGCCAACTCACAGGTTTCCGACGTCGCCGCCGCGGTCAACGCCTTAGCGGAATTCACGACCTCCAACGTCACGAGCACCGGCCCCGCCGTCGCCGCCGAGTCGACCGTCGGCGGAGCCCTCACCGGTGGGTTCGACACCGACGCGATCACCGTCTCCGGCGACGCGGCGCAGCGGATCGGCTTTTTTAGCGCGAGCGACAACCCGCAGCAGGCCTCGTCGACAACCGCGTCGATCACGTCGACGGACCGCAACACGATCGAAGTCGATAGCGTGTTCAACTCGCTGCTCCGGTTGAGCGACGCCCTGCTACGCGGCGAAGACGGCGTGCCCGACATCGGCGAGGCGATCAACCGGCTCGACGATGACTTGAACCGCGTCACCGCTGCCCGCGGCGAGGTCGGCTCCAGGGTGCGGAGTCTCGACACGCTAGAGGTCCGCCTGCAGGACGAAGAGGTGGAGCTGCGGTCATCGTTGTCGGACGAACTGGACGTGGACCTCACGCAGGCGATCTCCGACTTCACCGCCCGGCAGTTCTCGCTCGAGGCGTCGCTGCAGACCACCGCTAGCTTGCTGCAGCTCTCGATCTTGAACTACCTGTGAAGCTCCGAAGCCGATCTCGGGGGCTTTGGCGGCAAGCCGGCCGTGATTTTCCTTCATCCCTTCTGACCGGCCGAGCCGATGCAACCGGTAGGGCGGGCGCCGGGCGACCCCGTGCGCCGACAGGTCTACTGACTGGACGGGGGCGGGCTTCCCATGCAAATCGCGACAACACGCTTCGGCAGAGTAGAGGTCTTGGAGACCGATGTCCTCCAGTTTACCGGCGGGCTCATCGGCATGGAGGAGTGCCGGCGGTGGGTGCTGCTCGCCGATGCCGAGAACCCTTCCCTCGGCTGGCTACAATCGGTCGACCGCGGCGAACTAGCCCTGCCCGTCGTCAGCCCCCGCCGCTTTGTGCCCGACTACCAGGTGCGCGTCTCGAGCCGCGACGTCGCCCCGCTCGGCCTGGAAGACGGCAAGCGCTCCCAGGTGCTCGTTGTCGTGAACAAATCGGCCGAGGGGATGACGCTCAACCTCAAGGCGCCGATCGTCATCTGCCTGGAGAGCCAATCGGGCCGCCAGATCATCGCCAAGGACGACCACGCCGTGCAGTTTGTGCTCGGCGCGACGGTCCCCTTCCGCCGATCGGCCTAAGGGTTACACGGAGCGTAGCGGTTGGGCCGGCCTGGTCGAGCCGGCCGCTTCGCCGGGCGGGCCTTGCCGTTCGCGGCACAACCGGTACCCGGCCGGCGGCTCTCGATTTCTCGCCCCGCGGCGGTCGATGAGGAACCCTGTCGCGAACCCCCCGGCGCCGCCGGGGGTCTTCGGCTAAACGGGCCGCTCCGCGATACGCACCCCCAAGACGACAACCAGAGCGCAGCACCAACGCTCTAGGAGCCCCCCATGCTGGTACTTTCCAGGCAACGCGACGAGAGCATCATCATCGGCGACAACGTGGTCGTCACGATCGTCGACGTGCGGGGCGACAAAGTCCGCTTGGGGATCGACGCCCCCGTCGAGATCCCGGTCCACCGCCGGGAGGTCTACGAGGCGATCCAGCGGGAGAACCGCCGGGCCGCGGAGGTCTCGACCGAAGACGCCCGCAGGGTCGGTGAAGCGACCGACAAGAAGTAAACCTGGAAGAAGCGGTTACGCTTCGCTGCTAAGCGGTGCGGACCCCCGGCCGCTCCTCGGCCCAACTCTCTCCATTGCGGCGGCTATTCAGCCGTCGCCAGACCCGACAAACCCCCCGCTGTCTAGTGCTGCGCCGCTCGAGTTGGTCCGGATTCTCTGAGAAGAGATTCCGGCTGTAGGGGTCGCTACCGGTCGCTCCGACAGAGTGGTGTTCCAAAAGGCCGGAAAGTCTCCGCTCGCCTAAGACCTCTACTTTAACCAGACGATACGTTGACATAGACGCTCCGCTAGCAAGCGGGCGTTGGGTTGGATTGCTACGGTTCACGCGGCGCCGCGACAAGCGGAAGCAGTGGGACCCGGCCGCGATCCAGGCAGTTGGCGCTCCGCGTCGGGCAGGGGCAGGGAGGAGTGGTTCCTCCTGCTGACCGGCGGCGAGCCAATCAAGGAACGACAACTTTTGGAGTTGCTGCCAAGTGGCCGCGCGGCCGAAGCCGCCGGCGTCAACAGCCAACTACAGGCCGGAGTCCCCCGACTCCCCAAACCCGGTCTCCGTTGGAAACTGGTTCCTTTTGGAAGGGGTTGAAAAACCATGACACGGATCAATACAAACGTCGGCTCGCTTGTCGGCCAGAACAACCTGCAGCGAGCCAACGCAAGCCTCTCGCAGAGCCTCACGCGGCTCTCGACCGGTCTGCGGATCAACACCGGCGCCGACGACCCGGCCGGTTTGATCGCCAGCGAGAACCTCCGCTCGGACATCACGAGCATCCAGCGGGCGATCGGCAACACCGACCGCGCCAACCAGGTGATCGCCACGGCGGACTCGGCCCTCGGCCAGGTCAGCTCGCTGCTCAACGACATCCGGGGCCTGGTCACCGAATCAGCCAACGCCGGTGCGTTGTCGGAAGAGCAGATCGCGGCTAACCAGTTGCAGGTCGACTCGTCGCTCGAGGCCCTCAACCGGATCGCCCAGACGACCACGTTCCAGGGCCGCCGTCTCCTCGACGGTTCGCTCGACTTCCTGACCACGCCCGGGTCGAACTTCAGCAACCTGAGCGACCTGCAGATCGACCAGGCCAACCTCGGCGCCACCGGCTCGATCGCCGTCGACATCGACGTCTCGACCGCCGCTACCCGTGCACAAGTCGACGTTGGCGGCATCGCCGCGGGCGTCGCGGGCGTCGCCTCGAGCGGCTCGCTTACCTTCAGCGACGCGGCCGTTGCTTCAACCGGCACCGTCTCGCTCCCGTTCGAAACAACTCCCGCGGCGGCGGCCACCGGTTCGGTTGTCTTCACCGTTGAGGACGCGACCGGGTCGACCCAGGCGGACGGCTCGTTCGACCTGACCGCGACCGGCCAGCTCACGGTCGCCGGCGAGACCATCAACATCGTCGCCGACGCCGCGGGCAACGCCGCCAACGCGAACATCAACACGGTCGTCATCAACGGCGGCCAGGGTCAGGACAACTCGTCGATCACCGGCACGACGCTGACGATCAACATCCAGGCGGCGCTCGGCGGCGGCGCCGACGTCGACGACATCATCCTCGCCATCAACAACGGCGCCGACGGCACCGGCGGCAACGGCGACGACCTCTACACCGCGTCCTCGACCGGCGGGGCCACGACGATCAGCGGCGCCCAAGCCGCGGCGGCCACGACGACCGCCATCAGCGGCGGCGCCCAGATCGGCCTGACCGCGGTCGACAACAGCGAAGCCGATGGCGCCGAGGGTAACGGCGTCAAGAACCTGGCGATCAACTACGACCAGGGCGGGTCCTCGGCGGACTACGACGCCGGCACCAACACGCTGACGGTCAACGTGACGCAGTCCTCTGGCAACGCGTCTCTGCAGCACGTGATCGACGCGATCAACGCCGGCGAAGCGGGCGACGGGTCCGACAACGACTTCGACGCCGTGATCGACGCCGGCACGGGAGCGGACCTCATCCGCATCCCCGGCAGCGCGGTCCCCGCGACCTTCCAGTTGACCGACATCGTCGGCGCCAACTCGACCACCGAGAACCGGACGATCTCGTTGACCACCGCGGCCGGGGGCAACCTCGACTTCAACCTCGAGATTCAGACCGTCGCCACCTCGTCGATCACCGACGCGGACGGGTCGGACGGCATCACCGCCGGTATCTCGGGCGACGCCGCCTCGGGCTACACGGTGCAGATCGCCAATGACGCCGTGGTCGATCTCGACAACCTGGCGACGTTCTTGCAGAACCAGATCAGCGAGGTCGCCACCGCGACGATCAACGGCACCGCGTCGTTCGACTTCGACGCCCGCGAAGGCCAAGCGGTCGCACCGGCGGCGCCGGTCGCCGTGACCGGTTCGCAGGCTCAGGTGACCAACAGCGATACGATCTCGATCACCGGCACAACCGCCGCCGGCGCGTTGGGCAACCTGGCGATCAGCTTTGTTGAGGGTAACGTTGTCGACGGTGGCGGCGGCTCGCTCGACTTGGTTGCTGTTTCTGGGGATGCCACCAACGGCTACGTCGTGACGGTTGACGACACCGAAACGGTCACCTACGGCGACATCGCCACCGTGCTGCAGTCCCAGATCACGGAGATCCAAACGGCCACGGCGACGACGCCCGGCCGGACCTTCGACACGGGCGCGTTCAACGCCGGCGCCGGCAACACCACCCTCACCGGTGGCCGCGACGCCGGTGACGACGTGATCACGGTCACGTCCGACGCCACGGGCGCCGCGTTCGACGGCAACCTCACGTTCAACACGTCGAACAGCACGACCGGCGGCATCGGCGTGACGGTCACCGGCACCGACATCACGGTTTCGGTCGACGCGACGTCGAGCTACAACCTGTCGGATATCGTCTCGGCGATCAGCGCCCAGAGCGGTTACACCGCCACGCTGACCGGGACCGCGGGCTCGGGCACGTTCGACGCGAACGACGCGAACGACAACAGCTCGCCGGTGTCGACGAACCTCACCGGGGGCGTCGACGCCAGCGGCGGACTGGTTCGTGACGCGGTCATCGAGCTCGCCGGCGCCCTCGGCTCGGAGGTGTTTAACCTCCAGCAGGGGACCGACATCGCCACGCTCGAGGCGCAGATCAACCTGGTCAGCGACGCCACGGGCGTGATCGCCACCGCCAACGGCACGTCTCTCGAGCTCCGCTCGACCGAGTACGGCAGCGACGCCTCGGTTGAGATCACCGTGCGGGACGAAGCCTCGGACGGCACCTTCACCACCGCCTTTGGTGGCGACCCGGGCTCGCGGGCGGTCGGGTCCGACGTGCAGGCCACCGTCAACGGTGTCCAGGCGACGGGCGACGGCAACGAGCTGTCGATCAACACGTCGACGCTCGACCTGACGACGACCGTGGCCGCCGACACGACGGGGACCTCGTCGTTCACCATCAACGGCGGCGGCGCCCTGTTCCAGCTCGGCCCCGACGTGGTGTCGAACCAGCAGGCCCGGCTCGGCATCAGCAGCGTCAACACGGCCGCCCTGGGCGGTGTCAGCGGCTCGCTGTACCAGCTGGCTTCGGGCGGAACCGCCGACCTGACGGCGGACCCGACCACGGCCGCCAGCATCGTCGAGGAGGCGATCAACCAGGTCACCTCGCTCCGCGGTCGACTGGGCGCCTTCCAGCGGACGACGCTCGAGACCAACAAGAACGCCCTGAACGACACGCTCACGAACCTCACCGAGGCCGAGAGCTCGATCCGCGACGCCGACTTCGCCGCCGAGACGGCGGAGTTGACCCGGTCGCAGATCCTCGTTCAGTCGGGCACGCGAGTCTTGGCGATCGCCAACCAGAACCCGCAGAACGTTCTGGCCCTGCTGGGTTAAACCCCGCAGGCGAACTAAATTGAAAACCACAAGCCGGTTCGGCCCCCCGCGGGCCGGGCCGGCTTTTTTCGTTGGCAAAGGCGTTGCTGACGCCCCCTGACAGTGCAACAGCAAGGGCCGGCAACGGCCCGCTCAAGCCCAACAGCTTGCCCAGCCGATACCGTTGAGGGACCGCTGCGCACGGCTCGGGCGAGCTATCCTTGCGCAGGCCCCTCACCCCGCTCCCCAACCACCCCACCACCCGCCGTGTCGGCGATCCAATCCAGCGTCGGTCTCATCACCGGCATCCCGATCCAGGACACGGTGGATCAGCTCATCGCGATCTCGGCGAGACCGCGTGACCAGCTCGTCACGCGCACCAACGAGATCCAGAGCGAGCGCGGCGCCGTCGACACGCTCAGCTCGCTGGTGCTGTCGCTTCAGTTTTCGGCGAACCGCTTCGACGCGTCGTCGACCTTCACGGGCCGGACCGCGTCGTCGAGCAGCACGGGCGTGGGCGTGGCGATCCCCAATGGCTCGACCCCCCAGGCGGGCAGCTACCAGTTCACGCCGCTCCAATCCGCCTCGGCCAGCCAGTACGTGTCGGGCAGCGTCGACGACATCAGCGAGGCGATCGGCTCCGGCACGCTCCGCTTCGGCTTCGGCGGACAGGTCGACAGCGCGTTGCGGCTCGAAGAGCTGAACGGCGGCGCGGGCGTCGCCGCGGGCCAGATCAAGATCACCGACCGCAGCGGCGCCTCGGCGACGGTCGACCTCCGCAGCGCCCAAACGGTTGACGATGTCCTGCTGGCGATCAACGCCACGACCGACATCAGCGTCAGCGCTTCGACCAGCGGCGACACGTTCGTGCTGACCGACGACTCGGGCGGGAGCGGCTCGCTCAGCGTAACCGACATCGGGCTCGGAACGACCGCCGCGGACCTGGGCCTGGACGGCAAGAGCACCACCACCGCCACCCTCACCGGCGACGACGTCTACAACCTAACAAGCACCACCAAGCTGACCACGCTCAATGACGGCAACGGCGTGCGGCTGATCAGCGGGCAAGACGACCTGCGGTTCACCGCCCGCGACGGCTCGGGGACGTTTGGCGTCGACCTCGGCGACGCCACGACGCTGGGCGACGTCGTCACCGCCATCAACACGGATTCCGACAACAACGGCAAGGTCGTCGCGGCGATCAACTCCAGCGGCACAGGCCTCACGATCACCGACGCCACGGGGGCGACCACGAACAACTTTGTCGTCGCCAACGGACTGCTCGGCTCCGCGGCAACCGACCTGGGCATCGCCGCGGACATTGCCGGCGCGACGGTCAACGGCTCGCGTATCGCCTCGGTGCTGAAGGACACGCTGGTCGGCAGCCTGGGCGGCGGCGCCGGGGTCACGCTCGGCGAGATCACCCTCACCGACCGCGCGGGGACGAGCTTCGACTCGAACCTGGCGGGCCTAGAAACGCTCGGCCAGATCGTCGATCAGATCAACGCCGACGCAACGACCGCGGGCGCCAACGCGCGGGCGCGGGTGAACGACAGCCGCAACGGCATTGTTGTCGAAGACACCGTCGGCGGCGGCACGTCGCTGGCCGTGGTCGACAAAGACTCGAACGCCACCGCCACCGCCCTGGGCATCGCCGGGAGCACGACGGGCAGCTCCCTCGACAGCGGCTCGCTGAACCGGCAGACCGTTAGCGAGTCGACGCTGCTTTCCTCGCTCAACGGCGGCCAGGGCGTGTCGATCACCGATTTCTTCATCACCGACAGCGCGGGCGTTCAGAAGCTGGTCGACCTGAACGCTTCGGGGGCGGTGGCCGAGACCATCGGCGACGTCATCGACAAGATCAACGCCCTGGGCAACGGGGTGCTGGCCTCGATCAACACGACCGGCGACGGCATCCTGCTGACCGACACCGCCGGCGGCAGCGGCACGCTCACCGTCGCCGAGTCGGGGACCGGCGCCGCCGCGGCCGACCTCGGCCTGCTGGGCGCCTCGACCGCGACCGACGGCAGCAACCGCCAAATCATCGACGGGTCGACCCGCTACTCGGTCGACCTGTCCGACCTCACCCAGTCGTCGACCTCGATCTCCCTCTCGACGCTCAATAGCGGCTCGGGCGTCAACCTTGGCATCTTCCAGATCACTGACTCGCTGGGCCGTACCGCCGCGGTCGCGCTGAACAAGGCGGGCAGCGAAGCATTCACCATTGGTGACGTGATCAACGCCATCAACGCGGAGTCGGCCGTCAGCGTCACGGCGGCGGTCAATAGCGCCGGGACCGGAATCGAGCTGACGGACACCGCCGGGGGCTCGGGCACGCTCACGATCGAAGACCTCGGGAGCGGGACTTCGGCGGCCGACCTTGGCCTCGCCGGCACGTCGTCCACGACCGACGGCTCGGGCAACCAGACCATCAACGCGTCGGGACTGTTCGCGGCGACCGACGCCGACCAGGGCGCCCTCCAGACGCTTGCAACGCGGATCAACGACCTCAACGCCGGCGTCACCGCCGCGGTCCTGTCCGACGCCGGCGGGTTCCGTTTATCGATCACCGCCGACTCGACCGGCTCGGACAACGAGTTGCTGATCGACGCCGCGGCCACGGGTCTCTCGTTCCAGCAGACCAGCCGGGCCGCCGACGCCGTGGCGCTCTTCGGGTCCTCCATCGCCGGCGGCGGCTTCGCGGTGACATCGGAGAACAACCGGTTCAACGGCATCATCGACGGGCTGGATATCACCGTCAACGAAGCGAACGGCGCCACCGCGACGATCGACATCGCCACTGACGACAGCCCCTTCACAACGGCGGTGCAGGACTTCGTCGACTCGTACAACTCGGTCCGCACGAACCTCGATGCGGTGACTTCGTTCGACTCCGAAACGCTCAGCACCGGGATCCTGTTCGGCCGGGCCGAAGCGGTGCGTGTCGACACCGACTTGGCGCGGCTCGTCTCGGGCCAGATCCTCTCGGGCGTGAAGTTCGGCTCGCTGGAATCGGTCGGCGTCAGCCTCGGCAGCGACGGCAAATTGTCGGTCGACGGCACGAAGCTCCGCGCCGCGTACGCCGAGGACCCGTCCGGCGTCGAGGCGCTGTTCACCGACGACACCGAAGGCTTCGTCACCAAGCTGACCGACACGATCGACTCGCTGGCCGGCGACGACAACTCGCTGCTGTCGTCGCGGTCGGACGCGCTCAACCGGACGATCGAGGTCAACGACGCCCGCATCGCCGACATGACGGCTTCGCTCGAGGTCGAGCGCAACCGGCTGCTGCTGGAGTTTATCCAGCTGGAAGAGACGATCGCCCTGCTGCAAACCAACCTCGACGCCCTCGGCGGCATCCAGGACTTCAGCTTCGCTTCGAGCAGCTCTTCGAGCGGCTCGTGACCGATAACCCTTCCCCACACCCCTCCGGCACGCCATGAACCCCGCCGCGAACCGCGACTATCTGGAGCAACGGATCAAGACCGCCTCGTCGGCGCAGCTTCACCTGATGCTGATCGAGGGCGCTATCCGGTTCGCCGAGCAGGCGACCCGGGCGTACGAAGCGAACGACGTCGACGCCGGCGCCCAGCCGCTGCTGCGGTCGATGGACATCGTCTCGGAGATGCTCGCGGGCGTGAAGCACTCGCGGGACGAGGTCAACGTTAAGCTGGCGTCGCTGTACCAGTTCATCTTCACGCGGCTGACCATGGCCTACGTGAACAACGACCTGGAGAAGCTGGGCGAGGCGGTCGGCGTCCTGCACTTTGAGCGGGACACCTGGCGCCAAGCGTGCGAGAAGGCGGCGGCTGAGGACACCGGCGCCGAAACCTCGGCCAAGCCGGACGCCACCCCCGAGCTGAAAGGCCCCCACACCCCGTCGGCCCTGGCGCCGACGCCGGCGCCGGACCTTGCAGCGGGTGGCGGGCTGTCGATCGAGGCGTGAGCCGGTTCGCCCGCGGGCCAAGCGGCCGCCGCGGTGGCGGGTAGAGGTCAATTCCGGGGGGCGGTACTATCGTCCTCAGGCGTGGACGCACGCCCCGCCCCGGACGCCTCACCCCTTTCCCCCGCTAAAGCGACCGCCCCTCATGCTCATCCGCGTAGGGCACAGCCCCGATCCCGACGACGCCTTCATGTTCTACGCGCTCGCGAAGGGCCTCCTGCCAACCAGCGACTACCAGTTCACCCACGAGCTGGTCGACATCGAGACGCTCAACCAGCGGGCGTTCACCGGCGAGCTAGAGCTGACCGCCGTCAGCATCCACGCCTACGCGTTCTTGCAGGACAAATACATGCTCTGCAACTGCGGCGCGAGCATGGGCGACAACTACGGCCCGATGGTCGTCGCCAAGGAGAAGCTCTCGGCCGAAGAGCTGAAGTCGAAGACGATCGCCATCCCCGGGAAGCTAACCAGCGCGACGCTGTCGCTCCGCCTCTACCTGGAGCAGGACTACGACCACGTGCTGGTGCCGTTCGACGAGGTCATCCCGGCGGTCGCCGCCGGCCAGTACCCCTACAAAGACGGGGCCAAGGGCCAAAAGGTCGACGCCGGCCTGCTGATCCACGAGGGGCAGCTCACCTACGGCGACCAGGGCTTGCAGCTCTGCGTCGAGCTGGGCGAGTGGTGGCACGAATTGACCGGCGGCCTGCCCCTGCCGCTCGGCGCCAACGCGATCCGCAAGGACCTGGGCGAGAAGGTCATCGGCGAGGTCGAAGACCTGCTGGGCCAGAGCATCAACTACGGCCTCGACAACCGCAAACCGGCGGTCGACTACGCCCTGGAGTACGGCCGTGACCTCGACGCCGAGAAGGCGGACAAGTTCATCGGCATGTACGTGAACGACTGGACCCGCGACTTCGGCGACAAAGGCCGCGAGGCGGTCCGGCTGTTCCTCGAGATGGGCCACCAGAAGGGCGTGCTGCCGGAGCTGGTGACGCCTGAGTTTGTGGGGCGGTAAACGATTGACGGGATAACAGGATTGGCCGGATCGACAGGATGAAGAACGACAAGAGTATCATCCTGTAAATCCTGCTGATCCTGTTATCCTGTCAGCCGTAATTCGTAACGACCTCTCTCAACGCCGACGTATCGACAAGCTCGTCGACAAACCTAGGCGAGGCAGGAGCGGCACGGCATGCGAATCCCAGCCATCCGCGGCGCCATCGACCGGCGGGTTCTGGTGAACTACCGGATCGACGCCGCGGTGGTCGCCAAGCTGCTGCCGAAGCCATTTGAGCCGCAGATTGTCGATGGTTACGCGATCGGTGGCGTTTGCTTGATCCGGCTGAAATCGCTGCGGCCAAGCGTGATGCCGATGCCATGGGGATTCGGCTCCGAGAACGCCGCCTATCGGTTCGCCGTTGAGTGGGACGAAGCGGGCGAACGCCGGCGTGGCGTTTATATCCCTCGCCGGGACACAAGCTCTCGCATCGTGGCGTTCACTGGCGGGCGGGTCTTCCCAGGGGTGCATCACCTCGCCGATTTCGAGGTAACCGAGACGGACAGCGATTTCAGCATCCGCATCCGGAGCCGCGACCGATCGACCGAGATGGGCATCGAGGGCTCCGTCGCCAACGGATGGCCGAGCGGATCGCTGTTCCCGACGCTCGAAGCGGCCTCCGATTTCTTCCGCGAGGGATCGCTCGGGTACTCGGCAACCCACGACGACAACCGGCTTGATGGGTTGGAGCTCCGCTGCACCGACTGGCGAGTGGAGCCGTTCGTGGCAAACAACGTCGAGTCGAGCTACTTCGAGGACACGTCGATTTTCCCTCCTGGGTCCATCGAATACGACGGCGCCCTGCTGATGCGAGGCATTGATCACGAGTGGCATTCACGCGAAGATCTACGCCGCTAAGCATTCATCGTTCATCACTCATCGTTCATCGCTTCATGTCTTTCCGCCAGCGCATCGATCAGGTCGTCGACGAGCACTTCGACCAGCTCGTGGCGTTGCGGCGTCACCTGCATGCGCATCCGGAGCCGAGTGGTGAAGAGCTGCAGACCAGCCTGCACCTCTACCAACTGATTGGCGACCGAGGACTGCCTGTTCGGATGGGGCCGGAGGGGCGAGGGTTGTTGGTCGACAGCCGCGATCAGTCGGCTGGCAAGCGCATCGGGATACGGGGCGACATCGACGCCCTGCGGATCCACGACGGCAAGTCGGTCGGCTACGGCAGTACCCGCGAGGGCGTGATGCACGCCTGCGGGCACGACGCGCACACCGCCTGCACGGTCGGCGCGGTGCTGGCCCTCGACACGCTGGCCGAAGAGGGCGCCCTGCCCCGCCCCGTAACTTGGCGGGGCGTCTTGCAGCCCGCGGAAGAAACCGCCACCGGCGCGGCGGAGATGGTCGAGGCGGGGGCGGTGGACGGCGTCGCCTCGATCTTCGCCCTGCACGTCGACCCCCGGCTGGCGACCGGCGCCATCGGCGTCAGGCCCGGTGTGCTCACCGCCTACGCCGAGATGATGCGGATCGACGTCCGCGGATCCGGCGGCCACGCCGCGCGGCCGCACGAGTCGCAGGACCCCATCGCCGCGGCGGCGCAGCTCATCAGCACCATCTACCAGTTCGTCCCGCGGGCGACCGACAGCCAAGAGACGGTGGTTGTCACCATCGGCCAGGTCGCCGGCGGCGATACCGCCAACGTCATCCCGGAGTCGGTCACGCTCCGCGGCACGGTCCGCACGCTCGACGCCGCGGTCCGCCGACGCACGCTCGACCACATACGCCACCTCTGCGCCGGCGTTTCAGAGATCACCGGCACGCGGATCGACGTCGACTTCGAGGTGAGCATCCCCTCGGTCGACAACGACGCCGCGTTGACACGGCTTGTGCGGAGCGAGGCGGCCGACCTGCTCGGCGAGGCGGCGGTGGAGTCGCTGCCGCGGCCGAGCATGGGGAGCGAGGACTTTGCCGTCTACGGCGAGCGGGCGCCGCTGGCGATGTTCCGGCTGGGGTGCTCCGCCGAGCCGCCCGGCCCCGGGCTGCACACGCCCGAGTTCGACATCGACGAGCGCTGCCTCGCCGTCGGCGCCAAGCTGCTAGCCCGAGCGGTCGTCGCGGCGAGCCTAGCAGCCAGTTGATTGACTCGACTGGCTGCGATCGGCACGATGCCGAGCCAGAACAACGGGCGCCGAGGCCGTTGTTTTGCGTGCCGCGAAGAGCTTGCTCTGAGCTTGGCGGGGTTGAAAAACGCCAGGACGGCGTTTTTCAACAGGCTGCTAGGAGGGGGCAAATCGCCGCTAGCCGTGGCCTCGGTCCCGCCGCAGTTCGCCGACTGGTATTTTCCAGTCTTAGCTTTACGCCGGCCCGGTTCGGTACGCTCCAGCCGGTACTGCTCTCGCAAGCCGTCGACGCAAGGGCGGGTCGGCTTTCGAATGCGGCTAGGCAGCCTCCCGCTGGCGGCGAGGGTCTATTGATCCCTCGGGGCCGTCATTGATGCCGATCATCGCGAGCACCTCGCCGACGCTGTTCGTATCGGTTCTCGGTTGGGCGCCTGCCGCGATGCGATTAGCGGTCGCAGCGTCGCCGGGCGACCAGACCAGGTCAGCCTGCATAAGGGCACGACTGTAAGACGAAGCAGGACGCAGCCGCCTCGTGGGCCCTCGATCGCCCGCTTGCACGGCAATCACCAAAGGCAAGCCAAGCCAGCGCGCGGCAGCGGCGGCGGCGAGCAGCTCGGTCTTTCCTTCCGGGGTCGTGAAGACGGCACGGGCGCCCGCCGAGCGCGCCTCGGCGATCGCCTGCCGCACGCAGGGCTGCAGCAACGCCGGCGCCCGCCGGGCGACCTGCTTAGGCAGCCCGAAGGCGCGTTCGCGCGGCTTGATTAAGACCGCGCGGCGACGGAGGGCGACAGCGTTGTCGGCCTCGGCGAGAATCGCGCCGCATCGATCAACGACCGCACGCGCCGAGGAGTCGCGTGTCGATAGCAGCGTCACACGCTGGACATACCCGTCACTGAAGACCGCCTTGAGCGCTTGCGCATGGGCGGTAGGCTCTGGCGGTGCGGAAGCCGCCACCACCATGACCGGCGGTCGATGGTTGTCGGCCTCGGGTATGTCTTTGATGGCCCAGAAGGCCCCGTGGGCGGTGGCGAGGGGCTCCCCTTTACCGTTGATCGAATGAAAATCTCGGCAGGCGAGGAATCGCCAACCTTCGGGAAAGTCGTCAGGCGTCCAGCCCGAGCGGTGCGCTTGCCAGTGGCCGCCGCGCATGCCCCAGCCGTCGACGTCGTTGTCTTCGTAGCGTTGTGGAAGAAAGCCCCACGGCGTGAACAACACGATCTGCTTGCAAGCGAGTCGCTCGGCGTGGCGGATCAGGTCCTGGCCATCCTCTTTCGTCAGGTGCTCGATAACATCCATCATGAAGACGCTGTCGAACGAGGCGTCTGGCAGCCGTGGCAGAAGCTCCGAGGCGACCCCCTGTGCGACGATGAATCCGGGTTCGTCCCCAAACGCCACCTCCAGCCGTTCAACGTATTCGGCGTGGGGTTCGCAGCAGAAGTGCACCGCGGGGCGGAAGAAGTTCTGCGGCCGCAACCCGCACCCGATGTCGAGCACCGTGTCGGTTGGCGTGACGAGGTTCGCCGCCGCGGCCGCGAGCTCGTCGCGCCCGAGCCAAGCCGTCGTGGAAGGTTCGCGACTAGTGTCGGAAGGCATGTTGAGTTCGCCTGCTAGGCCGACTTGCGGAACGACGAGGTGCAGAGCCGGCGGAATAGATCGCAGCGTTCATGGAGTTCGTTGTAAGTGGCGAAGTCGACAATCCGGCCCGCGTCCATCACCACGATCCGATCGGCCAGTTCGAGTGTCGACAGCCGGTGCGTGATCATGATCGCCAGCCGGCCTTTGATGAAAGACCGGATCGACTCGTGGATGAGGTACTCACTCTCGGGGTCAATCTGATTCGTCGCCTCGTCGAGGATGAGGACCTCTGGGTCTCGCAGGATAGCGCGAGCCAGGATCACCCGCTGCCGCTGTCCGCCCGACAGCCGAGAGCCGGCCTGCCCCACGCCGGTGTCGTAGCCGTCTTCTGCCTGGCGGATAAAGGCGTCGGCGTGGGCGCGGCGGGCCGCGTCGGCGACTTGCTCGTCGGTCGCACCTAGGGAGCCGTAGCGGATGTTCGCACGGATTGTTGTGTCGAAGAGCGTCGACTGCTGGCTGACGACTGCGATCCGCTTCCGGAGGTCTTCCAGGGCGACGCCCCGCACGTCGATGCCGTCGACTTCGACCGCGCCTTGCTGCGGGTCGTAGAAGCGAGAGAGCAGGCTGGCCATCGTCGACTTTCCGCAGCCGTTCGAGCCGACCACGGCGATCGCATCGCCCGACGTCATGGACAGATTGACGTCGTGCAGCACCGGCTCGGCCGGGTCGTAACCAAAAGTGACGTTCTTGAAGGCGACCCGGGAAACCTTGCCCGGCAGGGGCGCCGGCGCATCGGGGCTTTGGATCCTCGCCGGCTGATCGAGGATTGGGTAGAGCCGGTCGGCGCCGGTCAGCCCCTGCTGCAGCGTTGAATAGACATCCGCCAGCCGCCGGGCGGGGTCGCTCAGGCTCACCAAGAACCCGTAGAAGACCAGCAAGGAGGGCCAGCCGAGCGGTCGGTCCGACATGCGGACGCCCATCAGGTGGGTCTCTTGATTAAGGACCAGATAGGCGCCCGAGCACAGCGCGAAGCAGACCACGCCGATGCCGAGCATCTCTGTCAGCGGCTTCGACAGCGACCCGTAGAAGGCCGTCCTCAGCGACTTGAGGTACGACACACGCGAGATGTCGTGGAACTTGCGGTTTTCTTCCGCCTCCATCGTGTACGACTGAACCATCGGCAGGCCGTGGAACGCCTCGAAGACAACGCGGCCGAGCTCGACGCCCGTGTCGAGTGCGCGGTTCATCGCCCGACGCAACGACAGGGCGAGGCGGTGGATCACGTACGCGGCGATCGGCGTCAACAGCAAGCTGAACAGCAGCAGCCGCCAGCTAATCATCGCTGCGCCGGCGAGGCAGACGATCATCTTGAGCGGCTCCCGCAGCGATCCGCCAAACAGAGTGTTGACGCCGGCGGACACGGCTCCGATGTCGGCCATCATGTGCGTCATCAGCGACGACGTGCCCTCCTTGTGATACGTCTCGGGGTCCATCTTCAGCGTGTGGCTGAAGAACTGGCGCTGCAAGTCGATCGACAACCGACCCACAAGCCGCGCCATTAGGTTCGCCTGGACGACGATGGCTACTCCTTTGATGATTGTGCTGACCATAACCACGCCGATCAGCAAGACAATCATCTGGAAGGGGTCTCCGGGCAGGCGCCGCAGGTAAGGGCGGAGCTGCGTGAGCCGCTCCGCCGTTTGCTGCTCGGCGACCAGCCGCGCTTCGACCAGCTGCTTCTGGCTACGCAGCGCACCAGCTTGATCGGCAGCGGCGGCGGCGAGGCCGGCTTCCACGGCTTCCAGCTCGCGGCGTTTCAGTGCGGCGTTCTCGTGTGCTTGCTCGATCTGATCGTCCGCCCACTGCGGGATCGACTTGCCCGACTCGGCGACCTCGAGGATGGGATAGAGGACGCCGATGTTGCCGCCCCAAACGACGGCAATGAGCATCGAGCACGCGACGGCGCCGAACAGCGTCCCGCGGTTGCGAAAAGCCAGCTTTACGGCGCGGAGGAAGTTCTTCATGGAGGATCGATCGTAGGCGCTTCGGTCTAGGTCGGGGGGGGCAGCCCGCTACGCGGCTGCGCTTCGGTTGTCGGCCTGGTTGGCGAACGGGGTCGATGGTTCGAGGCACGACGTCAGTTCGCGGCAGAAGTCACCGACGGGGTCCTCCGGGAAACGCCGGGCGACGCGTTCAGCCCCGAGCACGCCCATCGCTCGCCACTCCGCCTGCCGCTGCCACGCCTCGTCGAGCGCTGCGTCGAGCAGTGACGAGGTCGCCGCCGGCACGAGGAATCCCGTCTCGCCGTGGTCGACGAACTCGGCGTTGCGGCCGACGTCGGTAACCACGGCGGTCCGGCCGCACATCAGGGCCTCCACCGTCGTCATCGGCACGCCTTCGTGCCGCGAGGGCAGCAGCAGCCCGTGGTGAGTCCGCCAGATGTCGTTGACGTTGGTATAGACGTCGACGAAATCGGTCGATTGCTCGACGCGGTACATCGCCGCCAGCCGCTTAAGTTGGCTCGTGTGGTGGTTTGCCTCGCCGAAGAAGCTCACCCGCAATCGGCGCCGGCGCCACTTGGGATCGCGCAAGACGCGCAGGATGAGGTCGTGCCCCTTGACGCCCGGGTCGTACCGGGCGGGGCAAGCCAGCCGCAGCCCTTCCGACTCGTCAGGCCACGGGAGCGGCGAGCACGCGACCGGCATCGGATTGGCCACTACCGCCGCGTGCCGGCAGCGTTGCGCAATCCGCTCTTCGAGCATCTCCCGCAAAGACTCAGAAACGAAGTACGCCGCCCGGGCCGCGCCGTAGGCGTCTTTGAACGTCGGCAGGTCGCGCTCTCGATACCACTCCGTCGGCGGCAGCGAGTGCAGCAGCATGGCGTACGGCAGGCCCATCGCCCGGCAGTCGTCCGCCACGGCGACGTCGCCCGTATGCACCGAGGCGTTTAGCAGCACCAAGTCGGGCCGCGCCTTCCGGAGCCACGACCTGAACAGCCCCTTCTGTTTGAGAGACCGCTTCAGGTCCCGCAGCACCTTCTCCGGCTTGCCTCGACGATGGATGACAGCGCCGCGCTGCCTGAGCTCGACGAGCTGGTGCGGCTCGTGCTTCCACTTCTTGCAGTTAACGAATACCTGATGCCCTTCGCCGAGCAATCTCAGCGCGGCATGGCGCCACAGCTCTTCGCTGGCGCCCCAACCGCAGCCTTCCATGTTTGAAAAGATGGCGAGCTTCATGCCGGTTTTTTCCACACGGTACGGTTAACGTAGTCGGTGTAGCTGAGAATGACCCGAACCACCTGTCTGCTGACGTCTGCCTGTTGATAGTCCGGGACCGCGGGCGCTTTGGGCCGGCCGTCAACGCGCTGCCGGGTGACGACGCACACCGCCTGCTTCACGCGCTCCGATTGAAGGCTGCTCATCACCAAGACGCCAACGTCCATCCCTTCGGGCCGCTCGTGCGCCTCACGCAGCGTCACCGCCGGGAAACCGAGCAGCGACGCCTCTTCGGTGATGGTGCCGCTGTCCGACAAGACGCAGAACGCATCGGTCTGCAGGCGGTTGTAGTCGAAGAAGCCGAACGGCTTGCTGAAGCGAACCGCCGGGTGGAGCGTCGCTTCACCCGACTTCTCAAGCTGCTCGATGCGTACCCGCGTGCGTGGGTGCACCGAGAAGACGATGGGGAAGCCATACTCGTCCGCCAACTCACCGAGCAGCGACAGCAGCATTCCGAGCCGGCCCGGCGGGTCGACGTTTTCCGCGCGGTGCGAGCTGACGACCAAGTACTGGCCCGGCGTCAGCGCCAGCTGCTCGAGGACGTTCGACGCCTCGATGCCGGGCCGGTAGTGGTCGAGCACCTCGAACATCGTCGACCCGGTCTTGATGACCGTTTCGGGCCGCAGACCTTCGGCCAGCAAGTAGCGCCGGGCGTGCTCGGTGAGCGGTAGGTTGATGTCCGAGATGTGGTCGATGATCTTCCGGTTGATCTCCTCGGGCACCCGTTGGTCGAAGCAGCGGTTGCCGGCCTCCATATGGAAGATCGGCACTTGGCGCCGCTTCGCGGCGATCGCCGCGAGGCAGCTGTTGGTGTCGCCGTAGAGGAGCACGGCGTCCGGCGACTCGCGGGCGATGACTTCGTCCGCGCGGGCGATGATCCGCCCGATCGACTCGGCGGCCGAGGCCCCCGCCGCTTCGAGGAAGTGGTCGGGCCGCTCGATGCCGAGTTCCTCGAAGAAGACCTCATTCAGTTCGTAGTCGTAGTTCTGCCCCGTGTGCACCAGCACGTGGTCGGTGTGCCGGCGCAGCTCCGCCAAGACCCGGCTGAGCTTGATAATCTCAGGCCGGGTGCCGACGACCGTCATGACCTTCAGACGCGACATGCGGGGTGTTTACTCGTTCGCCGAGAGTGCGGGGCTGGGGGCCGGCTTAACTAGGCCGCGGCAGCGCGTTCGAACAGCTCGACGCCTTCAACCATCTCGACCGCGTCGATCAGCAGCGCGTGCTTTGCCAAGAGCTTGCGGACCTCGTCGACGCCGATGACGTAGTCGCCAGAGCTGAACTCGTTCTTGATCGGCGGGGCGGCGCACGCCCGGTCGCTTTGCAGCTCCGGCAGCGACGACCCGATGGCGTAGTAGTCGCCCGCCTCGCGGACGTGGTGGCTCTCTTCTTCGGAGATCAGCACCTCGTGGATCTTCTCGCCGGGGCGGATGCCGATGACCGAGACCTCGACGTCGCGGCCGCCGATCAACGCCTTGGCGATGTTGACGATCGTCGCCGACGGCGCCCGCGGGATGAACGTCTCGCCGGGCCTCGCGAGCTCGATCGCTGCGAAGCTGCAACTGACCGCCTCGTCGAGCGTCATCAGGAACCGCGTCATACGCTCGTCGGTAATCGTGACCGGACCGCCGTGTTTGATCTGGTCGTGGAACAGCGGGATGATCGATCCGCGCGAGGCGAGCACGTTGCCGTACCGCGTGCAGATGAACCGCGTATCGGGCGCCAGGACGTTGGCCGACGTGAAGACCCGTTCGTGGATGGCTTTGGTCATGCCCATCACGTTGACCGGCTTACAAGCCTTGTCGGTGCTGATGCCAAGGACCGTCTCGATCGGCAGGCCGTGCTCGCGGATGGCGCGGACGATGTTCTCCGGCCCGACACAGTTGGTCGCCACGGCTTGGCCGGGGAAGTACTCGCAGTTGGGCACCTGCTTCAGCGCCGCCGCGTTGATAACCACATCGGCGTGCCGCATCGCGCCGGCAACGTCGGCGTAGTTGCGGACGTCGCCCAGGCGGAACTCCAGCGTCCGCAGGAAGTTCTCGTAGATCACCTCGTCGGTGCTAACCCGCTTCTGGAGGTAGGCGATCCGCATGTCGTGGTGCTTGGCCTCGTCGCGCGAAAGGACGATCACCTTCTTCGGCGTGCCCAGTTCTCCCGACAGCAGGCGCCGCACGAGCACCTTGCCCATCGAACCGGTGCCGCCGGTCACGAGCACCCGTTTCCCCTCAAGCACGCCGGGCTTCTTATTGCCTCGTTCAGGCTGCGTCACGGCAGGATTCCCTCTCCTTGGTTTGTTGCGCCAGCTCTCGGAGCATCGTGCTCCAAGCCGGGGCTCGATAGCCGGTCCGCTCTGCGAAGGCGGAACCGTCCAGGCTGCGGTCGCAGAAGAACTCGGCGTCGGGCGCGATCTCGATGTCGTCACGTCCAAGCTCGGCGGCGAACGCCGTCAACAGATCAAACTTACTGATCGGCGAAGAAGCCACTTGCCACAGTCCCGAGAGCTCGGGCTGCTCGGCGAGCACGCGCTCGATGACCCGCGCCAGCTCGATCGTCGTCACGCCGGTATAGATCGCGCGGGTGAAGCCGCAGACCGCCTCCCGCTGGGCTAGGAACCACTCGATGAGGCTCCGTTTCTGGTCGAGTTCGAGCCCGATGATCGATGTGCGGAGCGTCACGCCGGGCGATTCGGTAACCTCGCCCAGGTACTTGCTCAGGCCGTACACGTCGGTCGCGTTGGCGGGGTCGGACTCCGTGTAGCCGCCACGCATGCCGTCGAAGACGCAGTCGGTGCTCACGTGCACCAGACGCGCGCCGTGCCGGCGGCAGAGGTCGTTCAACCGACGGGGGAAACAGCCGTTTACGCTCAGGCAACCGACCGCATCCTTCACGCCGTCGCGCTGCTTTATGACACCAGCGGCGTTGATCACCGCGTCGGGACGCTCCTCTAAGATCAGGCGGTCGATGCGCTGATCGTCTAGCACGTCGACGCCGCCGACGGCGTTGTGCTCGTTGAACAAGCCGTGCTCGGCGTACCGCTCCAGTGGACCGCGAAGCGTGACGCGCACGTCGTGCCGGCCGCTCCAAGAGCGGAGCAACTGGTGCCCCAGCATGCCGTTGCCACCGATTATCAGGAGTCGCATCCTTGCTCCTCGGGCTAGGCCGCGTGCGGCTGGTCGCTAAGTGGCGAGGGCCCACTGGCCGGCGCGTCGCCTACCGGCAAGCCGACCGCCTCGCCGAATCGCCGCCTGGCGCGGTCGATGCCGAAGTCGCGCTCGGCACATCGCCGGGCGTTCGCCGCCACGCGGCGCCGCAGCGCCTCGTCGGAGGCCAGCCGCTGGACCGCCTTGGCCAACCCGTCGACACTCTCGTTGTCGACCACCACGCCGCACTCGTGCTCGCGGAAGTACCAGCTCACAAAACTGTCGGCCGGCGCGTGCGCCAAGATCGGCCGCCCGCTCGCCAGGTAGTCGCCCATCTTGCCGGGCGCCGACGTCCGGATGATCTCCGGGTAGGGCGAGTGGAACGCCAGCGGCAAGAACAGCACATCGGCGCCGCGCTGCACCTGCTGCACCTCCGCCAGCGGCACTCGCGGCCTGTGGTCGATCGGGCCGCGCAGCCCGTGCTGATCAAGCCAGTCCGGCGTGGCGTCGGTGTAGAGCTCAAGACGAACGCCGCCCTCGGGAAGCTGATCGAGCGCCGCCAGCAGCCGCGTGAAGGCGTCCAGCTGCGCTTGGTAGACAGCGCCGGTGTAGCAGATGGTTAGGGGCTCGTCGGGCCAGGCGGGGCCTACGCTCTCGGGCGGCGCAAAGTCGGTCGGGTTGCGGACGATCAACGACGCGACCCGGTATCGCCGCTGGTACTCGTCCCGCAGCGGCTCGTTCGGAACGATCACCCGCCGCGCGGCCCGCAGCATCGGCCCTTCCGCTCGGCTGGCGTAGCGGCGGATCATCCACCCGTGCAGCCCCGCGAGGCAGCTGTACTTGAAGCGGTACCAATCGAAGATGTACGGAAAGAACGGCACGCCGGCACGTTTCGCCGCCCGGGCGGCCGCGGGCAGCTCGTACACCTCGCCGGTGCAGGCGACGATGGCGTGCAGTTGCCGGTCTCGAACGACTTTCTCGAGCGAGCGGGACCACCAACGCAGGTCGAGCGAGAGCTGCAGCGGATCAATCAACGACTCCAGCGGGCGGATTCGCTTCAGCCGTGGCCCGGCGGGGATTTTAACGTGTTCGATCGGCAGCGAGGTCTCGGGGCACGCCTCGCCAGAGATCAGGCAGCAGCTGCCCGCGTCGAAACCTTCCAGCAGCCGACCCAACACCAACGCCTGCCCATTGCTGTCCGGTGGCAGCGTGTGCGAGACGATCGCGATGCGGCGGTTGTTGGTCGCGTTCATGCTGCGTTGTGCTGACGGGGGGATTCGAGATCGGCGGGACGGGTCTTGGTGTTGACCGAATCATCCGCGATGGCCTGATACATCGCGATCGCTTGTTCACGCACAACATCCGCCGCCAGCCGCCGGCGGCACGTTTCGTCGTTGATCGCCGCGGCGCTATCCACAAGCTCGTCATCGGTCGCCACGCGGCGGATCGCTTCGGCCAGACGGCCCGGGTCGTCGGGGTCGATAATCAGGCCGCTCTTGCCGTCTTCGATCCACTCCGCAGCCGCGGCGTGGTGCGACTGGATCGGGAAGGCCCCCATCACCAACGCTTCGAGAAATGATGTGCTCAGCCCATCGGTAGCGCTGACGCCGATCGACATCCGCGCCGAGCCGTGACGCCGCAGCATCTCCTCGTGCGGCAGCTTGGGAAGGATTTTGATCGGCAGCCCGGTTGAGCCACCGACGGCCTCAGCGACAAGCTCGACGTCTTCGTTGGCCAAGTAGACGCCGACCTCGTAACCACGCAGCGCGTCCGCGGCGAGCTCGATCGCCCGCAGCGCGGTGACCGCTCGGCCCGACCACGATTGGTAGCCCTTTACCAGGATCATCTTCCGCGCCGAGGTCGGCCCCGGCTGCCGAAGTCTCGCGCAGCGTTTCAGGTCAAACCCGCCGGCGTTGGGGGTTACCGGGAACATCGGCCCGTCGTAGCCGAAGTCGCGGGCGAGCTGCTGGTCACGCTCGCACTCGCAGTCGTAGTAGTCGCAATGCCGCAAGACGTGCTCAATCCGGCCGCGGTGCTCGGCCATCCGGCCGAAGAAGTAGATGTCGCTACCCCAGTTGGTCACCAGCCACGGTGGGCGAGGGCCGGGCACCAGGGGCATTGCTTCGGCCGATAGGTAGCCGGCCTGCTGCATCTCCATCGAGTGGACGACGTCCGGCTGAACCTTCGCAATCACCGCCGCGAGGCGCTTGGCCTCCTCGAACAGCGAAGGCCACAGCCGCCGGGCCCGACGCAACCACGGCCCGGCCAACAACGTGGGCAACGGCTGACGGACGTGCCGGTTGTGGCGTGCGCTGCGGCTGCCCAGAGGTGGGTGGTAGCGAAGCGGGCCGATCTGCGGGTGCAGCGCGAACTCGGCCGAGGGAAAAACGTGCAGGTCCCATCCGAGATCGGCGAACTGCCCGATCCAACGGGCGGTGTGAACGCTGTTCGGAGTCGCAACGAAAAGTACACGCACAGCCCGGCGGTCCTTGCCTAGCTACGAGGGTGATTCGGTTGAACGCTGGGCGGCTGGCAAGAGGCGTTTGCCGCCTCCACCGCCTTCCGTGCTGCCGGCTAATCGGGAGCTTTAGGCAAGACATTAGCCACAATCGCCCGATGCAACAATGTCCGTACGCCGAGAACCCCGCGCGATGCTTGCATTGAAGGGGCGGAGACGCCGCGTAGCCTTTGATCTGGCCCCCGGCGCCCCTGTTGCTTCAGCGACCCGGCAAGCGGGGGAGCTTGCCAAGGATCCATCCGCTTCCAGCAGGGTGGCGAAACACCCAGCGAGACCGCCGTGCGAACGGCGTCGTGCGTCAGATTCGCGGCGGACTTGGTTTTACGACCCGCGGTTAGGAGGGCGGGCGAATCGCCGTAAGTCGTTGCTAGCTAAAGCGGTCGGGGTGGGATTCGAACCCACGGTGAGTTTCCCCACGCCGGTTTTCAAGACCGGTGCATTCGACCACTCTGCCACCCGACCAAGTCGTTAACGCCAAAGCCCCGGGGGGCACCGGGGCACTGCCTCTGGTAGTCCGAACATGCTTGCCGCGATCTTGTCAGCGAAGCCTATCACGAGGCTAAGCGCGGCAGAAGAGCCCACCTATCAAAGCCGGCGACGCCCGGTCACGAACGGGGCTTGGTCTTGGAAGCGGAAGAGTTTTTCGAGGTAGGACATGGGTTTTGATTCACCACGGAGAGCACAGAGGGCACGGAGGACGTTCATTCGCGAATGCGAATGGAACTTTCATCGACGATCCATAATTTACCCGCGAGCGGCTCTTGTCTTAAGCGGAGCATCAAGAGTTGCAGGACGCCGAGCACGTACGATTTGTCTTGTCGGGCGAGGCGTAGCACGATGATGCCGGCGTAGTCGGCGGGTGGGTAGCTGCGGATGTCGGCGAAGTCGAGGTCGAGCGTGACGATCGCTCGGCCTTCCGACATGCAGACCGCGGAGATCTGCGGATCGGGCTCGCCGCCGAGTTGCTGACCGATGACCGTCATCGCGTCGTGGCCGGCAGACCGGAACAGCTCCGCCGCCTCGGCGGGCAGGTTCTCATCGATCTTGAACGCCGCCATCACGTCGCCTCGGCCTGGAGCGGCACGGTGCGTTCGCGGGCTAGGTCGGCGGCGTAGGCCAGCGCGGCGTTGACATCGTCCGCGGTTACCGATGGGTAGCTGGCGAGCACCTCGTCCATCGGCACGCCGGCTGCAATGTTATCAATCAGCACCGACGCCATGACCCGCGTCCCCTTCACACACGCCTTGCCGTGGCAGATGGCGGGGTCGACGGTGATGTGGTCTCGCCAGTTCATATTTTGCACCTGTTCGGTTGCCGAGTAAGTCGGGTGCCATGCCGAGCAACGCGGGAAGGTAGGTGCGAGCACCTACCCTACACCAGCCAGCATGCGATCGGCGAGCTTGGTGATGACGTTATAGCCCCATGTCCTGAGTACCGGATAAGCCCCTAATTCGTCCTGATCGGCCGGTCGCAAGTGCTTAGATCCGTCTAGCATCATCACACCGATACCGCCGTGTGCGTTAGTCTGCAGCGGCATCTCGATTTCGTCGAGAAGTAGCTCACGGTGACCAAGGACAGCTCCACCGGTGGTCGTAATGGCTTTGATGTGCATGACGCCAAACGCGATCAGTTTGCGATTGCGAATAGCTTCCGAGGTTGGCTTCGATTCACCCACCCAATCGTGTAGGCCACCAAAAAAGCCACGAGTCTTGGTCGGGATTTCTTCGGTATTGAGCTGCAACACACGCCCGCATCCGAATCGTCCATCTGCCATCGGTACAGCCCAGAACTGCCCCGGAATAAGTTTGCTAGTCGACTTTGGGACGAACGGATACTCCATAGCACCCTTCCTCACCTTAAGCGTATCTCCTGAATTACTCCGTGATCTCTGTGTCTCTGTGGTAAGTCGATCCGTCAGCCCGGTTCCTTCCGCAAATCCAACCACTCCGTGTGGAACATCTCCCCACGCGGCTTGTCGACGCGTTCGTAGGTGTGGGCGCCGAAGTAGTCGCGTTGGCTCTGCAGCAGGTTGGCGGGGAGGCTCGCGCGGCGGTAGCCGTCGTAGTAGGCCAGGGCTGTGCTGAACGCCGGGGTGGGGATGCCTAGCAGTGCCGCCTGCGACACCACGTGGCGCCAGCCCGCTTGGGCCGACTCGACCGCCTGCTCGAAGTACGGGGCGAGCAGCAGGTTCTCGAGGTTCGGGTTCTCGTCGAACGCCTCCTTGATGCGGTCGAGGAACACCGCGCGGATGATGCAGCCGCCCCGCCACAGCAGGGCGCAGTCGCCGTAGTTCAGCGGCCAGTCGTGCTCGGCGGCGGCCGCCTGCAACTGGACGAAGCCCTGGGCGTAGCTGACGATTTTTGACGCGTACAGGGCGTCCTTGATCTGGCCAATGAACTCTGCCTTTTCGCCTTCGTATTCTGATGAGGGCGGACCGTTGAGCGACTTGCTCGCCTTGACGCGTTGATCTTTAAAGCTCGACAGGCTGCGGGCGTAGACGGCCTCGGTCACCAGCGTGCTGGGCACGCCGAGGTCGAGGGCGAGCTGGCTCATCCACTTGCCGGTCCCCTTGGCGCCGGCGCGGTCGAGCACCATGTCGACCATGTACTCGCCGGTCTCTTCGTCCTTCACCGAGAAGATGTCCCGCGTGATCTCAATCAAATAACTGTCGAGGTCCCCCTTGTTCCATTCGGCGAAGACGTCGTACAGCTCGTCGTTCGACAAGCCGAGCGCCTCCTTCATCAGGAAGTACGCCTCGCAGATGAGCTGCATGTCGCCGTACTCGATGCCGTTGTGCACCATCTTGACGTAGTGCCCGGCGCCGCGCGGGCCGACCCACTCGCAGCAGGGGATGTCGTTGTTGGGGCCGACCTTGGCCGAGATCGCCTGGAAGATCGGCTTGAGGTGTGGCCAGCTGTCCGGCGAGCCGCCCGGCATCAGGCTCGGCCCGAGCAGGGCGCCCTCCTCGCCGCCGGAGACGCCCGTGCCGGAGAACAAGAACCCGGCTTCCTCGACCTCCTTGGTCCGCCGCTCGGTGTCGGCGTAGTAGGTGTTGCCGCCGTCGATGATGATGTCGCCCGGGTCGAGGTGCGGCTTGAGCGACTCGATGACCGCGTCGACCGCCGGTCCCGCCTTGACCATGATCATGATCTTCCGCGGCCGCGAGCAGGCGGCGACGAGTTCCTCGATCGTCTTCGCCCCGACAAACTGCTTCCCGGCCGCCCGCCCCGCGATGAACTCCTCCATCACGCTGGTCGTGCGGTTGTAGACCGCTACTTTGTTGCCGCGGCTCTCGACGTTGAGGGCCAGGTTTTCGCCCATCACGGCGAGGCCGATCAGGCCAAAATCGCAGAGCTCGGACACAGAGGATCCCTTCGAATCGGGGCTACAGAGCAAGCACGACCGGCGCCGTCTTCGCGCCGCGCCTTGACCGCCCGCCGGCGGCTGCGGATCATCTTAGCGAACCTCCTCCCGCCTTGGGCAGGGTTTAATTGCCCCAACGCTTGGCCCCACGCCAAAGCCCGACGCCAAGGCCTGAAGCCGTGAGCCACTGCCCCTCATGCCCGCACTCAGTCTCCGTCCCGCCGACGACTGCCAGCTCGACTTCCTCTCCCTGGGCGCGATGGTCCACCGACTCGACCCCGGCATCACACCGTTCCGCAAGGCCGGCAGCTTCGCCGTGCACGTCTCCGGCGGCGAGTACAACTGCGCCGCGAACCTGTCGAGCTGCTTCGGGTTGCGGACCGGCATCGTGACGGCCATGGTCGACAACGGCATCGGCGAACTCGTGCAGACGCGGGTCCGCGAGATGGGCGTCCGCGGGTTCTTCAAACACTTCGATCACGACGGCGTCCGCGGGCCGAACATCGCGACCGTTTATAGCGACCGCGGCCACGGCGCCCGGGCGCCGGTTGTCTTTTACAACCGTGCCAACGAGGCGGCGGCGATGCTCGCTCCGGGCGACATCGACTGGCCCGCGATCTTCGACGGGGGCGTCCGCTGGTTCCACTCCGGCGGCATCTACTGCGCATTGGGGGAGAAGACCTCTGACCTGATCGCCGAGGGGATGCAGGCGGCCAAGGCGGCCGGCGCAGTGACGTCGTTCGACCTCAATTATCGGGCCAAGCTCTGGAAAACGCTGCCCGGCGGCGAGTCGAAAGGGATCGAGATGAACCGCACGATCGCCTCGCACCTCGACTGCCTGATCGGCAACGAGGAAGACTTGCAGAAGGGGCTCGGGCTCAAAGGTCAAGACGTCGAGAAGGCCTCGAAGCTCGACCCCGAGGCGTTCTTCGGCATGATCGAACAGGTAAAGGCCGACTTCCCAAACATCAAGCTCGTGGCGACGACGCTGCGCGAAGTCAAGTCAACGAGCCGGCACCGTTGGTCGTGCGTGCTGTGGCTGGACGGCGCCGAGGGCGGGGGGGAGCGGGTCACCTGCCCGACGATGGAACTCGACGTCATCGACCGTATCGGCGGCGGCGACGGCTTTTGCAGCGGGCTCATCTACGGCCTGCTCTGCGGGCGCGAACCGGAGCAGGCGTTGCGGCTCGGCTGGGCCCACGGGGCGCTGCTCACTACTTACCCTGGCGACGTCAGCCAGGCCTCGCTGGCAGAGGTCGAGGCGCTCGCCGCGGGCGGGTCGGCACGGGTGCAGCGCTAGGGCGCCGGTTGCTGCTTGCGGCGCGGCAGGTCGAGCTGGCCGGCGTCGACCGGCGCGTACGGCAGCAGGGCGTTGATCCGCGCGTCGATCTTGGCGAGCTGCGCCTCAAAGCGCTTGTCGCCGGGGCCGCCGTACTCCGCTACGAGCTGCTCGCGGGTAAGCCCCTCGGGCAGGCCCTCCACCGGGGGCATGAACAACACAGCGCGGAACGAGTTGGACAGGCCCTCGGGCGTCAATCGCCCCGACAGCACCGATTCGGCGAAGCGGATGCCCGCGCGGTTGGCCGCGACATCGGCAAAGCTGAAGCCGCTGCCACCGTTGGCGTCGAGCGCCTCCTTGGTCATGCCGAGCCGGTCGGCCGCCTCGCCGCTCTGGGCGGCTGTCAGGTGCGCGGCGACGAAGAAGTGCTTCGCCAGGTCGCGGCGACCCTCGAGGGTCGGCTTGCCAAGCGCTTGCAGCCGCCTCGCCCGCAGCGGCGCCGGCTCGGCGTCGGCGACCAGGCCGCGGGTGATCGGCAGCTTGGCGAGCGCGGCCGAGTCGTCGATCGCGATTCCTAGCGTCAAGAGCAAGGCCCTGGGGCCCTCGCCCGGCGGCAGGCGTGCCGCCTCGGCCGCGGCCGCGCGGACGTAGCGCTCGGTGAGCCGATCGCCGGCGGCGGGCGGATCGTCGCCGCGCGAGGCGGCGGACGCAACGACCGCTTCGAGCACCCGCCGGGTCGAAGCCGACGGCGACGCCAACCGGCGGCCGCGGACGCGCGTCTGGAAGGCCTTGGAAGAGGCGTCGTCGGGGATCGCTTTGGCCATCACGCCGTAGACCTGGGCTAGCCGCCGCCGGGTCCCGTCGCTCAAGTCGCCGAAGCGGTCGATCCCCCTTCGACGCATCTCTTCGGTGACCATACCCATAATCAGCGTGTTGACCGGGTCGAACCGGACGTCGAACCCCTTGCGGCGTGACTGGCGGTCGCCCAGTACGGGCCGCATGACGCTGTCCCGCTGCGGGCTGTGCGTGGCGCCGAGGAAGTGGCCCAGCTCGTGCAGCAGCAGCTCGAGACGCTCGCGCTCGCTGACGTGGGCCGACCACTCGCGGATCATGACGTGCCGAGCAAGCGGCCCGCGGGTGCCGCCGAGGTGGATCCGCCCGCGCGGCGCCTCGTACTGGCTCGTGAAACCGATCACCAGGCGTGCGGCTCCCGGGTCGACGTTCTTCTCGAACTCGCGGAGCGTCTCTTTGAAGTCGTTGGTCTTGTTGTCCGAAACCCACCGGCCGACGCCTACCACACGCAGCTCAACACCCGCGTGCTTGGCCAACACTCCCGACGCCTCGGCGACGCGGGCACGCAGCTTCTGCTCCCAAAGGACTTGCCGCGTCGGCTCGTCGTCGTCGACAAACAGCCGCACGGTGACGACGAGGTTGCCTACGTCGCCCGCTCCGTCGACGGGCGGGAGCGGCCGCCCGGCGGCGGTCGAGGCGTCGCCCCCCAGCCCAACGCCTTGCAGCCGCACACCGCTTTCGAACCGGCCGAAGAAGTAGACCCGGTTGGGGGCAAGCGTGTAGGGCTGGCGCCGCCCGCCGTCTTGATAGGCGATCTGCAGCGGCGAATCCCCGCGCAAGGGCGTGACCTCGCCACTGGCAAGGCGCACGGTGTACGGCCGCTCGTTCTCCGGGCTGACAACCACCTCCAGCGGCTGGGCGGTCCGGTTGGTCAGCACAACGATGTCGCCACGCACGCCGCCGGCTACCATTAGCCCGAGGCCAATCGCTAGCGTGGCCGTCGCTACGCCGAGGCGGCGTCTGCGTCTGGTGAACATCGCTGGATGGTACCCGGGGTCGATGGCGACCGCGGCGGCTAAACCTTGCCGCTAGGCGTGGCGGAGCAGCAACGCCTCGAGCTCTTGCATCGCGAGCAGGTCGCGTTCCCGACCGGACCGGGCGAAGATTGCTTGCAGGTTCAGCAGCATCCGGCGGAGCCAGTCGGTTGGGCTCGCGACCGGCAAGGGGTCCACGCCGGGGGCAATCGACTGGCCGATGGCGCTCTCGATACGGGCGATCGCTTCGTCTCGCGTCAGCAGGCCACCGCCGTGGAAGGGGTCGACGTACTCGGTGTGCGTGCCGCTGGCCTCGCGGAAGGTCAACGCGGCGAGGAAGTGCCCCGGCGCGTTGACGCCTTCGACCCGCAGCCCCAGCGGCGCCGCGACCGCGCGGTAGACCAGGACCAGCGTGATGGGGATGCCGCGTCGCGTCTGGAGCACACGCGGCAGGTAGCTGTTGCCCGGGGAGTAATAGTCTTCCGCCTCGGCGCCGCGGAAGCCGACCACGTCGAACAAGACGTCGTGCAGGTGGGCAACCGCCGCCTCGGGGCTGGACGACTTCAGCCGACGGTGAACAACCGCCGACAACCGCTCGATGGTTTCAACGACCGCGTCAATGCTGTTCTCGGGCTCGGCGTGCAGCGCGATCGCGGTCGCGGCACGGAGCAGTCCCGCTGGTTGACCGGCGCCGGGCAGTTCCCTGCGGAACGCTTTGAAGGCGACTTCGCGGCAATAGGCGGGGGCGGTTGAGGGCACGGCGTGCTCGCGAACGGGACGGCCAACTGCACGCTAGTCTGACCGCTGGGCGGGGCGGCGGCAAGCAGCCGGCGCGCCGGTGGCGAGTCAGTTCAGCCGCCGGCCTTCGTCGTCGGCCGCGAAGAGGTGGTGGGCGCCGGGACGGACCGCGAGCGGGGCGTTTTCGCCCGCCGTGGCGACGCCGGACGCCGGCAACCGCGCGACGCACGCGGCGCCCCCAACCGTCGCGTGCAGCAGCGTCTCGTGCCCGAGGTGCTCCACGGTCTTGACCGCCGCCGGGGCGAACACGCGGTCGCCGTTGGCGGCGGGCGCCAGGTCTTCGGGGCGGACGCCGAGCACCGCGGCGCCCGCCGGTGCGCCGTCGACCGGTAACTCGCCCGCGCCGCCGGCCAGGCGGAACACGCCACCGGCGACTTCGCCCTCGAAGAGGTTCATCGCCGGGCTGCCGATGAAGGTCGCGACAAAGCGATTCGCCGGCCGGCTGTAGACCTCCAGCGGCGCCCCCTGCTGTTGCACGACGCCGTCCTTCATAAGCACGAGCCGATCGCCGAGCGTCATCGCCTCGACCTGATCGTGCGTGACGTAGATCATGGTCGACCGCAACCGGTCGTGCAGCCCGGC
Source organism: Planctomycetota bacterium (assembly GCA_039188275.1). Lineage (GTDB taxonomy): Bacteria > Planctomycetota > Planctomycetia > Pirellulales > Lacipirellulaceae > JBCCQL01. The sequence continues at coordinate 34,715 of JBCCZD010000005.1, forward strand.
GATCTCGGTCCGCATCTCGCCGCGGAGCTTGGCGTCGAGGTTCGAGAGGGGTTCGTCGAACAAGAACGCCGCGGGCTGGCGGACGATCGCGCGGCCGAGCGCCACGCGTTGACGCTGGCCGCCCGAGAGGGCCCGTGGCCGGCGGTCGAGCAGCGGCTCGATGGCGAGCATCTTGGCCGCCTCGGCGACGCGCGTGTTGATCTCCGCCTTGGGGGTCCTCCGCATCTTCAGCCCGAACGCCATGTTCTGCCGCACGGTCATGTGCGGGTAGAGGGCGTAGTTCTGAAAGACCATGGCGATGTCGCGGTCGCCCGGCTGGACACGGTTCACCACGCGGTCGCCGATCGCGATCTCGCCCGAGCTGATGTCCTCTAGCCCGGCGACCATCCGCAGCGTGGTGCTCTTGCCGCACCCGCTCGGCCCAACCAGCACGACGAACTCGCCGTCGGCGATGTCAACCGACACGTCCCGCACGGCGTGGAAGCCGTCGGGGTAAACCTTGTTGACGCCGGTGAGGGTTACGCTGGCCACAGTTTCTTTCGACTATTCCGACGGTAGGGAGATAGGGGGATGACGATGGAGATGCAGGGGATGGCAACTCGGCTACCAGGAACGCCACCACTGGCGACGCTGCATCTTCCGTCTGCCTTGAAGCAGTTCCACTAGTGTGTCTTCTTCATCACCTTGGACCTGCGCGTCAAAGTGTTCGGCGATTGATTGCATGCGTAGCAAGATCTCCTCATCGGGGTTTTTCACGACGATCCGACCTTCGGTATGGTCAAACCATGCTTAACCCCCGTTTGGTCGGTTCTTGCCATAGGCTGTCCAGACGGAGAGGCCCTCGCTCTCGACTCGAAGAATCGAACCATCTACTGTCGCCACTGCGAAGCCATCGTGACGAAAGCCTTCGTTGGCTTCGACGTACTCAAGCCATTCGTCTAGGGCGATAGGCGCCGTTTCCGACTCGAGCCAACGGGCTGCGCGAGTTAGGTGAACGTCGTATCCCATCAAAAACTCAAGCCCTGCGGGACGAAGACCCCTCAATTGCCAGCATCCCCACATCTCCCTACTCCTTCACCCCACCAACGGTTAGGCCGCCGACGAGGTGCTTGCTCAGCAGGATGAACACGATGACCACCGGCACGCTTACCAAGATCGAGGCCGCGGCGTACAGGCCCCACTGCGTCGACATGCTGGCCTGGAAGCTCTTCAGGCCGAGCGGCAGGGTAAACATCTCCGTGTCTTGCAGCACCTGAGCGGCGACCAGGTACTCGCTCCACGCGGTCATGAAGCTGAACAGCGCGGTGATCACCAGCCCCGGCACGGCCAGCGGCAGGATCACCTTGGCGAACGACTCCCAGCGCGTGCAGCCGTCGATGCGGGCCGCCTCTTCGAGCGACACCGGGATCGTGTCATAAAAGCCCTTCATCTGCCAGATGCAGAACGGGAGGGCGGTCGACGTGTAGAACACGCCCAGGCCCGCGAACGTGTTGATCAGCCCCAGCTTGGCGATCATCAGGTAGAGCGGCAGCAGCAGCATCGTGGCGGGGAACATCTGCGTGGTGAGGATCGACACCATCATCGCCTGCCGGCCGACAAACCTGAACCGGCTAAACGCGTAGCCGCCGATCGACGCCAGCGCCACCCCGGTTAGCGTAACCGCGGCGGAGACCAGCAGCGAGTTGCCCATCCACCGCAGAAACGGCTGCTCGGACAGAAGCTGCCGGTACGAGTCGAGCGTCCAGTCGGCCGGCAGCAGCTCGAGTTCGGTCGTGCGGAGGCGGTCGCCGGGCCGGAGCGAGATGGCGATCACGTCCAGCACCGGCCAGAGCGCAATCGACACAAACACCAGCAGCACCCCGTGCCGGGCGGCGGTGAGGAACAGCGGTTCTTTGAGTCCTGAGTTGCCTTGCATCGCGGCGGTCAAACCCCTTCCGCCGCGTTGGTCTTGTTCAGGAACAGCACGCTGAAGCCCAGCAGCATGGCGAAGATGACCATCGACAACGCCGCGCCGTAGCCGTATTGGTAGAGGTTGAAGACCGC
>JBCCZD010000006.1:0-32454 GCA_039188275.1 Planctomycetota bacterium
GACGCGTAGCGGAGCGCCGATCGGTGGTAACGAGCGCTGGGCCACGCCGTTACTTCGGGGGTGTTCTGGCTCCCCGCAGCGTATACTTAAGTGGACGCCGCTGCACCGAAAGTGTGGCGTCCTCGCATCCTCCACCCCTCCCGCTTAGACCCCACCCGCCAAGCCGATGCATCGCTTGCTGTTTCCGCTCTCGCTCTTTGCTCCCACATTGCTGTTCGTCGACCTCGCGGCGGCGGAAGAAGTCGCCGTCTGTCGCTACTGCGAGGGCGCCCACGCCGACCACTGGCGAGCGGCGGCAGCGGAGGACGCCGACGGGCAGACCAGTGGGAAGTACGCGCCCGATCGGCTGGTCGACGTGCTGTGGATCAAGATCGACGTCACGCCTGACTTCGAGGAGCAGACGCTCCAGGCCTCGACGACCGTCACGTTCACGCCGATCAGCAAGCCGGTCGGCCAGCTGCGGCTCAACGCCGTGCGGCTGCGAGTCGCCGAGGTCACCGCTAGCCGGAAGATCGCCGAATACGTGTCAACCGACGAAGACCTGACAATCCTCTTCGCCGAGCCGATCCCTGTTGGCCAGCAGGCGAGCGTCACGGTCCGCTACACGGCGGAGCCGAAGAAGGGGCTCTACTTCCGCACGGAGAAGATGGGCTACCCCGCCGGCGACGACCACATCTGGACGCAGGGCGAAACGCACGAGGCTCCGCACTGGTTCCCCTGCGTTGACTACCCCAATGAGCGGTCGAGCACCGAGGTGATCTGCCGCGTTAAGCCCGACATGACGGTCCTTTCGAACGGCCGGGTCGTCTCCGAGTCGGTCGACGCGGCGACCGGACTCAAGGCGGTGCACTGGGTGCAAGAGAAGCCGCACGTGAGCTACTTGGTTTGCCTTGTCGCGGGCTACTTCGAGAAGCTGGAGAAGGCGCACGGCGACCTGCGGCTGCGGTTCTTCAGCCAGCCGTCACTCGCCGAGCACGCGGCCAACGCCTTCGCCGACACCGACCAGATCATGGCGTTCTACGAAGAGGAGATCGGCGTCAAGTTCCCGTGGGACAAGTACGACCAGGTCACGATCCGCGACTTCAACTCCGGCGGCATGGAGAACACGACGCTCACCACGCTCACGCACCGGACCATCTTCAGCGGCGAGACCGAGAACATCTACAGCAGCCGCGGGCTCGACGCCCACGAGACGGCTCACCAGTGGTTCGGCGACTACGTCACGTGCGAGGACTGGGCCAACCTTTGGCTGAACGAGGGCTTCGCGACCTACTACACCCACCTCTACAAGGGACACCGGTTGGGCCACGACGAGATGTTATACGGCTTGTACCGCGACGCCGCCGGCCGAATCCTCAACCGCGGGGACGACACCCGCCCCATCGTTTGGCGGGGCTACACCGACCCTTGGCAGCAGTTCGACTACCGCGCGTACCCCAAGGGGAGTTGGGTGCTGCACATGCTCCGCAGCCAACTCGGCAAAGACGTCTACCGCCGGGCGATCAAGAGCTACCTGCAGAAGCACGCACTCACAAGCGTCTCGACGCCAGACCTCCTCGCGGAGCTCGAAGACGCATCGGGCAATTCGCTCGACCGGTTCTTCGATCAGTGGGTCTACCACGGCGGCGCCCCACGCTTGAAGGTGTCGCACAAGTGGCTGCCGAAAGAGAAGCTCGCCCACGTCCGCGTCGAGCAGACGCAGAAGGTTAGCGATGAGGTCATGATGTTTCACCTGCCGGCGGTGGTCCGCTTCCATTCCGCAGGCGAGACGGTCGACCACGCTGTCGAGATCACCGGCGCGGCGCACGACTTCTACGTCCCCCTCGAAAAGAAGCCGGACCTGGTGCGCTTCGATCCCGAGTACACGATCCTCGCGAAGGTTGACTTTGCAAAGCCGCAGGCGATGTTTGAGCGGCAGCTCGAGCTGGACAACGACGTGATCGGCCGCGTCCTCGCCGCCGAGGCGCTCGGCAGGAAGGACAACAAGAAGTCGGTCGCCGCGCTCGCCGGAGCGCTCAATGGCGACCCGTTCTACGGAGTGCGGATCGCGGCGTCGAAGGCGCTTGCGAAGCTCGGCACCGACGGGGCGTTGGCCGCCCTCCGCCGCTCGGTCGCTCAGGACGACGCCCGCGTCCGTCAGCAGGTCGTCAAGGACATCGCCCGCTTCTACCGACCCGAGATGGTTGACCTGCTGCTGAGCATCGCTCAGGAGGAGCCCAACCCGGCGGTCGCCGCGGCCGCGATCCGCGGGCTCGGCAAGTTCGCCGCCGAGAAGGTGGCGCCCGTCGTCGCCCGCGGCATGACCGCCGACTCGCTCCGCGATGAAGTCCCGCTCGCCGCGCTCAGGGCCGCTGCCGACCTTCAAGACGCCTCGCTGCGCGACCAAGTGCTCGAAACGCTACGAACCCGCCGGATCGACTTCGGCGCCCGCACCTACGCTGGCAGTTTGGCGGCGGTCGCCAAGCTCTACAAGCACGCCGACGACCGCACGCCGGCACTCGACTTCCTCCGCAATAGCCTCACCGATCCCGGCCGACGTGTTCGCCAAGCCGCCGTCGAAGCGCTGGGCGAACTGGGTGATGTCCGCGCTGTGCCCCTCTTGAGCGACCTCGCCGACGGCGGCAACGACCGCGTCGGCGAGGCGGCGAAAAAGGCGATCGATCAGATCAACGACCAGGCGGTCGCCGCCCCCAAAGAGGTTCGCGAGCTCCGCACCCTTGTGCGGGAACTTCAGAAGGACCAGAAAAGGCTCGAGAGGACCGTTGACGAGCTCCGAGCAAAGTCGGTGGCGAAGTAGCGACGGTCTTGGCGAACGCTCCGCAAGCAGCCGATTCCAGAGCCCTTCGGCCATCGAGTCTTCTGCGTTGGCCGCACTCTCCGGCCGAGCGAGAAACTAGCGTTGTTAGCCCGCTAGCTACCGCTGCGTCGAACTCTCGGCGAACCCCAGGAGACAGACTGGGGTAGAGATGCGAAGAGACCGATACTTGACTACAATAGTCAATTTAATAATATATAGTCCTATGCTCGATCTCACCCGTACGACGTTCACCCAATGAACGCAGTAACCAATTTTCAGGAAACAACTTACGGTACCGGTTCCGTGGTTCCTCCTGCTGACCGACAACCGGTCGTTCGCCACCCCAGCGACGAGCTGCTAGCTGAGCTCCGCGAGGCGAGCGAGCGGCTCGAGACGGCGACGCCCGAGGAAATCCTTACCTGGGCCGCCGGGCGTTTCTCGCCGAAGCTGGCGATGGGCACCGCCTTCGGGCCCGAGGGCTGCTTGATCCTTTCGATGCTCGCCCGCATCGCCCCCGAGACGTACATCTTCAACCTCGAAACCGGCTACCAGTTCCAAGAGACGCTCGACTTGGCGGACCGTGTCTCTCGGAAGTACGGCCTGAAGATCGATCTGCTGTCGCCCGAGCTGAGCGTGCCCGAGTACGAAGCCAAGCACGCCGGCCCGCTCTACAAGTCCGACCCGGACCGCTGCTGCCACGACCGCAAGATCAAGGTCCTCGAGCGGGCCGCGCAGGGGATGGATGCCTGGATGAGCGGCATCCGCCGGGACCAGAGCGCGGTCCGCGCTGGGCAGCCGATCGTCGGCTGGGACAAGAAGTTCGGCCTGGTGAAGATCAGCCCGCTAGCGAACGCGACCGGCAAAGACGTCTGGCGGCGGATCGTCTCCGAGGGCGTGCCGTACAACCCGCTTCACGACCAGGGCTACCAGAGCGTCGGCTGCTGGCCGTGCACGCAGAAGACGACCGGCGACGACGAACGCTCCGGCCGCTGGGCCGGCGCCGGCAAGACCGAGTGTGGCCTGCACACCCTCGAATCCGACGGGAGCGGGATCTAGCAAAGTCGGAAAGTCGAAGGGGAAAGGCGGAGTCGGCTAGGGCCGGCGGCGTCTTGCGCCCCTCCGCTTTCCGCCCCCGCCTTCGCAATGAAGCTCTCCGCCAAGACCGAGTACGCCTGCCTGGCGATGTTGCAGCTCGCCGCCGACCACGACACGGGGCGGCCGGCGCCGCTGAAGTCGCTGTCGGCCAAGCAGTCGATCCCCGAGGGGTTCCTCGTGCAGATCCTGCAGGACCTGCGTCGGGCGGGGCTGGTCGTGAGCACGCGCGGCGCGTCGGGCGGCTACCGCCTTGCCCGGGCGCCGGAAGAGGTGTCGCTCGCCGAGGTGGTCACCGCTACTGAGGGCTCGGTCGTGCCGGCAGAAGGCTCGGCGTGCAGCAGCCCGCTAGCCGTCGCCCTGCACTCGGTTTGCGAGGACCTCCGCCACGCCCAACGCCGCCGACTGGAGTCGCTCTCGCTCGCCGGCCTGCTAGAGCGCTCGACGGTTTCCAATGAGCCGATGTGGTACATCTGAGAGCCATACCGCGTGAGCCTTTCAACGCGCAAGCCAACTCGCGATTAGATCCACCCCGCGTCGCGGTACCACTGGATGGTTTGGGCGTAGCGTTCTTCGAGCGACGCCGCGGGGCGGAAGCCTAAGCCGCCGGCGATCTTGTCGACCGAGCAGACCCAGCCCGTGGCTGAGGCTTCTTGCAGCTTGTCCATGCCAAAGACGGACGGCTTGCCCGAGAGCTTGCCGGCGAGGTCGCCGACGAGTGCGGGGATCAAAAAGGGCCACTTGCGGAGTTTGAGCACCAGGACTTCGATGCCGAGCCCCGCGGCGGCCATACGGCCGGCGTCGGCCCAGCTGCTGACCGTCGGGTCGGCGGCGTAGTAAAGGCCGGTCGGGTCGCCAGCGGCTTGGCGGGGCGCCATCCGCTCGCCCCGCTCGCCCGCCAGGGCGAGCGCTTCGCTCAGGTCGTCGGCGTGGATCAGCGAGAGGGGCAAACCCGACTTGTTCGGCACCGGGTGCAGCCGCGACCGGCGGAGGCCTTGCACCATGATGAAGCCATCCTTGTCGCCCGGCCCGAAGACTACTGGCGGGCGGACGGAGGTGATCGGCACGTCCGTGGCGAAGGGGCGCAACGCATCCTCGGCGGCCAACTTACTCTTGCCGTACTTGGAGATCGGCCGCCAGGGGTCGCCTTCCGCGTGGGCGCCCCCCTTTGGCGACGGGCCGGCGGACGCCAGCGAGCTGACGTTCACGATGATGGGCGGCGTTTCGCGCGTGGCGCACGCTCGGGCGAGGTTCCCGGCGCCCGCTTCGTTGACAGCCAAGTAGTCGTCCAGCTTGGATGCGTGCAGCTTGCCGGCGAGGTGGTAGACCTCGTCGATTCCCTCCAGGGCCGCGGGCAGGCTAGCGGCGTCTGTAACGTCGCCCACCACCAGCCGCACGCCGAGCGGGGCCAAGCGGTCGGTCTTCGAACTGCCACGCACAAGGCAAACCACGTCGCGGCCGCCGCGCTGCAGCCGCGAGACAAGCCTCGGGCCGATGAATCCGCTGGCGCCGGTGACGAGGGCGGTAGGCACAGGACGGGGCGAGGGGTTGGGGGGCGCGGGACGCGGGCCTGCCGGTTGGCCTGGGGGCCCTTTGCTGTCGCGGGTAAACTCTCACGCTCACGCGATACTTTCAAGATGAGCTGCGCGTTGCGAGAGGGGGGCGATCGCGCTTCCCCGACCCGTGCCCCCCGACCCCCGAATCCTCCCTTGCCCGTCGATATCCAACCGGTCACGACCGGACGTCAGCGGAAGCAGTTCCTCGAGTTGCCGTGGAAGATCAACGTCGGCGACGAGCACTGGACGCCGCCGATCCGCGACAACCAGAAGAAACTGTGCGGCTTCGCCAGGCACGCGTTTTATGAGGATGCCGACGCGCTTCCGCTGCTCGCCACGCGGGGCGGCGAGCCGGTCGGGCGGCTGCTGGCGATCGTCAACCACGCCCACAACCGGTGGTCGGAAGAGAAGCGGGGCTTCTTTGGTTTCTTCGAGTCGGTGGACGACCAAGCGGTTTCTGGCCCGCTGTTCGAGCACGCGTTCGGCTGGCTCCGCGAGCGGGGCATGACCGACGTGCGTGGGCCCGCCAACCCGGCGATCAACTACGAGTGGGGGCTGCAGATCACTGGGTTCGACACGCCGTCGTTCTTCATGATGACCCGCAACCGGCCGTACTACGCCGACTTGGTCGAGGCGGCCGGCTTCACTAAGGCGCAGGACTTGTACGCGTTTTGGGGCGACTTGGAGATGCTGCGGAACATGAAGAACGACAAGAAAATCTTGTCGCTCGACGCCAACATCCGCGAGCGGTTCGGCGTGACGCTCCGCATGATGAACCGCAAGCGGTTCTTGGCGGAGGTCGAGATGTTCCTCAACATCTACAACCAAGCGCTCGCCGGCACTTGGGGCTACGTGCCACTGTCGAAGGGGGAGATCACCCAGCTCGCCCGCGACCTGCGGCACCTGATCGTGCCGGAGCTGGCGATCGTCGCCGAGCACGAGGGCCGACCGATCGGCACGATGTTCGGGCTGCTCGACTACAACCCGCGGATCAAGCAGATTGACGGGCGGCTCTTCCCGTTCGGCTGGTTCACCCTGCTTCGGAACAAGCGGTCGATCAAGCGGCTGCGGCTGCTCAGCACGAACGTCCTGCCCGAGTACCAGGGCTGGGGCGTCGGCGTCGTGCTGGGCGTGGGGCTGTTGCAGCCGGCGCTTGCGTACGGCCTGAGCGAGGCCGAGTTCTCGTGGGTGCTGGAATCGAACGACCTGTCGCGGAAGACCCTCGAGAAGGGCGGCGCGAAGCGGTACAAGGAGTACCGCGTCTACGACCGTGTCTTGTAGCCAACGGCGTGATCCCGGTCAGCCCGGCCTAGTCCGCTACTTTGCGACCGAAGCGGCAACGGGCCGGCACATCGCTTCGGGGTACCTGGCTAGGCGTTCGCGCATCGCCTTCGGCCACGCGCTGAGGAAGAACGTCGCGTCGAAGGCGGCGTTGATCTCGCGGAGGTTCTGCTGCGTATCGTAGTCGACGAACCGCGGGGCGATATCGCCCGCGTCGGCGGTTGCGACGCCGAGCACCTTCGTCGGCGAGTTGGTCGTCAGGTCGAGCGCCGCCAGCGAAACCCGCTTCAAGGCGGGCGACGAGAGCGTTTTGAAACGGACCGTGCGGTGGCGGTTGTCGTAGACGATGCTCCACTTGGTTCGTTCGCCCTGAGCGACGCCGGCCAGCCCTCGGAATACTTGGTCCGTCGAGCAGTCGTCTGACGAGCAAGCCGCGGCCGTTGCCCGGGCCGCGCGGACGAAGCGGTCGAGCGACATCCGCGAGACCGACACGGGCCGGTCGCCGCCGAAGCCCTCGTGCTTGCGGAGGTAGTCGACCGACCGCGGGTAGGTGTCGTTGGTGAGCACGGGGACCGGTAGCGAGTCGCCCGTGTACACGCGTCGCTCGCCGCCGACCCACTCGATCACCGCGGCGGCGCCCGATGCGTCGGCGACAAGGTAGTGGACCGGGGCGCCGGCGGTCGGCATGACCCGCACCCGCCGATCGCTGGCGATCACTTCGGCGACGGTCGCCGCCGTGTCGAGCTGATGCTGCACCCACTGGGCACTGGTGACGCTTGGCCGGTCGTCGGCGGCGGGGTAGCGGGTCTCGGCGAGCCACATCACCGCGACGACCAGTCCCGCCTCGTTCATGCCGTCGTTGGGGAACTCGCGCCCGTACTGGTTGAAGGTGACGCTGCCGTAACTGCTGGTCCACTCGGCGGGTTTCTCGAACGAGAACGCCGTCTTCGCGACGCCCCGCTTGTTGACCATCAGCACGCCCCGCTCGAGGCCCCAGTCGTAGTTCCGCGCGAAGAGCGAAACGGAATCGTTGTGCACGAAGAAGCACGTGCAAGCGCTCGCCAAAGTCGGCGCCGACAGAACGGCCGTTAGCACGACTACGCGCGACAGCATACGAGAGCCTTTCAGTCCAGGTCGCTCGGGTAACAAGAGCACTGCCACATTGTGTAGCGACCTTCTGCTAGAGCGGCAACTTGAGGCGCGATCAGGCGTCGCTTGGCTAGCTCCCGTCAATAACCTACGAATCCGGTTCCATGCCGGGTTGTGATGCGCCAGTGACCCGAGGGGCGCCAAAGGTAGTAGTGATCACCCCGATACGTACAGAAGGCGTCGATCCCAAACCCAATAGTAGTAGTCGCGGCGACAAACGGCGCCGGCGAACGAGACCTCGAAGCGTCGAAGAAACCATTCATCTCGTCATGCTTAAGCCGGTTGATCTCTTTGACGCCTTTGGTGGCGGTCAAGTTCCAGCAACCCTGGTAAATCGCAACCGCCGCAAGGCACTTTGCAATAAGCATGGCGCCACGTCCATCTGGAATGCGAAAGAGAGAGGGTGCTGAGTCTACGGACAGCCGTCGTTGTTCGGCAACGCCGATCGGCGCCGGTGATGCTAGTGCCCGTGCGCGAACGGGAACTTCTGCTGCCGCATCGGCCGCGGCTGCTGCGACGCGGCGGCCCGGCGCCAGAGGCTCGAGAACTCGTCCCAGAGAGACGGGCTGACCGTCTCGCGGTAGGGCGAGTCGGCCGGCAGCTGGGCCATCAGCCGGCGGTGGGCTGTGCCGAGTGCGTGGTACGGCATCGAGGGGAAGAGGTGGTGCAAGGCGTGGTACCGCAGGCCGACGGGGGCCCAGATGTATGCTAGCCAGCCGCGGTCGTAGTTGACCGAGTCGACCAGCTGCTCGACGAACGTCATCTCGTCCTCGGACTTGTTCAGCCAGCGGTGGGCGCCCAGCGTCCGCACAGCGTTGACGGTCACGATCAGCACGCCGGTCAGGTACGCCTGCAGTAGCACCCACGGGTTGACGATCCCGCCGTGGAAGGCGCCGCGGTAGATCAGCACGCCGAAGCCAACGATGTAGACAAAGACGCAAAACTCCTGCCAGCGGATCGTGCGGAGCGCCTTGGCGGTCGGCAGCGGGCGGAGGTACGCCGGGTCGATGATCATGCTCGACGCGTGGCGCAGCACCCAGTCGCGCAGCGGCGTATTGAACCAGGTCAGCGGGGTCAGCACGCCGAACCGCACGACGGCCAGGATCGGGATGAACAGGCTCTGCGCGAGGTACCAGACGATGTGCCACGGCGAGCGGCTCGACAGCGGCAGGTACTCGCCGTCTTCCTCGGTGCCGTAGTGCTTGCGGCGGTGGTGGTGGATGTGCGTCAGGTAGACGAACGAGGGGATAAGGAAGGGCGCCCCGCACAGCAGGTTCCACGCCCGGCGGAAGCGAGGCATCTTGTTCTCGGGCAGGTGCATCAGCTCGTGGATGAACAGCGAGCACCGGTAGATCAACAGCGCCGCGACGACGAAGCAGGCGCCCCGCGCCGGCCAGGCGTACGGGCCGAGCGCGTCGAGCGGCGGGGCGAGCACCGCCTGAAACGCCGCCATCGCCACGGCCCAACTCGCAAGCAGATCGGTCCAGTAGACCCACGGCTTCGGCCGGAACGCCTCGCCTACGATGGTGCGGGCTTGGGCGAGCGAGAACGTCCCGGCGGGCGACGCGTCGGCCGTCCGAGGGCGTGAAGTGGTCGGGGCGGCGGGGTCAACCATGATAAACTCCGGTCCTTAGAACCGTGTCAATCGGCAGAGCTGCGCGGCTAGTTTGATACTACGCAGCGGGCGAATCGGTTCTCAAGTCTTTTTGCCGCCGGGGCGGCCGATGTACGCGGGGGCGGGCGGTTGTTGAGCCCCGCCCGTCGGACCACCTAAACTGGCGGCGTTCGACCGGCGGGGCGTCAAGCTTTATCGGCGGCGCCGGCTGGACCGGTTGCGGGCGATCGGCCGAAGTCGGGTCGTCCGGGTCATCACAAGCTCGGGCACGGCCGCCCACCGCCAGCGGAAACCCCACAGGAACAACCACCGCCGTGGCAGAGTCAGTCGTCATCACCGGCATGGGCGCCGTCTGCCCGATCGGCGTCGGGCTTGAAGAAGTCTGGTCGTCCGTCGCGTCCCGGACGAGCGGTGTCCGCCGGATCGACGACCTCGCCGAGGCGGGCTGGCACGCACCGTACGGCGGCACGGTCGTCGGCTTCGACGCCAAGGCGTTCGTCAAGCCGCGCAAGAGCCTCAAGGTCATGGCGGACGAGATCCAGTGGGCCTTCGCCGCAGGCGAGCAGGCGTGGGAACACGCCGGCCTGGAGGAAGCCGATGTCGACCCCGAGCGGATGGGCGTCGTGTGCGGCGCCGGGCTCATGTACTGCGACATGACCGAGCTCGAGAAGCCCTACCACACCAGTCTGGGCGACGACCGAAGGTTCGACTTCTCGAAGTGGGGCGCCGCGGGCATGCGCGAGCTCTTCCCCCTGTGGATGCTCAAGTACCTGCCCAACATGTCGGCGTGCCACATCGGCATCCGCCGCGACGCCCGCGGACCCACCAACACGATCGCCCACGCCGACGCGTCGGCGCTGCTCGCCCTCGGCGAGGCAGCCGACACCATCCGCCGCGGCGACGCCGACGTGATGATCACCGGCGGCAGCAGCCGGCGGCTCCACATGACCGAGCCGATGTGGACCGAGAGCGCACCGTTCTGGCAGACGGGTGAAGACCCCGCCACCGCGTGCCGGCCGTTCGACGCGTCGCGGAGGGGGCCCGTCTGCGGCGAGGGCTCGGCGATGATGGTCCTCGAGAGCCGCTCGCACGCCCTGCGGCGCGGCGCCCGCCCCGTCGCCGAGGTCTTGAGCGTCGCCAGCCGCAGCGAGCGCAGCCTCGACCGCGGCGGTTTTACCGGCGACTCGATCCGCGCCGCGATCGCAGCCGCGGTCGACGCCGCTGGATTGAACGCCGGGGGGATCGGCTGCGTCAACGCGCATGGCATGGCTTCGTTGGTCGAGGACCCCCTTGAAGCGACCGCCATCCACGCCGCGCTGGGCGACGTCGCCGTCACCGCGCCCAAGAGCTACTTCGGCAACCTCGGGGCCGCCGGCGGGGCGGTCGAGCTACTTGTTGGACTGCTGGCCCTCGAGCGCGGCCTCATCCCCGCGACGATCAACCACGAGAAGACCGACCCGTCCTGCCCGGTCACCGTTGTCACCGAGACAACACCGACCGGCGCCCCGGCCTTTGTCTCAGTGAACTACAACGCCACGGGCCAAGCCGTTGCGGCGGTGCTAGCCGCCCCGCCCGCCGAGGAGTAGTCGATCGATTCAACCGGTTGCCGCTGCGTATCGCTACCGGTACGTGCTCTGGTCAATTGAAGCCAAGATGTGGCGCCAGACTGCTTGCGGCCTGTTTTCCAGCAGCAGGTGCGGCCCGTCGATCGTGTGGACAGTCGGATTGCGGGCTTGATGACGAATCGCTTCGACGCAGCGGTCGGGAATCCGCCGTTCCGCGGCCGCCCGCAAGTAAACGACCGGGCACGTGAGCCGCCGCAGCCGGTCGGCTTCGTCGGCGTCGATCATCTGCCGAATCCTTCCGGCGAGCGTCCGCACCGGGACCGCTCGCGTGGCGGACCGCAACGCTTCGACCTGCGACGCGGTGCAATCGTCGCCCAGCATGCTTTTCCGCTCGGCTGTACTGGAAACGCGCACCCGCAGCAGCAGCGACCACGGCAGCAGCCGAGCGAACGAAGGCATCGGGGAAGTGACAAACGAGGCGGCCAGCACGACGGCGCGGACCGCCGATGGGTGGCGGGCGGCGAGCATCACCGCGAGCGGGCCGGAAAAAGACTCGGCGACCAGCAGCGCCGCGCCGCCTTCGGCAACGCGGCGATCAAAGTGATCGGCCATCGAAGCATAAGTAGAAAGGTTCGTCGGAAGGTCGAGCGCCGCCACGTGGTGCGTTGCCGGCGCCGCTTCGCAGAACGGCGAGAGCATGCCCGCCGCGCCGTTGAGACCGGGCAGCACAAGCGTCGGTATGGGGTTCATGGGCGGCGTTGAGGGTGCCTGGCGCCGCGGTTCGAACGTCGGGTCATCGGCCGCGTAGCGCGCGGTCGATGTCGCGCTGCATGTCTTTCTTCTTCAGCGACTCGCGCTTGTCGTACGTTTTTTTACCCTTGCAGATTCCCATTAGCACCTTCGCCTTGCCCTCCTTGAAATACATCTTCAGCGGCACCAGAGTGAGGTTTTTCTCGTACGCCTTGCCGGCGAACTGCTTGATCTCACGGCGGTGCATCAGCAGCTTCCGCCGGCGCCGCGGGTCGTGGTTCTGGCGGTTGGCGAACGTGTACTCCTGGATGTCGCACTGCATGAGCCAAACCTCGCCGCGCTCGACCCGTCCGTAGGCTTCGTCCAGCGACAGCTTGCCTTCGCGCAGGCTCTTCACTTCGCTCCCCACCAGAACGATGCCGCACTCCAGATGCTCCAGCACCTCGTACTCGTGCCGGGCCTTTCGGTTGTTGGCGATGACCTTTTGGTTGGGGTCGTCATCCGCCTTCTTCTTCGCGTTCTTGTTCTTCTTAGCCGTGGCCTGGGCCCTCCGAGCGTTGCCGTTGAGCCGCCGCTACTTGTAGTCCGCTTCGACCAGGGCCCCGGCGTTGCGGTAGTCGGCGACGACCCCGGTATCCGAGCGTTCGGGCGGGTACGCGCACTTTCGGCCGTTGCTGGTCAGCAGGCGCTGGTAGACGCTGTAGCTGATGTCCGCGCGGATCGATTCGGCGTGGCCATCAGCAAACGCCGCGTTGAACACGCCGCCGGGGTGGTTGCTCGCGGGTCGGGCGTAGGTCGGGTAGTACACTTGGTGAGAACCGGGCGTTGGCCCTTCTTGGCTGATCGCCGCTTGCGTCCGGTCGTTGATCGTGCCGCTGTCGTTTTGCGTGATAGGCGAGGTCGTGCCGGCGGGGGTGACCCACACCATGCCGAGCTGCTGCTCGCCAAACAACGTCGTTCCGGCGGTCACGCCGCACCAGCTGTAACTCTCTTCGACCGGGGCGCCGTCGGCGACTTTGTGGATGTTCTCGGCGAACATGATCGTCATCGGGGCGCCGTCCTTAAGGTTGCTGGTCCGGACACTCGGCTTCGGGTCGGCCGCGCTGCGTACCGACAGGTTCAGAAAAAGCCCGTTGGCGGAGATGTCGCCGCGGTCAGGGTCGCCATCAGCCGCGAGGAGATCACCGTCTTCGTAGTCCCAGCCGCCGGTATTCGCGACGTAGGAGGTTCCCGCCGCGTCGGGCAGCGTGCTGAGGTCGGTGTCGGACGGGCAGATGAACTGGTCGACGCGGCGGACCAGCGACAAGTCGGCTGCCGGCAGCACCGTGGCGTCCACCGCCGCGTCCCACACGGCGTCCTGCTCGAGCTGCGGCAGCATGACCGCGATCCAGCTCAGCCGAGAGTCTGAAGACAACGCCGCGCTGTTGAACCGCGATCCGTCTAGTGTGCTGTCGCCGGCATTTACCGTCAGCGTGACAAAGCTCTGGTCGCTCCGCTTGACGGGGTTTGAGTAGCCGGGGAGTTTGCCCTTCGCGAGCTCGTAGTTGATCATCGCCATGGCGAGTTGGCGGATGTTGTTCAGGCACTCCGCTTGCCGACCCGCCGCCCGGGCGGAATTCACCGCTGGGATCAACAGGGCCATAAGGATGCCGATGATCGTGATTACGACCAGCAGCTCGACGAGGGTAAAGCCCGCTCGCGATCGGTGGGCTGCCCATGATCGTCGGCTGTGTGGACGGGTCGTTTGCATCGTGTGCCTCCTCGGGTCGCTTGTTCGCGGTCCACGCCGACGTCTTCTCGGCAACGGTGGGTCGGTCGATGGGGGCGGGCCCCGCCTGGCCGCTGCGTAGGAGCAGCGACGGATGCCGGACCGCGGTCCGGCTTGATGAGCCGACTTTACAACAAAGTCGCCGCACATGTCCGGCTGTCAAGTATCGCCGAAGACCGGCGATATTGCCAGAAAGCACCCGCAGAAACCTGATTCGTTGCCTTCCGGGTCGGCTATTGCAAGCGGGCGCCGGCAGCGCGGCCCCCGAGAGTTCTCCCCAAACCCCCTGTCGGCTACGATGCTGGGTAGGCGGCAAGGCGTTCGGCGACCTTTTCATGGTAAGCAGCTCGCAGCAACACCCGAATTAAACCTCCTCAAGGCGAAGCCCGTGCCCGCACTGAACCTCGCACCTACTGGACCAGGACTGGTTGCGACGACGCTCGTGGCCCAGGCTGGGGACCCGGGCGAGCGGTCGAACTTCCTCGCGATGGTCTTGTTCTTGGTCGTCATCGCGGTTTTCATCCTGCTGGCTATCTTCTTGCTCAATTACGGCAAGCTGTGGCTGCAGGCGACGATGTCCAACGCGCCGATCAACCCGTTTGCGCTGCCGCTGATGAGCCTCCGCCAGGTCCACGCGCGGACCATTGTCGAGGCGAAGATCATGGCCCGCCAGGCCGGCGTCGGTCTCGACCCGGAATCGGGCATCACCACCGAGCGGCTGGAGGCCCACTACCTGGCGGGCGGCAACGTGCCGCGCGTGATCAACGCCATCATCGCCGCCCACCGAGCGGACATCGACCTCGACTTCGATCGCGCCGCGGCGATCGACCTCGCCGGCCGCGACGTCTTTGACGCGGTGCGCACGAGCGTCTACCCGAAGGTGATCGACTGCCCCGACCCGGAGAAGTCGGCCAAGACAACGCTCAGCGCCGTCGCGAAGAACGGCGTCGAGCTCCGCGTCCGCGCCCGCGTCACCGTACGCACCAACCTGAAGCAGCTCATCGGTGGCGCCACGGAGGACACCATCATCGCCCGCGTCGGCGAGGGCATCATCACCGCGATCGGCTCGGCGGAAGATCACAAAGAGGTCATCAAAGACCCCAGCACCATCAGCAAGGCGGTGCTGGGCCGCGGCCTCGACGCGCACACGGCGTTTGAGATCGTGTCGATCGACATCGCGAGCGTCGAGATCGGCGAGAACATCGGCGCCCGCCTCCAGGCCGATCAGGCCGAGGCCGACACCCGCAAGGCCCAGGCGTTCGCCGAGAAGCAGCGGGCCGAGGCGATCGCCCGCGAGCAAGAGATGAAGGCGTCCGTTGCCGCCAACCGGGCCCAGGTCTTGCTCGCCGAAGCCGAGGTGCCGCAGGCGATGGCGAGCGCCTTCCGCGCCGGGTCGCTCGAACGCATCGGTGGCAACGGGGCCTAGCACCCGGCGCCGCTACTGCCGAGTGAGTGCGATGCGGAACGCCTCGGCCAGGAACGTGTCGGGTTCAATCGCGGTCTTAAGCCGCCAGCGGCCCTCGACGTACGCCAACCCGAAGTGGTACATCTCGACGTGCGTACGCGTCGCCACGGGCGGTTGTGCGATCGGCCTCGGCCGGTTTTGATCGATCGCGTCCGCTTGCTGTCGGGCCTCGCCAAGCAGCCCGCGGCCGCTCAGCAATCGGTCGATCTCTCCTTCGCCTTCGCCTAACGGGAACCGAGTGGGGTCCCGCTTGGCATCCTCAAGTTGGTTGGTCGGTGAATCCCCGTCTTCGCTCGGCAGCGTGACCACGGTGAAATTCGACTGCTCGCGAACCACGACCTGGGCCCGATACACCCCCTGGCGAGTTTCCGGTTCGATCATCTCGGCGGAGGTGACCTTGTAGCCCCCCGAGTAGCTGGTGTTATCGCTGCTGAGGGTGTCGAAGGAGCCCGTAGCCCCTTCCAGTCGGTTCCGCAGGTCGGCAAGGAACCTCTCGAATCGGACTTCCGGCGAGCGTGGCTCTGCCGCGGGTCCCCTGGGCGTGGCGGGAGGAGTCGCGCTGGTCGCGTAGAGGACACCCAGCAGTCCGCACAGAGCGGCGGCGGCGATGACGACGAAGATCGGCGCCCGGCTTGCCCGCCGGGAGTTGTTCGGCACGCCTGCCGGCAGTTCGTTGATCATGGCAAAGGTAACGGGCGGTCGGATCGAAACTCCTCGGCGTTCATCCGCGGCGGAATCGGCGCGGACGGGTCCGGTGCAAGCGAAGCGGGGTCTCACGCGGCTCGCCATGCAAGCCTAGCACCCGCCGCGAATCGTGCCTACTCAGCCGGCCAACGCGCAGGGCCACGGCGGTCTGCGACGGGGATCAACCGAATGGGTCGTCGTCCGGCGTGTCCCCGAAAGGATCGTCACCAAACGGGTCGTCGCCCGGCTCGGGCGCGTCTCCGAAGGGGTCGCTGCCCGTATCGGGCCCGGCGGGCAGCCCACCACCTCCGAAGGGGTCGTCGGCGAACGGGTCTCCCGCTTCGTCGGGCCCACCGCTTGGGGGCCCGCCGGCTCCGGGGCCGCCGCCGAGGCCCTCGACCGCCGATTGTGTCTGCCTGACCGCCTCGCCAGCGACGCCCGTCGCCTTGCCGAAGGCCCGGCCGAAAATGCCCAGCAGCGAACCGGCCGACATGCTGCCCCTCGCCGCGTCGGGGACGTCAGCGTCTAGGCTTGCGCCCACCGGGTTGTCGAGAACGCCGTCCGCCACCACGGCGCCACCAGAACCCGGCATCGGCTCCGTGTCTTGCATCGGCTCCGTGCCTTGCATCGGCTCCGTGCCTTGCATCGGCGTAGCGTCCGGCATCGGCGTCGAGGGCTCGGCGGCGTTGGGCCTCGCCGCGGCGACGAGCTTCGCCAAGTCCTCCGCTTCGGTAACCGTGTCGAGCACCGAGAGGTCCAATCGGAAGCGAGGCCTCAGCGCTAACCTCTCTCGCCGCGAGGGCCCGGGCATGCCCTCGCCATCGCGGTACCCGGGCAGGTCGCCGAGCGTCTCCTGCCGGACGCGGTCGAGCAGGGCACGCTCGGCGCCCGAGACGTTGCTCAGCGCCACGCCGATCTGGACGACCCGCCCCTTCATCGCCTCGACAAACGCCCCCTGCCGGACATCGTTCTCCGCGGCGATCGGGCGCCCGAGTCGGTTGCGGGCCAAGCCACGGAAATAATGAGTGCGCGGGTCGCCGGGCCCGTACTGGACAGCGCGGTCGAAGTAGGCTTCCGCCTTGGCCCAGTCTCCGTCGAGGTAGGACTGGACGCCCCGCCCGTAGAAGACGTCGGAGACTTCCGACGCACCGGCGGCGGACGCCAAGCAGCACGTCAGCAAGATCAGGAGGCCCGCAGACGGACACATCCGCGGGGCCGTCGATCTTCGGCGTAGGCCGAATTGGAAAGGAAAGGAGGGTGGCTGGGGCATGGGACCTGCGGCGCCGGGGTATCGACACGCGGCGCCGAAACCAATAGCCCCGCATACCAGGCATCGTAATCGGGCAGCCGCACGACGACAAATCCTCCGGCCGGGTACGCCTACGTCTTATCGGCAAGAAGCCGCTTGGTGCAGACGATGGTCAGAAGCCGCTTTGGCCTGCCCCTAGAGCGTGCATCCGTTCGTCGTAGCGGTTTGGTCGTAGGCGAGGCAAGTCTGGCAAGGCGACCGGAGCAGGCGAATCCCTCGATTCGTCGATGCCGGTCAACGGAGCCAGGCGCCGGCTCGACAAGCCCAAGACGCTACGACGAACGGCAGTGCGCCCTAAGGCAACGCCACGGCCGGTGTCGCCGCGATCTCGTCCGCCAGTGCGTCGTAGATGTCCTGTTCTGCGGAGGCGACGCTCTCGCGGGTAAGCCCTAGCTCGACCGCCTGGTCCCACGCACTGACGGCTTCGTCCCGCTGCCCGGCCAGCATGTGGGCACGCGCCTTGTGGAAGAACTTTGACGCGGTCTTGTTCTCGGTCAAGGCGAGGTCGATATCAGCGATCGCGTCGCGGTATTGTTCGAGCGTCGTGTGGATAACAGCCCGAGTGTCCAGGATGTCCGCTTGCGGCCCGAGGATGTCAACCGCCTCGGCAACGTAGCCCATCGCTTCTTCTGCGGCATCCCGGTTGCGGGCGGAAAGGCCGAGCAGGTAGCCCAGGTTGTTCAAGACGACCGCGCGGTTCGTCCCGTCCAGTTCTGGGAGCGTGAGCAGCTTCCGGTAAATCGCTACCGCCTCGTCGTAACGCCGCTGGAGGTCACGCAGCTCGGCTTTTTGGCGGAGGAGCATGACCGACTCCGGGTCCTCGAGCAACGCGTCCTCTAGCCAGCGGTCAACGATGGCGTCGTAGGCATCGCCGATGTCGTCCCGCCGCGCGCGAACGATGATCATGCCCGTGCGGATCACGGCGGCGGACTTTAGCTGGCCCTCGACGCCCTCGAGAAGCTCGAAAGCCTTGACCGGATCGCGGTAGTTCCCCAGGAAGTCGGCAAGCAACAGTACCGAGCTGGCTTGCCTGGCCGCCGCGGCTCGGTACAACGCCTCGGCACGGTCCAGGTCGCCGAGCTCGGTGAGTAGTCGGGCTAGAGTGACCAGCGTGCTTGGCTCGGCCGACTTGATGTCGCGCGGCGCCATCCGGGCGATGACCTGGGCCGCCTGTTCCTTCTTGTCTAGCTTTACCGCAACGCGGACGAACAGCTGACGCGTCGAGAGGGCGTTCGGGGCGATCTCCTGCAACTTCTTCAGCTGCCGCGACGCGATCTTCACGTCGCTCGACCCGCCTCGGGCAAGCAGCATGTTGATGTACGACTCGCGGACGGCGGGCACCCGTGGGTTGCGGGCGATCGTCTCCAGCATCTGAGACCGGCACTCGTCCCAGTCGCTGACCGTGTAGTAGAGCTGCCCGAGCCGCAAGGCGTCGCGGACGCCAAGCACGCGGTTCCGTTGCACTTCCTCGAACAGGCGGATCGCCTTGACACGCGAAGGCGGCTCCGGCCGGCTCGCCA
The DNA here is from genome assembly GCA_039188275.1 of Planctomycetota bacterium. Lineage (GTDB taxonomy): Bacteria > Planctomycetota > Planctomycetia > Pirellulales > Lacipirellulaceae > JBCCQL01. Next base: position 18,552 of record JBCCZD010000006.1, read on the forward strand.
GGATCCGGGCCATCATCAGCCGGTCGCCATCGGCCATCTGCCCGTCAACCACGTTGGACCGGAGCAGCCGCTCAGCATCCAGGAGGCTCTGGTAGTCGTTCTTCTGCGCGAGGATCTCCGCGGCGGTCCGGCGTGCCCACAGCACGGTTGGGTCTACAGCGAGTCCTCCGTCTTCGTCGGCGGCCTGCATGATGCCATTGAGCAGTGGGGTCGCTTTGGCCAGCTTGTCGGGCTGGGGGTAGCGCGGGCTCAGGTAGAACGCGGCGAGGGCGCGGGCCGTGCTCAGGTCGTCGGGCTTTTCTTGGTACTGATCGCGGTAGACCGCCTCGGCGTCAAACCACCTCCCGAGCCACTCGTAGCCGCGCGCCAGCAACGCCGCCTGCTGGTCCTCGGGCAGAGTGAGCTGGGCCCGTCGAAGAACGGCCTCCGCCTCGCTGACCTTCCGGTTGTCAATCAGCAGCCCGACGTCGGCGAGCCAGGCTTCGCTGTTGTTGGGGCTCAACTCCACCGCCTTTGCGAGCGCCGACTCTGCGGCTTCGCGGAGCTCCGCTCGCCGTTCCTCGCTGAGGTCGCCGGTGGTGGTTCCGCGCAGCAAGAACCGACCGTACCAGAGCTGCGTCGCGCCGTTCTCTTGACCGAGCTCGACGACGCGGTCCGCCGACTCCAAGGCCTCGTTGACCCTACCGGTATTCATCAGCACTTCGGCGTAGCTCCGGCCCAGCAGCCGCTGCGGCACGCCCTGGGGCAGCCGCTCCAGCAGCTTCGCGGCGTCGCGGTATCGCCGCTTTTCGAGCAACAGCGAGACGTGCATCAGCAACGGCTTCCCGCCGGGCTGGCCGCGGGCCACGCTCTGCTCGAACGACTTCAGCGCAGCTTTCTTGTCGTTGCGGGCCAAGGCGATCAAAGCCTGAGTCTCGTACAGCTTGTTCCAGTCGGGGCGTTTCAGCAGCCCCTGTTCGATCAGCTTGTCGGCTTGGTCGAGCGCGGACCGGTCCGCGGCGCCGTTGGCGAAGTTCCACAGCAACCGGCTCGCCTCGGTGAACAAGTAGGTCGCCTTCTTCTTCGACCCGACCAGTCTCAAGATGCCCTCTTGGGCCTCCGCGATACGATCGTTGTCTTTGCTTTCCATCGCGTTCTGGAAGAGCACCAAGAGCGTCGGCAAGTCGTTCGGCGTTAGGTCGGCGACCTTCTGCAGAGCGGTTTGCCGGGCCTCGAAGTCCCGGAGCTGGAGGAAGCGATCGGCGAGCCCCTTCCACAGCCTCGCCTGCTCGCTCGGCTCCCAGTCGTCGATGCCCTGCGGGATCGCCATGAGTTGCTCGGCGATGTTCTCGTCCGCGACCCGGATCAGGAAGTCGGCCTTGTCGAGCCTGAGCAGCGGCGTGTCGCCAAACTTCTCGACGAGCGCCGGGAGTTTCTTGAGTGCCGCGACCGGGCCGCGCTCGGGGTCGCTGGCGATCACCCGCATCCCGGCGCGCCAGACGCGGACGTCGTCGGGGTTTTGTTTCATTACCGCCGTGACCAGTCGGCGCGCTTCTTCGTGTTTCTGCCGGCGGACTGCGATCTCCGCTTTCAACAGGTCCGCCGTACCGGGCGCGACGAGTGGGCTCGAGGCGAAGGCTTCCACCCGCGCGTAGACGGGGCCCCAGTCTTGCTCAGCCCTTGGCTTGTTCAGCTCATCCCGCACCAGCCGGTCGATGGCCGACTGGCTCGTCTCGGCAATGTCTTGCGGGTTGAGCTTGGCGGTGCAGCGCGTGCGGCCCGCCTTCGCGAAGGCGTGGCTGGGCACGCGTTGCAGAAGCTGGTTGTAGGCGTCCAGCGCACGCTCGAACTGCCCGAGCTGTTCGAACGCCAGCGCGAGCGTCACGTTTAACTCCACGAATCGTGGTAGCGGGTTCTCAAACGCGGGGCGCAGGCGCATCAGCTCCTCTGCCGCCCGGTACCACTCGTCGCGCTCGAAGAGGATCCTCGCCTTGACGTAGTCGGTCATCTCGCTCGTGACGCCCATCTCGGTGAGCGTGGCGATGGTCTCTTCCGCGCCGTCAAGGTCTTTCTGCGAGACTTGGTAGTTGGCTTTGAGAAAAGCGAGCCTGAGCTTGAAGCGCTCGCCGGTCGCGGCGATGCCGGCGTCGTAGTGGGCGATCGCCGCTTCGGGGTTGCCCCGTTTGGTCTCGAGCTGAGTTAGCAACTCGTACGCCCGCCAGTCGGCGGTGTCCGCCTTCGCCGCTTCGGTTAACAGGGCGTATGCCGAGTCAAGGTTCGCCTTGCCTTCTTCCTCGGCGCCTGACGTGTCACGCATGAGCAGCTGCGCCTTGGCGAGCAGGGCGTCGGCGTTGGTCGGGTCGAGCTCGAGCGCCTTGTCGTAGTCGGCGCCCGCCGCCTCGGCGCGCTGATCCGCCGGCAGGTAGGAAGCCCGGTACTGGCCGCGGGCGACGTACGCCTCGGACAGGTCGGGGTTCACTCCGATCATCTGCTCGATAATCGCGTCGGCAAGGGCGGGGTCGCCCTGGTTGCCCCGGATCGCAACGGCGAGCTGCTGGTAGACGCCCGGCGAGTCGGCCGCGACGCCCGTCGACGCGTCGAACTGCCCGGTTGGTTGGTCGTAGCCGATGAGCTTGTAGCCGGTCGTAATCGCCTCGGCGCTCTTACCGCTGCGGACCATGCAGGTCATCCGCATGGCTTGCAACTCGCTGTTTTTGGGGTCGCTAACCAGCAGCGTCGCGATGTGCGAACCGGCGTCTTGAAAGCGGCCGTACTTCATGAGCTCGTCCACGAGCTTACGCCGCATCCCGGCGTTCTTCGGCTGAAGCAGTACGAACTGGGCCAACGCCTGCGGCGGGCGGCGGCGTTCGCTCGGCTCGGCGTCGCGGAGCTCGGCGATCTCGAGTTCGAGATTCGTCAGACGCTCAAGGGTGTCGAAGTCGTCCCGGCGCAGTCGGACGTAGCTGATGAGGTTGCCCCGGGCGGCCCGCAGGTTGCCAGCGGCTTCGGCCTCGTCGGCCTTGCTGAGGAACTGCGTGGCGTTGCGGCTGCGTTGAAATTTGTACAGCCCGTACCCGCCGCCCGCGATGACGAGCGCGCCCACCAACAGGCCAACCAACAGACCAACGTTCACCCGGTAGCGTTGCATAGCGTTCGACTTAAGACAGGGTTCGACTTGCGAAAGAGGGGGCGGGGTTCGTGGTGGCGAACCTAGCCACCGGCGTGGGTTCCGCGACAACACGCGGGGCGGTCCTTCGCCGATCGTCGTCGCATGCCCCCAATCTTGCCCAGCGGTTGAGCACGGCTTGCCAGGCGGTGACCGTCGGGCGGTAGCAGCCCCTATGACGGGCCTGGAGACGACTTCATGGTATCTTCCGCCGGGACCCTGTCAACGAAACGTCGGTTGACACAAGCTTTTCCGCCTAAACGGTTTGTGCCGGCGGAGTCATGCCTGTGCTGATACGGTACGCGGCTGCTTCACCGGCGGTTCGGCGGCCGCGTGATCACCGCACAACGATCCACTCTGGCGCCGCTTGGACGCCGTTCTGGAGTTGTGCCCGCAGCCGTATCGGCCCGCGGCCGAGGGTACGGGCCCGGACGCGCAGCTTTGCCGTGGCGGGCGAATCGTTGCCGAGCGGCACTACCCCGAGCCGGCGGCCCGCCTGCTCGAATACCACCCGGGGCTGGCGATCACTGGGTTTGGGCGCCTTCGCCTGGTCGGTGAACGGCGTGTTTGCAGGCACTTCGGGCTGAGGGGCCGTGGCGGTGAGGTAGACCCATGTGTCGAGGTCGGGGACGACCGCCGGCGACGCTTCCAGCTCCAGCGATACGTTCGGGTCGTTGTCGACGACGATCGGCAAGACAACTCGAGCCCGCGCCTCGATCGCGTCGTCCGTCGCGACGACCACCCGCAGCTCGTGGTGGCCATCGGGCAGGGCCGCCGTGTCGATCCGTAGCGGACGCTCGCTCGGGGCCCGGACGAGCAACCGGCCGTCGAAGTAGATTTCCAGCGGCTGCGGCTCGCCCCCATCGCCAGGATTCACGCGTGGTGTCAGTTCCATCCGACCGGTGAGCACCTCGTCTGGCTCCAGTCCCTCGACCACCAGACGCGGCGGCTCCGCCCAAGGTTGGCAGAGCGGGTCGCCGACGATCAGCAACTGGTACGGCCCGCTAACCGACTGGTAGAACGCCTCAGCGAGCGAGCACCCACGGCGGTAGTGCAGCTGGAGCGACGGCAGCGGGAACTTCGCCTGGATCGCCCGCGGTTCGGCCACCGTGCCGCTGGCGCCGCTGGCCCCCAGCCGAAGGAACTCGCTCAGCGCGGTCTGCGAACTCTTCTTCTTGAGGTCGCCGCCGTAGCTGGTCAGGTTGTCGCAGATCGAACCCCCGAGGGGCTTCGACCCCGCGGCGGGAAGGTCAACGTACTCCGACCCGGTGGTGAGGCCGACGATGTCGCTGGCCCCGATCGGGGCCTTGCCCGAAGTGATCTTCACCCGCGCGCCCTCGGCCCGCAACGCGGCGGCGACGCCCTGGTAGCAGTCGTGACGGGGCTTGGACCTCGCGTTGTTGTTCTGTACGAAGTAGAAGGTCCCGTCGGGCTGCTGGCCGTCGGCGGAGATGGCAGCCTGGAGGTAGCTCAAAACCTCGTCAACCGTGTTGCCCCTGCCGGTGGTGACGCCGAGCATTGTCGATAGCAAGTACTGCTGACCTGTCTTGCTGTCCGTCCCCTTGTCACCCGACTTCTCCCAGACGTATCGCGACCGGAAGCCGCGTGTCTGCACGCCCGCCAGGCTGGCGCACCGCAACGTATTCGCCTTGCGATCGCCGCCCGCTGGGGCGACGTACCAGTTCACGTTGGGGATGACGATCGCAACGTTCTTCTGAAGCACGTATCGCCACAGGTACGTAGCGCCGGTGGTCGAAGCGAGCGGGCGGAGCTCCGGAGGGAAGTCGCGGCCCGGGTGGTCGGGTCGGAGGTCGACTTGCCATGGGAAGCCGGCGGAGTAGACCAGGTAGTCGATCTGCGTGCCGAGCTTGCGGCGGTTGATCTCCTCCAACGCCGGCCGGAGCACCTCGTTGCGGAAGCGTTCGACAACGCAGAGCTCTTGGCTCCCCCGCCAATCGACGTGAAAGACGTTCGTGTCGGGCAGGTTCCGCCAGCGTATGTAGTGGTTGGCGATCGTCTTCGAGTCGTCACTCAGGTCGTTGACCAGCAAGAAGACGTTCTCTGGCCCGCCGCCGGCGCCCGCTTCTTGGGCGCCGGTTGCGACTACAATTCCCCCGAAGAGGCAGGCGGACAGCAGCCGAGAGATCGGGGTGGCCATGGGCTTCTCAATCGGGGACGCGGCGGGCGTCGGCTCGGCGCCGACCGCCGCGTCGGCGGTTGAATACGTGGAGCGAAGCGCCGCTTCCCGGGCAGGTGGGAGCGTGCGATAAACTGCGGAGCGCGTCACCGCGGCATGGGGCGTGCGGACTTCCGCCTGCCAGACGCCGCTTGCCCGACTGTCACCGAACAAGCGTCCCGTCGGATGCCCGCCCCCGCCACTAACGAGCCGCCCGCCCCCGCTGACGAAGCGGTCTTCTCCGCCGCCGGGGTTACTAAAGACTATCACATGGGGGAGGTCACCGTCCGCGCCCTGCGGGGCGTCGACCTTCAGCTTTTCGCCGGCGAGTTCGTGGTGCTGCTAGGCCCGTCCGGCAGCGGCAAGAGCACGCTGCTCAATATCCTGGGCGGTCTGGACGTGCCAACGGCTGGCTCCGTGCACTATCGTGACCGCGAGCTGACGGATTTCGACGACAACGGCCTGACCCGCTACCGCCGGGACCATGTCGGCTTTGTCTTCCAGTTCTACAACCTGATCCCCAGCCTCACCGCGCGGGAGAACGTGGCCCTCATCACCGACATCGCCAAGAACCCGATGCACCCGGCGGACGCGCTGTCGCTGGTCGACCTCGACGACCGGATGGACCATTTCCCGGCCCAACTCTCCGGTGGCGAGCAGCAGCGGGTCGCCATCGCTCGGGCCGTCGCCAAGCAGCCCGACGTGCTGCTGTGCGACGAACCGACCGGCGCCCTGGACGTCCACACCGGCATCCTGGTGCTCGACGCGATCCAGAAGATCAACACCGAGCTCGGCACCACCACCGCCGTGATCACGCACAACGCCGTGATCGCCGACATGGCCGACCGCGTTGTCAGCCTCAGTGACGGGCACATCGCCAAGGTCGAACAGAACACTGCCGGCAGGAAGCAGGCGAGTCAGCTGGAATGGTGAACCGAATGCGGAATTGGGAGCGCCGAATGCAGAGTTGCGCGCGGGCGAACACGACCGGGCTACCAGCCGCTTGCGGGTCTTTCCGCATTCCGCATTCCCAACTCCGCATTCAATGATCTCGTCCCTCGACCGCAAACTGCTGCGAGACTTGTCGGGCATGCTCGGCCAGGCGGTAATGATCGCGCTGGTGGTGTCCGCCGGGGTGGCGACGTTCATCAACTCGCAGACGATGCTCTACTCGCTCGAGACCACACGCGAGAGCTTCTACGACCGGTACTTCTTCGCTGACGTCTTCGCCACGGTGAAGCGGGCGCCCGACTCCGTGCGGGCGCGTGTCGCCTTGATCCCCGGCGTCTCGCGGGTCGAGACGCGCATTGTCGAGGGCGTGAACCTCGACGTGCCCGGGCTCGCGGAGCCGGCGGTCGGCCAGCTCGTCTCGATCCCGACAACGCACGAGCCCTCGCTCAACCGCGTCTACCTGCGGCGGGGGCGAACGCTCGAGCCGGGCCGTGACGACGAGGTGCTAGCGAGCGAGAAGTTCGTCGACGCCAACAACCTGGCGGTCGGCGACGCGGTCACCGCCATCATCAACGGACGCAAGAAAGAGCTGCGGATCGTCGGCGTGGTGCTGTCGCCGGAGTACGTCTTCCAGATCAAGCCGGGCGACCTGGTGCCCGACCCCAAACACTTCGGCGTCTTCTGGATGAGCCACGAGGCGCTCGCCATGGCGTTCGACATGGACGGCGCCTTCAACGACTTGTCCGTCCGCTTGATGCGGGGCGCAAGCGAACAGGAGGTCATCTTCCGCCTCGACCGGCTACTCTCGGAGTACGGCGGCTTCGGCGCGTACGGCCGCGAAGACCAGCTCTCGCACATGCTGCTCGAGAGCGACATCGAGGGGCTCAAGACGACCGGCTTCATCGCTCCGACGCTCTTCCTAGCCGTCGCGGCGTTTCTGCTGAACGTCGTGCTGACGCGGGTTTTGCAGCTCCAGCGCGAGCAGATCGCTGCCCTCAAGGCGTTCGGCTACTCGAACCACGCCATCGGTTGGCACTACTTGAAGTTCGTGCTGATGATCGCGGTGCTGGGCAGCGCGCTAGGCGTCTTCTTCGGGTCGCGGCTGGCGGTGACATTCACCGAGCTCATCGCCAGCGTCTACCAGTACCCGGAGCTCATGATCCGCCTGCGGCCGAGCATCATCGCCGCGGCGGTTGTGGTCGCGTTGGCGGCGGCGGTGTTTGGCGCTTTGGGGGCGGTCGCCAAGGCGGTCCGCGTCCCGCCGGCCGAGGCGATGCGGCCCGAGCCGCCGGCCAGCTTCAAGCCGACGCTGCTCGAGCGGATCGGCGCCGGGCGGATGGTCCCCAACGTCGTGCGGATGATCCTCCGTCAGATCGAACGTCGGCCCGCCAAGAGCGGTTTGTCGGTCCTCGCGGTCGGCCTTTCGGTGGCGATCGTGATTGTTGGCGGCTTCATGCAAGACTCGATCAACTACGTCCTCGACCTGCAGTTCCACCGCGTTCAGCGGTTCGACATGTCGGTCACCCTGGCCGACGAATCGTCGACCGATCTGGTTTACGAGCTGAAGAACATGCGCGGCGTCCGCCATGTCGAACCGGTGCGCAGCGTCGCCTGCCGGCTGCGCGTGGGGCACCGATCGCGGCGCGTGGCCCTCAACGCCCTCGCCGAGGGTGGCGAGCTGATGCGGCTCACCGACAAGGCGGGCGCCGTCTACCCACCGCCGCCGGGCGGCCTGGTCCTATCCGCCAAGCTGGCCGAGATCCTCGGCGCCGGCGTTGGGGATGACGTCCGGGTAGAGGTGCTCGAAGGCAAGCGGCCTGTGCGTGACATGCCGGTGGTTTCGCTCATCGACGACGTGCAAGGCATCAACGCCTACACCGGGCAGGCGTGGCTGGCCGGCGTGCTGCGCGAGGCGCCCCGCGTCAGCGCCGCCCACCTGCGCATCGACCCGCGGCACGAGGCCGAGCTCTACCGCGACCTGAAAGACACGCCCGCCATCGCCGGCGTGAACGTCAAGCGGCACTCGATCGAGAGCTTCCAAGAAACGCTCGCGAAGAACTTGGGCGAGATGCGGAAGATCAACCTGACGTTCGCGATCCTCATCGCCGTCGGCGTGGTGTACAACAGCGCGCGGATTGCGCAGTCCGAACGCAGCCGCGAGCTGGCGACGCTCCGCGTCGTCGGCTTCACGCGTGCGGAGATCTCGGCCATCCTGCTCGGCGAACTCGCCCTGCTGACGCTGCTCGCCCTGCCGCTGGGCATGATCATGGGTTACTGGTTCGCCGCGGCGCTGGTCTACTTTATGGATCAAGAGGTCTTCCGCTTCCCGCTGGTCATCCGCCGGCAGACTTACGGCTTGGCTTGCACGGTTGTGATCGCGGCGTCGGCCGTCTCGGCCCTGCTTGTCAGGCGGAGCCTCGACAAGCTCGACTTGATCGCGGTATTGAAGTCACGCGACTAGTAGCCAACAGAGAGAGCGTTAGCCAACAGAGAGACCGTACCGGTAAACGCAGGTGACACGAGGCTTGGAAAACGCCAATGGATGCGTGCCGGCGGGTTCGGTGTGGCGTAATCTCAAATGAAGAACTGGCTAAGCAAACTCTTCGTCGTCGGGCTCGCCGCGGTCGTCGTTGGGGCGCTCGTGTGGTCGTTCCTCCCGCAGCCGCAGTACGTCGATTTCGCCGCGGTCGAGTACCGGCCGCTGCTGGTGACGGTGGACGAGGACGGCAAGACGCGGATCCGCGAGAAGTACGTTGTTTCGACGCCGCTGTCGGGCCGGTTGCTGCGGATCGAGATGGACCCGGGCGACGAGCTGACCGCCGGTTCGACGCTGCTGGCGACGATCGAGCCGCGTGACCCCGAGTTGCTCGACGCGCGGGCGATCGCGCAGGCCGAGGCACGCGTCGCCGCCTCGGAGGCCGCGCTCCGCAAGACGGCGCCGATGCTCGAGCAGGCACGCCTTGAGCAAGCGAACGCCGAGACCGAGCTGCAACGGGCCCGCCGGGCCCTGAGCGGCGGCGGCATCACGCCTAGCGAGCTCGACACCGCCGAGGCCCGCTTCCGCCACGCGAGCGAAGAGCTCCGTTCCACTCGCCACGCCGAGGAGATCGCCGAATTCGAGCTGCAGCAAGCCAAAGCGGCGCTCATCCGGTCCCGCCCGCCGGCAGCCAACGGACTGGAATCAGCCGCCGCCGGCAACGGCTGGAACTTTACCATCCGCTCGCCGATCGACGGCCGGGTGCTTCGTGTCTTCCAAGAGAGTTCGGCGGTGGTCACCGCCGGTATGTCGCTCCTGGAGGTCGGCGATCCGGTGGACCTGGAGGTCGAGATCGACGTCCTGTCGAGCGACGCGGTGAAGATCGTGCCGGGGGCCCGCGTGCTCCTCGAGCACTGGGGGGGCGAGCGTCCGCTGGCCGGCAGGGTCCGCCTGGTCGAGCCCGCCGGCTTCACTAAGGTGTCGACGCTGGGGGTCGAAGAGCAACGCGTCAACGTGATCGTCGACCTGGTCGACCCGCCCGTCGATCGGTCGGCGCTCGGCGACGGGTTCCGCGTCGAGGCCCGCATCGTCATCGCCGAGATCGACCCCGCCCTAACCGTGCCGGCTAGCGCCCTGTTCCGCGAGGCGGGCGAATGGTCGGTGTTCCGCGTCACGAGTGGTCGGGCCGTTCTGAAACGCGTCGATATCGGTCGGCAGAACGGGTTGCTCGCCGAGGTCGTGTCCGGCCTCGACGAGGGGGACATCGTCGTTGTCAACCCGAGTGATCAGGTTGTAAGCGGCGTCGCCGTCCAGCGCCGCTGAGCAAACGCGTCGCGGCAGCATGTCCGCCAAGCGGTCCGTTGGCGCCACGGTTGCAGTCAACCGGTGATACCCGGACCGCGTGGCGGTCCGGCTAGGCGCATAGTTCGATCACGGGGGAACGCGACGATGGCGACGGATCGCTCTGCTCACGAGCCGCTGCCGACCGAATGGAAGCGGTCGCTGCGTCGCCGGCTGCTCGCTTGGTACGCCAAGCACGCTCGCGACCTGCCGTGGCGTCGGTCGCACGACCCGTACCGCGTGTGGGTCAGCGAGGTGATGCTGCAGCAGACGCAGGTCGACACGGTCAAGCCTTACTTCGAGCGATTTACCGCCGCGTTCCCAACCGTCGCCGATCTTGCCGCCGCCGACGAGCAGCACGTCCTACGGCTCTGGGAGGGGCTCGGCTACTACCGCCGCGCCCGTGGTTTGCACTTCGCGGCGAAGCAGGTCGTCGCCGAGCACGGCGGCCGATTGCCCGAAACCGTGGCGGAGCTGACCAAACTCGCCGGCATCGGCCGCTACACGGCGGGCGCCATTGTCTCGATCGCCCACGACCGCCCGGCGCCGATCCTCGAAGCGAACACCATCCGGCTCTTCACACGGCTTATCGCCCTCGAAGAAGACCCGACGAAGTCGGCCGGGCAGAAACGACTGTGGTCGCTCGCCGAAGAAATGCTGCCGGCGAAGGGCTGCTCGCGGTTCAACCAGGCGCTGATGGAACTCGGCGCCCTCGTCTGCACGCCGACCGAGCCGAAGTGTGCCGCGTGCCCCGTCGAGGCGCTCTGCCGAGCCCGCCAGGAAGACCGCGTCGCGTCGCTGCAGCCGACCACCAAAAGACTAAAATTCACCGAGGTCCGCGAAGCGGCCGTGGTTGTCTGGCACGGCGAGAAGGTGCTCCTCCGCCAATGTGCCGAGGGCGAACGCTGGGCCGGGCTGTGGGACTTTCCGCGGTTCGCGATCGAGAGCGAAGGCCCCCTCTTCGCCGCCGACGAGATCGTGCAAAGAGTCCGCGAACTGACCGGTGTCCGCGTCACGCTCGGCCCGCTGATCAAGACCCTCAAGCACGGCGTCACGCGGTTCCGCATTACGCTCGATTGCTACGAAGCGACGTCCGTCGGCGGCCGGGTGCGGGACGCGAAGTGGGTCGCCGTGGAAGCGCTACCCGAGTACCCACTAAGCGTCACCGGCCGGAAGCTCGCGGGCCTGATCGCTAGGTAACCGACGAGCGTGGCTCGCCGGCTACTGCCCACTACCCACTGCCGACTGCCCACTCAGGTGCACGTCCATCTGCGGGAAGGGGATCTCGATCTCCGCCGCGTCGAGACGCAGTTTGATCTCGCGCAGCAACGCCTGTTTGACCGCCAGGTAGTCGCTCGTCGGCGCCCAGACGCGGACCGACCAGTCGACGCTCGACCCGCCGAGGCCGAGCAGGATCACCGCCGGGTCTTTCTCGGTCGTTGTGCCCGGCACGGCGGCGGCGACCTCTTCCAGCACCGCCCGTGTGCGATCGATGTCCGCCCCGTAGCCGACGCCGACGTCGCCATCGACGCGGCGGATCGGGTGGTGCGTGATGTTCTCGATCACGGCGCCGAAGACCTCGCCGTTGGGGATGATGATCCGCCGGTTATCAAACGTGTCGACGATCGTCGTGAAGATCGAAATCTCGTCGACGAGGCCCACCTGACCGGCGACGTTCACGGCGTCGCCTACCTTGAACGGCCGGAACAGCAGCAGCATGGCGCCGGCGGCGAAGTTCGACAGCGTCCCCTGAAACGCGAGGCCGACCGCCAGGCCCGCGGCGCCGATCACCGCGGCGAAGCTGGTCGTCTCGACGCCGAAGTAGCTTAAGCACGAGAGGGCCGCCAGCAGCAGCACCCCCCAGCGGGCCAGCTTCGAGAGGAACTTGGTGAGCGTCTTATCGAACTTCAGCCGCGTCAGGCTCGCGTGCACCAGCGACGCCGCCCAGCCGGCCAGCGTGAACGCGATCGTGAGGATCACCAGCACCAGCGCGACGCGCATGCCCGCGTCGATCCCCAGGGCGACCCACTCCTCCTGGTCCGCCGGAAGGTCGCCACGCAGCAGCGATTGCAGCGGTGAGAGTTCGACCGGTGGCGAGCCGGCTTCAGTTTGGCTATCGGCGACGGGCTGAGCTTGAGCGAGCGGGAGCATCCATGCGGTCTCGGGGTGTCAAAGCCGCGATTGTTGATCGCGAACCGCAAAACGCCAACGCCGATTTCAGCGGCAAGGAGCAGCCGACGACCAACGAGTCGTCGGAGGCGCCACGCTGCGGCTTGCCTGCTTGGTGAGTCTCCGACGACGCGTTGGTCGTCGGCTACCGCCCGAGGAGGGCATCGACCACACCGCCGATGTCCGGCTGCCGCATCAGCGATTCGCCGACGAGGATCGCGTCGACGCCGGCCGCTTCGAGCCGCTGCACGTCTGCGGCGGTCTTGATGCCGCTCTCGCCGACCAGCAGGCAGTCACTCGGCACCTGCTCGCGGAGTCGGATTGTGTGTTCGAGGTCGACCTCAAACGTGTGCAGATTCCGATTGTTGACGCCGATCAGCTTCGCCCCGGCATCGAAGACGGCGGGCAGGTTCTCGGGGTCGTAGAGCTCCACCAGCGGCGTGAGGCCGAGCTCGACCGCCTCGGCGTGCAGCCTTGCTAGCTCTGATGGCGCCAGGCATTCAGCGATCAGCAGCACCGCGTCGGCGCCGACCGCCCGGGCCTCGAGCAGCTGGTGCGTGTCAAGAATGAAGTCCTTCCGCAGGCAGGGGATGCCGACCGCCGCGCGCACGTCGCGTAGGTAATCGAGGCGCCCCTGAAAGTACGGCTCATCCGTCAACACGCTGACGCACGCGGCGCCGTGGGCTTCGTACGTCTTGGCGATGGCGACGGGGTCAAAGTCCTCCCGGATCAGCCCCGCCGACGGGCTCGCTTTCTTGACCTCGGCGATGAGTTGAATGCCAGGCTTTGCTAACGCCGCTGTGAAGTCTTGTGTCTTCAGCGGTGCAGAATCAGCAATCGCGTAGCGTAGAGCGTCTTCGGATCGAGCGGCTTTGGCCTGCTCAATCTCTATCCGCTTGGTGGCGACGATCTTGTCCAGAATGGTCATGGCGTGATGATAGCAACCGACGACCAACGTGTCGTCGGAGGCGCCAGGTACTCGGCTGGCTTCGTGTGTACCCGCTTCGTCCGACGACACGTTGGTCGTCGGTTATTCGTATTCCTCCGTTTGGGCGCAATCCCTATCATCGGCGCGCGGAGGGCTGCGTGCTAGCATGCGCGGACGGTTTGCAGCACGCAGTTGAAGGGAAGAGGCATGGCTGAATTCAGGACAGAAAAAGACACGATGGGCGAGATGCAGGTGCCGGCCGATGCGCTGTACGGCGCCTCGACGGCCCTGGCGGTGGAGAATTTCCCCATCGCCAACCGCCCGCTCCCGCCGGCGGTGATCCACGCGTTCGGGCACCTGAAGGCGGCCTGCGCTCAGGCAAACAAAGACCTGGGCAAGCTGGACGCGCGGCTGGCCGACGCCATCATCGCCGCCGCCGATGAGGTCTCCCAGGGCAAGCACGACCGCCACTTCCCGGTCGACGTCTACCAGACCGGCAGCGGCACCAGCACCAACATGAACGCCAACGAGGTGATCGCCTCGCTGGCCAACGAGCGGCTCGGCCTGGGCGCCACCACCAAGGCCGAAGGCGGCGTCCACCCCAACGACCACGTCAACATGGGGCAGTCGTCGAACGATACGTTTCCCACGGCGATGTGCATCTCCGGGACAGTCGCGTTATGGCGTGATCTATGGCCAGCTCTTGCAAGGCTGGAA
>JBCCZD010000007.1:0-32387 GCA_039188275.1 Planctomycetota bacterium
CAACCGATCCCCCAACCGGACGAAACCGACCGACTTCTGCAAAGCCCAAACGGCCAAAACCCGCCCCCGTTTTGTCACGCAAATGGTAGCCGCGAGCCTACGGCTCGCTGGAAAACCCACGCGAGACCGGACCAAAGCAACCGACTTCCGTCCCCGCCAAGCGTGCAGCCCCCCGCGGCGCCAAAACTAGCGGCCCGAACCACCGTCGTGCCCCACGAAACCCAACCGCCTCGCACGGCATCCGACGATCAATCGGACTCGATCGGCACCTCGGGCAGGTTGTGGCCGTGGGCCTCAAGCAACTGGAACCGAACCGCGTTGAGCCGCTCCGCGAGGACCGAAGCGGTGCGCCGCATAAAATCGTAGCCAAACTGCGGGTTCGCCTCGCAGAGCGCAAGCATCTTCTGAGCGTCGAACGCAACGACCTTCGTGGGGGCGAGCGTACGGGCGGTGTCGGAGAGCCGAGCGCGGTGCAACAAGGGAGACCAACCAATCAAGTCGCCGCTGCTCACTTCCTGGATCTGCCGGCACCCGACCTGCGGCATACAGATCACCAGCGCGACTTTCCCTTCGGTGATCAGGAACACCTCTTTAGCGAGGCTGTCCTCTTCGAAAATAACCTCGCGGGCGCGGAACTCCGCCTCTCGCGCAAAACCGGCTACTTCCTGAAGGGGCTCGTCCGGCAGGTCGGCGAACACGCTGCTTGATCTAAGGGTCTGAATCAGGTCCGCAACAGACATGTTGTCTCACTCCGTGTCACGCAAGCTGTTAGTCCCGGTCCGCACGGCTCGCCGCTCAGACCCACGCCTCAAGGCTGATTATCCGCGTTCGGGGGCCGGTCGGGTAGGTGGGATCGGCGACGAATATCCGACGAGCCAAGCCGCGGCCTCGGGCCACAGCCCCCGGTGGGCTTTCGTGCTGACCACCAACCCGATATGCCCCACGTCGGCCTCGAGAGTCCGGACTTCGTCCGACGAAACCAGCCGCTCGACCGGCCGAGTGGCGACCACCGGGACCAAGTGGTCCTTCGTGCCGACCAACAGCAGCAGCGGGCAATCGATTTGCTTCAGGTCCACCCCGGCCCCGCCCAGCCGCAGCGTGCCCTCGGCCAGACGGTTCTCGCGGTACAGCAGCTTCACGCACTCCAGGAACACCCTGCCGGCCACCGGCACGCTGTCGTGCGACCACCGCTCCATCGCCATGAAGTTCTCGCAGTAGGCCGGCTTGTCGAGATTCTCCGCCAGCCTCAGGTGCTTCTCGATGAGGTTCGCCGCGGGCTTCATCAACTGGAAGCAAGAACGGAGGAAGAAGCCCGGGCAGTTGCCGAACGCGGCCACCAACCCGTCGGCGTCGAAGTACTCTTGGCGGGCCCAGAGGTTCAGCAGGCTGCGGTCGCCGCTGAAGTCGATCGGCGCGGCCAGCAGCGTCAGGCTCCGTAGCCGCCCGGGGCGCAGTGAGCCGTAGATCACCGAAAGCGTCCCGCCCAAGCAGTAGCCCAACAGGTGCAGCCGGTCGCAGCCGGCGTGGCTGCAAACCGCCTCGACCGCCTGCCCCAGATAGCGGCGGGCGTAGTCGTCCAGGCCGAGACCGCGATCGGCGTCGGTCGGCGCGTTCCAATCGATCAGGTAAACGTCGAACCCCGCCTCGAGCAGCCGGCGGACGACGCTCACCCGTTGGTTCAGGTCGAGGATGTATGGGCGGTTGATCAGCGAGAAGCAGATCAGCACCGGCTCGGCAAACGCCCGCGGCGAGTCGCTCCGGAACCGCTTGACGGCGAAGGCCTCGCCGCGGAACACGACGTCGGCGGGAGTGCCGCGCTCGCGTGCTGCGTCTGGCTCCGCCACAGACTGCCCATCCGGGCGCTGGCCGACCCAGCACGACTTCATGTGGTCGTCCCACAGCGGCGACGGCTCCTCCAGCCTCTGGTATTCACGCCGCGTGCTGATCAGCAGGTCGATCCGCTGCTTCATCGCCTCCAGGAACAGCGGGCTGCTGAGGTACTCGTGGAAGAACGCCTCGGCCGAGTCGAGCGCCCCGGGCCGGACGCCCGCCTGCGGCGATTGCGACAACGCGGCGATCGCGCGGTCGAACGCTTCGTTCCAGTACTCGGCCAGCGGGTGGGGCGTGTCGTCCCCGGGGCGGCCCGGGTTATTGGGGCGGTCGGCCGGGGGCACGGGGGCGGGCTCACCAGTCACCGGCGCGACCTCTCTAAATGCGCTTGGCGGAAAGTGTCCCCCGCCTCGTGAACATACTAGTCCGAAGAGTAACTAACCAACGCCTGCATGTAGTTGGCCCGTTCGAGCGCGCCGGGGTCGGGGTAGTTGCCCCGGCTCATGCTGCCCTGGAGCTGCTGAACCGACTCGTACTCATTCTCGATCACCCATTGCGTGAGGCCGCTGAGCAGGTCGCTCAGGTGCGCCGGGCCCTTCATCAGCAGCACGCTGGTCATCATCGTCACGTCGGCGCCGGCCAGGAGCAGCTTCACCGCGCCCTGCCAGCGGTGCACGCCGCTGGTGGCCGCTAGCGAGATGTCGACCTCGTCCCGCAGGATGCCGATCCAGCGGATCGGCACGCGGGCCTCGTGGCGGTTGCTCAGCACCAGGTCGGGGCGGTACTCGAGCGTGTCGAGATCGATGTCGGCCTCGAGGTAACGGTTGAAGAGCACCAACCCGTCGGCCCCCGCGAGCTGCAGCTGGCGGGCGAAGTGCGGCAGGCTCGTGAAGTTCTGGCCGATCTTCACCGATAGCGGGATCGAGATCGTCTCGCTCACCGCCTTCACCAGTTCGACGTATTGCTTCTCGATGTCGGCCGCCGTAGCCGTGGCGTCGGTCGGCACGAAGTAGATGTTCAGCTCCAACGCGTCCGCGCCCGCCTGCTCGATGAGCCTCGCATAGCGGACCCAGCCGCCGTCGGTCCACCCGTTGAGGCTGCCGATCAGGGGGATCGAAACCGACTTCTTCGCCTGCTCAAACCGCTCCAGGTACTCGTCGGCGCCCGACTTGTAGCCGACCGCCTCGGGGACCTGCGTCAGGGACTCCGCGTTCGAGTAGGCCTGGAACTCGTGGTAGTTGTGCAGCTCCATCTCCTCGTGCTCGATCTGCTCCTCGAACAACGAGGGGAACACCGCCGCCGAGGCGCCGGCGTCTTCGAGCTTCTTGAGCGTGTCGAGCTCCCAGGTCAGCGGCCCGGCGGACGCGACCAGAGGGTTCTTCAACTCCATGCCGAGGTAGCGTGTCGAGAGGTCGACGACCATATTACTCGTGTCCTTCCGGCGGCTCGCCGTTGATCTCGCGTTCGATGCCCGCCATCTGCTCGTAGTAATGCCACTGGTCTTCGATGTCGGCCTGCGCCAGCTCGAAGAGGTGATCCGCCTGATCGGGGTCCGATCGGGCCAGCACCGCGAAGCGGCCCTCCTTCATCGCGAACTTCTCGAACGGCAGCGAGGGCTTCCGCGAGTCGAGGCGGAACGGGTGCTCGCCCGCGTGCGCCAGCCGCGGGTCGTAGTGGTACAGCGGCCAGAAGCCCGACTGCACCGCCTCCTTCTGGTGCGTCATGGCGGTGGTCATGTCGATGCCGTGGGCGATGCAGTGGCTGTAAGCCAGGATCAGCGACGGCCCGTGGAACGACTCCGCCTCCTCGAACACGCGGACCGTCTGGGCGGGGTTGGCGCCCATCGCCAGTTGGGCCACGTAGGTGTTGCCGTAGGAAACCGCCAGCATGCCGAGGTCTTTGCGGCGGACGGACTTGCCGGCCGAGGCGAACTTCGCCACAGCCGAGCGGGGCGTCGACTTCGAGGCCTGCCCGCCCGTGTTCGAGTACACCCCCGTGTCGAGCACCAAGATATTGATGTCGCGGCCGGTGGTCAGCGCGTGGTCCAGCCCGCTGAAGCCGATGTCGTACGCCCAGCCGTCGCCGCCGACGATCCACACGCTCTTGCGGACCAGCGCCCCGACAACTTCGAGCAAGCTCGCCGCGTCGGCGCTGCTGGAACGCTTCAGGCGTTGCGTGAGCTCTTCCACGCGCACACGCTGGGCCTGCACATCGGCCTCGGTCACCTGCTCGGCGTGAAGGGTCTCGCCTACCAGGTCGTCGCCCAGTTCGCCGGCGAGCCGCTGCAAGAGGTACTCCGCGTAGAACCGTTTCTGGTCTTGGGCGAGCCGGAAGCCCAGCCCAAACTCCGCGGCGTCCTCGAACAACGAGTTCGACCACGTCGGCCCCCGTCCCGCGGCGTCGGTCGTCCAGGGCGTGGTCGGCAGGTTGCCGCCGTAGATCGACGAGCAGCCCGTGGCGTTGGCGATCATCGCCCGGTCGCCGTACAGCTGGCTGAGCAGCTTCAGGTAGGGCGTCTCGCCGCACCCCGCGCAGGCGCCGGAGAACTCGAACAGCGGCTGCAAGAGCTGCGAGCCCTTCACCGTCTGGGTCTTCAGCTCACGCCGGTCGAGCTCGGGCAGGTTCAGGAAGTAGTCGAAGTTCTCCTGCTCGCGCTCGAGGTGGTCGTCCTTGGGCAGCATGTCGATCGCCTTGTGCTTGACCGACTCTTTGCTCTTGGCCGGGCAGACATCGACGCACACACCGCAGCCGGTGCAGTCGTCCGGCGCCACCTGGATTGTGAGCAGGTGGTCGACGAAGTCCTTGCCCTTCATCGGCTTCGTCTGGAAGCCCTCCGGCTTGCCGCTGGTCGCGTCGGCCGGGTAGGCCTTCGAGCGGATCGCGGTGTGCGGGCAGACCAGCGCGCACAGGCCGCAGGCGATGCAGATCTCCGGGTCCCAGATGGGGACCTCGTGGGCGATGCTCCGCTTCTCGATCTTCGCCGTGCCGGTGGGGAACGTCCCGTCGACCGGCATCGCGCTCACCGGCAGCAGCTCGCCCCGACCGGCCAGCAGCATCGACGTCACGCGGGAGACGAAGTCCGACCCCTCGGCCGCGTACGACTCGCGGTTGAAACTGCTCGTGGCTTGGCCGGGCACGGTCACTTCGGTGAGCCCGTCCAGCGCCGCGTCGACCGCCGCGAAGTTCTTCCGCAGCACCGACTCGCCCCGGCGGCCGTAGGTTTTTTCGATCGCCTTCTTGATGTAGCCGATCGCCTCGTCGCTCTCGAGCACCCCCGCCAGGTGGAAGAAACAGGTCTGCATCACCGTGTTAATGCGGTTGCCCATGCCCGACTCGCGGGCGACTTCGTACGCGTCGACCACGTAGAAACGCAGCTGTTTGTCGATGATCGTCTGCTGCACCTCCTTCGGCAGGCGGTCCCAGACTTCGTCTGCCGGGTACGGAGCGTTCAGCAGGAACGTGGCGCCCGTCTCGGCGACCTCCAGCACGTCCGTCCGATCCAAGAAGGTGAACTGGTGGCACGCGACGAAGTTGGCCCGGTCGATCAGGTACGTCGAGTGGATCGGCCGTGGGCTGAACCGCAGGTGCGAAACGGTTTGCGAGCCGGATTTTTTCGAGTCGTACACGAAGTAACCCTGGGCGTACATCGGCGTGTGCTCGCCGATGATCTTCACCGAGTTCTTGCTCGCGCCGACCGTGCCGTCGCTGCCCAGCCCGTAGAACACCGCGCGGGTGACGTCGTCGGCCTCGGTGGTGAACTCGGGGTCCCAGCGGAGGCTGAGGTTGGTCACGTCGTCGACGATGCCGACCGTAAACCGGGGCTTAGGCTCCGCGGCCCGCAGCTCTTCGAAGATGCGTGCGGCCATCGCCGGCGTGAACTCTTTGGACGACAGCCCGTACCGGCCGCCGATCACCTGGCGGCTGCCGTCGAGCAACCCCGCTTCGCCCATGGCGGCGACCACGTCGAGGTAGAGCGGCTCGCCGAGGGAGCCGGGCTCCTTCAAGCGGTCGAGCACCGCGACCCGCCGGGCCGACTTGGGCAACGCCCCCAAGAACGCCGCGGCGTGGAAAGGCCGGTAGAGCCGCACCTTCAGCACGCCGACCTTCTCGCCGTCGGCGCGGAGCCGGTGCACCGCTTCCTCGGCGGCCCCGGCCCCCGAACCCATCAGCACGACCACGCGGTCGGCCTCCGGGTCGCCCTCGTAGTCGAACAAGCGGTACTGCCGGCCCACCCGTTCGGCAAACCGGTCCATCGCCGCCTGCACCATCGCCGGCAGGTCGTCGTAGAACGGGTTGGCCGCCTCGCGGGCCTGGAAGAACACGTCGGGGTTTTGCGCCGAACCCCGCAGCACGGGCCGGTCGGGGTCCATCGCCCGCTCGCGGTGGGCGGTGATCCAGTCGTCGTCGACCATCCCGCGGATGTCGTCGTCCGTCAGCTGCTCGATCTTGTTCACCTCGTGCGAGGTTCGGAACCCGTCGAAGAAGTGCACGAACGGCACCCGCGATTCGAGCGTCGTGGCGTGGGATATGAGCGCCAAATCGTGCGCTTCCTGCACCGAGTTCGACGCGAGCATCGCCCAACCCGTGCCGCGGATGGACATCACGTCGCTGTGGTCGCCGAAGATGGAGAGGGCGTGCGTGGCGAGTGCGCGGGCCGAGACGTGGAAGACCGCCGGGGTGAGCTCGCCGGCGATCTTGTACATGTTGGGGATCATCAACAGCAGGCCCTGCGACGCCGTGAACGTCGTCGTCAGGGCCCCAGCCTGAAGCGAGCCGTGCACCGTGCCCGCGGCGCCGGCCTCGCTCTGCATCGACATGACCGAGGGCACCGTGCCGAACGAATTCACGCGCCCTGCGCTAGCCCATGCGTCGCATAGCTCGCCCATGGGCGAGGCGGGCGTGATCGGGTAGATGGCGATCACTTCATTCAGGCGGTAGGCCACGTGCGCCGCGGCCTCGTTCCCGTCGATCGTCACGAAGGGACGCACACTCTCGAAGCCAGGGCGTTTCGACTCGGCGACCGCTGTACTGGTCATCTGCATGGCTTTGTTCGCGCTCCGTGTACTAACGCCGCGGCTGGCGTCTGTCATAATCAGGCATCGCGTGCCGGTTCGCGTGGAGAGCCCAGAAAGTGCCGGAAGCCCATAGACGGACCGTGCGCCCGGGCGTGCGGCTTTGAGCTTGCAAGAACCTCCAATCAGCGTGGGATGAGTCAGCGAACCGTTACGCCGCGGCCGTCGAGCAGAAGAGCAATCCCAAGCGTTCGCACATGCCGCGACGCTTGATAGCATACCCCATGGTACACTTTAATCGTTAGCCGTCGATCCACACTTTTGATGACCGACCCAACCGCCGACGAACCTCTGAACGAATCTCACGCCGATCGCGTGCTCGAGGAGACCTTTATCGAGCAGGCAGAGTTCTTCGCCGAGTTGCCGTCGACCAACGACCATGCCCTGCGGCTCGCAACCGACAGCGTGACGCGTTTCCCTCTGCTGGTGGTCGCCGAGGAGCAAACCTCGGGACGCGGTCGCCGCGCAAACCAATGGTGGTCGACGAAGGGTGCGCTAACTTTTTCGGTTGTGTTGGATACTGAGAATGCAGGACTGGAAACGAAGCACTGGCCCCAAGTAGCGCTCACCACCGGCCTGGCCGTTTGCGAAGCGATCGAGCCGCTGCTCACCGGCGTGCCTCCTAAATTGAAGTGGCCCAATGATGTTTACATCGGTGAGCGGAAGCTTTGCGGCGTCTTGGTCGAAACCCCTCCTGGAGGCCAGCAACGACTTGTGCTCGGTGTCGGCGTGAACGTCAACAACTCGCTTGCCTCGGCGCCCGTCGACCTCAGAGAAACCGCCACTTCGCTACGCGATTCTCTGGGCCGTAACGTGTTGCGCCATAATCTGTTAGTGGACATCCTCCAGACGCTCGCCCAGCGGCTCACGTGGATCGGCAGCCGAGACGATCAACTCCGCCAGAGGTGGCGAGCGCGTTGCCACCTAACTGGCCGCAGGGTTCAAGTCGAAAACGAAGCCGGCGTCGTCGCGGGCGTTTGCCTGGGCATCGACCACGACGGCGCGTTGCTCATTGAGGATGTGCACGTGCAACACCGAGTGCTGGCCGGGACGGTGAGCATCCTCGACTAACCAATCCGCACTGCAGCGGCACTGACCGACTCATGAACGGTCCCTTCAACTGAGCCCGAGTGCGCGGCTGTGCACACCTGCGCGCTTTCTCGCACACTACCCGGCGGTCGCGCAGGACACGCCTTGAACTAGGCATTTGTTGTGCAACTTCAGCATGGATACGCCTTTTCATTCTTTGTCATTAAAAGAACGCAGTCTGCGACACGGGACGCCTGCTTGCGGGCACGCTTTTTGCCATTGGTGACAACGAAGTTATTGAAGCCAATTCATCAGAACAACGGTGAACGGCCGCCCGCACATCGGAATACTCGTAATCCTTGCCGGCCAGCCGCTGTTGGCTCGGGCTTAGAGCGGCAGAAAGCCACGCGGCAACTCTGATAGATCGATGGGCGGCTCGCAGTGCCGAGTGCACTCAACGAGAGGGAGTGATGAAATGACGCGTGAAGTAGTGGTCGTCAGCGGAGTACGGACGCCCATCGGCGGCTTCGGCGGCAGCCTACAACACATCCCGCCTAGCGAGTTGGGGGCGATGTGCGTCAAAGAAGCGGTCAGCCGCTCGGGCATCGACCCAGCCGAATTCGGGCACGTCGTGTTCGGCAACATCATCCACACCGACTCGCACGACCATTACCTAGCGCGGGTCGCGTGCGTGAAGGGCGGCCTGCCCGTCGAGACGCCTGCGCTGACGCTCAATCGGCTGTGCGGCAGCGGGCTGCAGGCGATCATCACCGCCGCCCAATCCATCATGCTCGGCGACGCGGACGTCGCCATCGGCGGCGGGGCCGAGAACATGAGCCGCAGCCCCTACTTTTCTCCGGCCATGCGGTGGGGCGCCCGGATGAACGACACCCAGCTGGTCGACGCGATGGTCGGCGCCCTCAGCGACCCCTTCAACGACTACCACATGGGCGTCACCGCCGAGAACGTCGCCAAGAAGTACGGCGTCACCCGCGAAGACCAAGACGCCCTGGCCGTCCAGAGCCACACCCGTGCCGCTAAGGCACAGGAAAAAGGCTACTTCAAGGACCAGATCCTGCCCGTCGAGATCAAAGTCAAACGCGACACGGTCTCGTTCGACACCGATGAAACCGTCCGGGCCGACAGCTCGATTGAGAAGCTCGGCAAGCTACGGCCGGTGTTCGACAAGAACGGCACCGTGACAGCCGGGAACTCGTCGAGCATCAACGACGCCGCAGCCGCGGTCGTGCTCATGGACGCTGAGAAGGCGGCCGCCCAGGGCATCCAGCCGATGGCCAAGCTCACAGCCTACGCCTACGCCGGCGTCGAGCCGGAAGTGATGGGCATCGGCCCCGTCCCCGCGGTGCGGAAGCTGCTCGAGAAGACCGGCCTCTCGATCGACGACATCGACGTACTCGAAGTGAACGAGGCCTTCGCTGCCCAAGCGATCGCAGTCTGCCGCACGCTCGAGCTGCCGGCCGACCGCACCAACCCCAACGGCAGCGGAATCTCGCTGGGCCACCCCATCGGCGCCACCGGCGCGATCCTCGCCATCAAGGCCGTCTACGAACTGCAACGCATCGGCGGCAAGCGGGCGCTGGTCACCATGTGCATCGGCGGCGGCCAAGGCATCGCGGCCCTGTTGGAGCGAGACTAACCCCGCACCAGGACGTTCAGAGACTCCTCACAAAGTACGAGGCTAGCAAAAGGAAAGAAAAGATGGGACGACTCGATGGAAAGATCGCGCTCGTGACCGGGGCCTCACGCGGGATCGGCCGCGCCATCGCGTTGCGCCTCGCCGATGAGGGCGCCACGGTGGCCGTCAACTTTCAGAACAACGAGGCCAAGGCCCAGGCGGTCTGCGATGAGATCACCGTCGCCGGCGGCGCGGCCATCCTCGCTCAGGCCAACCTCGCCAACCGCGACGAGGCCCGCGCCATGGTGAAGTCGGTCGCGGAAGAACTCGGCGGCCTCGACATCCTGGTCAACAACGCCGGCATCACGCGCGACTCGTCGCTCAAGAAAATGACCGACGACAACTGGGAGAAGGTGATCGCCACCAACCTCAACGGCTACTTCTACACCACCAGCGCGGCCCTGCCCGTGATGATGGACGCCGGCTTCGGGCGGATCGTGAACATCAGCTCGATGAACGGCCAAGTGGGCGCCTTCGGCCAGGCTAACTACAGCGCCAGCAAGGGCGGCATCATCGCCTTCACCAGGACCGCGGCCCTCGAACTCGCGAAGTCGGGCATCACCGTCAACACGGTCGCCCCGGGCTTCACCGACACCGACATGTTCGCCAAGGTGCCTGAGAAGATCCAGGATTCCATCAAGAAGCGGATCCCCATGGGACGGTTCGGCGCCCCGGAGGAGATCGCCCAGGCAGTGGTTTTCCTGGTGGCAGACGGCGACTACATCACCGGCCAGCAAATCAACGTCAACGGCGGCGCCCACATGTAAGCGGAGCCAACGACGGGCCGGTAAACCAAGAGGCAACCCATGAGCGAGACCAACAGCAAGTTCGACCCATTCGACCCGACAGGGATGTTCAAGGATTTGCGCGACAACAGCGTCGACGCCTGGGCGAAGATGATGGTCAAGCTCGTCCACACCGACGCCTACGCCGAGTCGACCGCGAAGATGCTCGACGCTTGGCTGGCGAGCTCCGGCCCGTTCCGCAAGGCGGTCGACAGCAGCATGAGCCAAGCGCTCGCCGGCATGAACATGCCGTCGCTCGACGACGTGACGCGGCTGGCCGAGCGGATGACCAACATCGAGATACGCCTCGACGACCTCGACGCGAAGCTCGACACGATCCTCAGCCGCGTCTCACAGGACCGCCAGGGGAGCTGATGGGAAGCGTGCGAGAGCCGCCTTGTTTCCACCGGGAGTCATCATGAATGCAACCGAAAACGGAATGCCCCGCATACCGTCGCTGATGGAAACCTGCGAGGCCTGGCACCGGATTGCGATGAACACCAAGGAGTTCACCCGGCTGGTGACCACCGACGCCCCAGTGGCTCAGACACCCAAAGAGGTAGTCTGGACCCTCAACAAGGCGAAGCTCTACCGCTACACGCCCGTGGTGCCCGAGGACCAACGCAAGCCCGTGCCGCTCTTGATGGTGTTCGCCATCATGAACCGCCCGCACGTGCTCGACCTCCGGCCCGGTCACAGCTTCGTGGAGTACATGCTGCAAGAAGGTTACGACCTGTACCTGCTCGACTGGGGCGCGCCCGGCCCCGAGGATAAGAACCTCAAGTTCGACGACTACGCCCTGGAGTACCTCCCCCGCGTGGTCCGTAAGCTGAAGTCAATCTCCGGCTCGGCGGAGTCCAGCATGCTCGGCTGGTGCCTCGGGGCGCTGATCTCCACGATCTACGCAGCACTCCGCCCCGACGACGGGCTGAGGAACCTGATCCTGCTGACCGCGCCGCTCGACTTCTCCGACCAGAAATCAAGCGGCTTCATCCGCTGGACCAGCGACCCCAGCTTCAAGCCGGAGCCCATCACCCAGACCCTCGGCAACATCCCCGGCGAGATGATAGACGCCGGCGCCAAGATGCTCAAGCCGGTCGAGAACTACGTCGGCAGCTACCTTATGCTGTGGGACAACATCGAGAACAAGGCCACAACCGAGGCCTGGCACGCGATGAACACCTGGGTGCGTGACACGATCCCGATGGCCGGGGCCGCCTACGAGCAACTCATCACCGAGTTCTACAGGAACAACGCCCTGATAAAAGGCGAGCTACGGATCCGCGGCGAGCGGGTCGACCTGGGCCGGCTGACCGCCAACCTGCTGAACGTGATCGCCGAAGCCGACCACATCACGCCGCCCTGCCAGTCGGAGGGCGTGATGGACTTGGTAGGCAGCGAAGACAAAGAAATCTTCCGCGTCCGCGGCGGGCACATCGGCATCATGGCCGGACGCGGCGCGCAGAAAAACACTTGGCCGCACATCGACGCATGGCTAGCCGACCGCTCCGGGAGTGCGCGGGCCGAAAATGTGGACGGCGGAAGCCCATGAGCTGGCAAGAACTACTCGACGAATCTGCTCTCGCGTCGCTCTTGCCGGATGAACTTGCGCACTTCTCCAAGCCCGTTTGCTACGGTCTGGCGGTCTTCCTCGATGGCCTGCCCGAAGTGAAGCAGGCTCAGGTACTCGCCGACCAGGCGTCGCTTGGACCGGACGCCGACGTGGCCGAGAGGCTCGGCAAACTGGCCCACGCCAGCCCCGTCCTGCAGAAGATCGGCCAGGTCCTCGCACGCGACCAGAGGCTCGACCCCGAGCTGCGCCGGCGCCTCCGGACTTTGGAGTCGCTCCCGCCCCGGGTCCCGTGGGACACGATCGAGCGGGTGCTCGACGCCGAGCTCAGCGGGCTCGATCTGCGCCGCATCACGCTCACCCCGCCGGCCTTGGCCGAGGCGAGCGTCGCGGTGGTCGTCCCCTTCCAAGCTCAACTCCAAGGCGGTCTCCGCCACGGAGTGTTCAAAGTGCTCAAGCCCGGTATCGAGGAGCAGCTCTCGCTGGAGCTCGACCTGCTCAACCGGGTCGGCGAGGCACTCGACGAGCGGTGCGACGAACTCGGAATACCCCACCTGAACTACGGCGGGATTTTCGAACGGGTCGGGGCCAAGCTCCGCGAAGAGGTCCGCCTCGACCGAGAGCAGCAACTGCTCGCCGAGGCGCGTGCCTTCTACGCCCCCGACGACCGGGTGCTCGTGCCAGCGCTTTTCGATTGCTGCACCCCCCGGGTGACCGCTATGGAACGGGTATGGGGCCAAAAGGTCACCGACCACGGCTTCCAGTCGGGAACCGAGGCCGCACGACTCGCGGGACTCATCGCCCACGCCCTGGTCGCAAGGCCCGTGTTCTCTCTCGAACAGAGCGCACCGTTCCACAGCGACCCGCACGCCGGAAACCTGTTCCTCGCCAACGACGGCAGGCTAGCGCTCTTGGACTGGAGCCTGGTCGGCCGGCTCGACCGCGGGCTCCGTGCTTGCGTCGTCCGCCTTGTGCTCGCCGCAGTCCTGCACCACGGCAAACGTATGGTCGACGAACTCTCCTGCATGGCCGGAAGTGGACAGCCCGATCGGCCCGCGCTCGCCCGCGTCGTCCACAAGTCGCTCCGTCGGCTCCGCCGCGGGCAACTCCCGGGCCTGCTGTGGCTGATCGAGTTGCTCGACAACGCGGTCAGCGAGGCGGGCCTGCAACTCGAGCCCGACTTGGTGCTCTACAGGAAGACCCTCTACACGCTCAGCGGAGTGGTTGCCGAAGTGGGGGGCGGCCCGGACACCTTCGACCGGGTGCTCTGGTTCGAGTTCCTGAAACATCTAACGATCGAGTGGCCCTTCCGCTGGTTTGCGTCGCCCGGATCACGCCGATTCGCGAGCAACCTATCGAGTTTCGACCTGACAAGAGCAATACTAGGGGCCCCGGCGGCCGGCGGTCGGTACTGGATCGGCCAGGCCAAAGACCTGCTGGGCCCAGCAACCAAGCCGCTTGCCGGCGCCAGCGCCGCAGCAACGAACTGAGGAACACCGGCCGATGCCGCGCACCGTAGAAGTCACCGAGCTCTGCCTCCGCGACGGCCACCAGAGCCTGCTCGCCACCCGCATGGCGATGGAAGACCTGGCGCCCGTCTGCGAGCACATCGACCAGGCCGGCTACTGGAGCGCCGAGTGCTGGGGCGGCGCCACCTACGACGCCTGCATCCGCTTCCTCAACGAAGACCCCTGGGAGCGTCTGCGGACCTTCCGCAAGCTGATGCCCAACACCCGGCTGCAGATGCTGCTCCGGGGCCAGAATCTCCTCGGCTACCGCCACTACGAAGACGGCGTGGTCGACCGCTTCGTCGACAAAGCCGCCGAGAACGGCATGGACGTCTTCCGCGTCTTCGACGCGCTGAACGACATCCGCAACCTACGCCGGGCCCTCGAAGCGGTCAAAAAAACTGGCAAGCACGCCCAGGGCACCATCTCCTACACCATCTCGCCGCTGCACACGGTGGAGAACTTCGTCGAGCTGGCCAAACAGTTCAAA
Source organism: Planctomycetota bacterium (assembly GCA_039188275.1). Lineage (GTDB taxonomy): Bacteria > Planctomycetota > Planctomycetia > Pirellulales > Lacipirellulaceae > JBCCQL01. Next base: position 13,981 of record JBCCZD010000007.1, read on the forward strand.
GAGATGGGCTGCGACTCGATCTGCATCAAAGACATGGCCGCCCTCCTGCGGCCGCAGCCTGCCTACGACCTCGTCCGCGGCATCAAGGAAGCCTGCGGCGAAGACACCACAGTGCACGTGCACGTCCACTCCACGACCGGCGTCACGCTAGTGAGCCTGATGAAGGCCATCGAGGCCGGAGCCGACATCGTCGACGGGGCCATCTCGTCGCTCAGCCTCGGCCCGGGCCACAACCCCACCGAGGCGATCGTCGAGATGCTCGAAGGCACCGGCTACGAGGCCAAACTCGACAAAGGGCGCCTCTCGAAAATCCGCGACTACTTCGCCGAGGTCCGCCCGCGGTACTCGAAGTTCGAGTCTAAGTTCGGCGTCGTCGTGCCCTCGATCTTCGAGAGCCAGATCCCCGGCGGCATGCTCTCGAACATGGAGAACCAGCTCCGCGAGCAGGGCACCGGCGACCGAGCGGACGAGGTGCTCGCCCAGGTCCCCAAGGTCCGCGAGGTCTCCGGCTACCCGCCCCTGGTCACGCCGTCGAGCCAGATCGTCGGCACCCAGGCCGTGCTTAACGTGCTGATGGGCGAGTTTAAGACGCTCACCGGCGAGTTCGCCGACCTGATGCTCGGCTACTACGGCGCCACCGCCGGGGAGCGCGACCCCAAGATCGTCGAGGCCGCCGCCAAGCACGCGGGCAAGGAACCGATCGAGTGCCGCCCGGCCGACCTGCTCCAACCCGAGTGGGACGACCTCAAGACCAAGGCCGGCGAGCTGGAGGGGTCCAACAACTCCGACGAAGACGTCCTCACTTACGCGATGTTCCCGCAGGTCGCCCCCAAGTTCTTCGCCTCGCGGAGTGCGGGCCCCAAGAACCTCGCCCAAGAAGCCGAGTCCACAGCGGCAGCAACGCCCGCAGCGGCGCCGCAGGCCAACGCGGCAGAACCCGACCCCAACGGCCAAGCAGCCGTCGAGTACAGCGTTCGGGTCGGCGACCAATCGCACCGAGTGACCGTCCAGCGGGTTTAACCCAACCGCACAAGACCCGCACGCCCGACCCGCAATCGACCAGGGAGTAGAGCTTGAAACTGAGACTGACCATCGACGGCAAGGAATACGAGGTCGACGTCGAGGTACTGGACGAAGGCCTCGCGGCCACCGGCCCGGCGCAGCCCGTGGCGCCGGCGGCGTCCTCCGCGTCGGCGGCCTCGGCGGCGAGGCCCGCGGCGGCCCCGGCCGCCAAGAAGCCCGCCGGATCGGGCGGAGCGGTCGACGAAGCCAAAGCGCTCCGCAGCCCCATCTCCGGCGTTGTCGTCCGCGTCGAGGCGTCCGTCGGCCAGGCCGTCAAACAGAACGACGTCCTCCTGGTGGTCGAGGCCATGAAGATGGAGACGGTCATTACCTCACAGATCGACGGCAAGGTCGCGGCCATCAACGCCGGCCCCGGCGACGCCGTGCAAGTCAAACAAGTACTCGTAGAATTCGAATAAGCGGCGGCCCGCGCAAGAACCCAAAAGGCCGCCAAGGACGAAGAGGAAGGAGAGACCCATGGAAACCGCCAAGGCACTCAACCACGTGGGCATCGCGGTCCGCTCGATCGACGAACAACGCCCGTTCTACGAAGACGTCCTCGGCGCCGAGTTCGAGGGTTTTGAGGATGTACCCACCCAAAAGGTGCGCGTCGCCTTCTTCAAGGTCGAGTCGGTCCGCCTCGAACTGCTCGAACCGACCGAAGACGACAGCCCCGTGGCGAAGTTCCTCGAAAAGCGCGGCGAGGGCCTGCACCACTTGGCGTTCACCGTCGAGGACATCCAGGAGCGGATAAACCAGATCAAGGAGGCCGGCCTGCGGATGATCGACGAGTCGCCCCGCACCGGCGCCCACAACATGAAAATCGCCTTTATGCACCCCAAGAGCACGCACGGCGTGCTCACCGAACTCTGCGAGCCCGCCGGCCACTAAGTTTGGCCCGACCGCAGTCCGCTCAAGCAATCGAAGCAGCAAAGACAGATAACCGGGAAGGTTCCACGATGAGTTCCCCGGCGTTTACCATCCAAGACGATTTCCCACCGGTCGATTACGACCAGTGGCGGCAGCTCGCCGAGGCGTCGCTCAACGGCGCCCCGTTCGAGAAGAAACTCGTCAGCCGCACCTACGAGGGCATCGAGCTGCAACCGCTCTACACGAGGGCGAACCTCACCGGCGGACCCGACGGTTCCGGCCTGCCTGGCCAGCGGCCCTTCGTCCGCGGGGCCAACGCGGCGGGCAACACCGCCGCCGGCTGGGACCTACGCCAGGAGTACGCCACGCCCCAACCGGCCAAGGTCGCCAGCGCCGCGCTGGCCGACCTGGAAGGCGGGGTCCGCTCGCTGCAGCTCGTGCTCGACGCCGCGGCCAAGCGCGGCCTCGACCCCGACCACGCGGCCGACATCGCCGGGACCGGCGGCGTGATGGCCTACTCGGTCGACGACCTGGATGTCGCACTGGAAGGCGTTGACCTGGAGCTCGCCGGCGTCGGGCTCGATCCTGGGGCGGCCTTCTTGCCCGCCGCCGTGCAGCTCGCCGCACTCTGGCAACGCCGCGGAACGCCCGCCGGCCAGGTCCAAGGAACATTCGGAGCCGACCCGCTTGGCACGCTAGCCCGCGAGGGTTCGCTCCCCACGCCAGTCGGCGACGCCCTCGCTCAGATGGCAGACCTCGCCGCCTGGACTTCGGCCAACTACCCGCGGGTCAAATCGGTAGTGGTCGACACTTCGATCTACCACCACGCCGGGGCCGACGCCGCGATCAACAACGCCTTTGCCATGTCCACGGCGGTGGCCTACCTGCGGGCGATGACCGACGCCGGCATGAGCGTCGACGACGCGGCCGGCCAAATCTTGTTCAAGGTCCGCGTCGGCACGCACCACTTTATGTCGATCGTCAAGCTCCGCGCCGGCCGCCGGCTCTGGTCCCGAGTGGTCGAGGCCTGCGGCGGGTCGCCCGAGGCAGGCGGCATGCACGTGCACGCCCAGCTCAGCGACCGCGTGCTCACCCGCCGCGACCCTTACGTCAACCTGCTCCGCAACACCGTCGGCGTCTTCGCCGCGGCCGTCGCCGGGGCCGAGGTCATCACCTCCGTGCCCTTCGACGCGGCCCTCGGTGAGCCGAACGACTTCAGCCGGCGCGTCGCCCGCAACACGGCGCTCATCCTCGAAGCCGAGTCGCACCTGCACCGCGTGGTCGACCCCGCCGGCGGGAGCTGGTTCCTCGAGAACGTCACCGACGACCTCGCCCACAAATCGTGGGCCGTGTTCCAAGAAGTCGAGCGCAACGGCGGCATGCTCGCCTGCTTCGAAAGCGGCTGGGCCGCCGAGCGGATCGCCGAGTCGTTCGCCCCCCGGGCCAAGGACATCGCCAAGCGGAAGGAAGGCATCACCGGGGTGAGCGAGTTCCCCAACCTCGAGGAAGAGAAGCTCGACCGCCCGGCGCCCAACCCGACAGCCTTGCGGGAAGAAGCGTCAAGCCGGGTCGCGTCGTCCCGCGACGACTCGTTAGCTGTCGACCTCTCCGGCGAGAACAAGACCGCCGCCGCTATTGAGGCCGCCGGCCGCGGAGCCACCATCGGTCAGCTCGCCGCGGCGCTCGGGTTCCACAACACGGCGACCACCGTCGGCCCGATCCAAGAGATCAGCCTCGCCGGCCCGTTCGAGGCGCTCCGCGACGCAACCGACCAGCGGCAAGAAGCCACTGGCAAGCGGCCCGCGGTGTTCCTCGCCAACCTCGGCTCGGTCGCCCACCACACCGCCCGGGCCACGTACTCGAAGAACTTCTTCGAGGCCGGCGGCTTCGAGGTGGTCGCGAACGACGGCTTCGACGACGCCGACCAGGCCGCCGCGGCGTTCGCAGGAAGCGGAGCCTCGATCGCTGTCATCTGCTCGTCCGACAAGCTCTACCCTGAAGCCGTCCCGGCCGCGGCCGCCAAGCTGAAACAAGCCGGCGCTCGGACCGTCATCCTCGCCGGCCGACCCGGCGACCACGAAGACGCCTGGCGCGCCGCCGGCGTCGACCGGTTCATCTACATGTCCTGCAACGTGCTCGGCACGTTGGAAGACCTCCTGCAAGAGGAGGGCGTACTGGCGTCATGACCATCAACGTAGACTTCGCGAAAACTCCGCTGGAATCGGGCAACGGCCCATCGCCCGACCGCGCCGCGTGGGAATCCGCCCTCGGCAAGCCCGCCGCCGACCTCGCGTGGAAGACCGCCGAGCAGATCGACGTGCACGGCCTCTACACCGCCGCCGACCTCGAGGGCGTCGACCACCTCGACACCATGCCGGGCATCGCCCCCTTCCTCCGCGGGCCGTACGCCACGATGTACGTCCAACGGCCCTGGACCGTGCGGCAGTACGCCGGTTTTTCGACGTCGAAAGAATCGAACGCCTTCTACCGCCGCAACCTGGCCGCGGGGCAGAAGGGCCTGAGCATCGCCTTCGACCTCGCCACCCACCGCGGGTACGACTCCGACCACCCGCGCGTCTCGGGCGACGTCGGCATGGCCGGCGTGGCGATCGACAGCATCTACGACATGCGGACGCTGTTCGACGGGATCCCGCTCGACCGCATGAGCGTCTCGATGACCATGAACGGCGCCGTGCTGCCCGTGATGGCGCTCTACATCGTCGCCGCCGAAGAGCAGGGCGTCGACCGCGAACGCCTCGCCGGCACGATCCAGAACGACATCCTCAAGGAGTTCATGGTCCGCAACACGTACATCTACCCGCCCGAACCGAGCATGCGGATCATCGCGGACATCTTCGCGTACACCAGCCGGTACATGCCGAAGTTCAACAGCATCAGCATCAGCGGCTACCACATGCAGGAGGCCGGCGCCACCGCCGACCTCGAGCTGGCCTACACGCTGGCCGACGGCCTGGAGTACGTCCGCACCGGCGTGCAGACCGGGCTCAACGTCGACGCCTTTTGCCCCCGCCTCTCGTTCTTCTGGGGCATCGGCATGAACTACTTCATGGAGGTCGCCAAGATGCGTGCGGCCCGCATGATCTGGGCCAAGCTCATCGCCAAGTTCGAGCCGCAAAACCCCAAGAGCCTCTCGCTCCGCACCCACAGCCAGACCAGCGGCTGGAGCCTCACCGCGCAAGACGTCTACAACAACGTCGTCCGCACCTGCCTCGAAGCGATGGCCGCCGTGCACGGGCACACCCAGTCGCTGCACACCAACGCGCTCGACGAGGCCCTCGCCCTGCCGACCGACTTTTCGGCACGCATCGCCCGCAACACGCAGTTGTTCCTCCAGCAAGAGACCGACACCTGCGACGTGGTCGACCCCTGGGGCGGCAGCTACTACTTGGAGCGCCTCACCCACGACCTGGCGGCCCGCACCTACAGCCACATCCAGGAGGTCGAAGAGCTGGGCGGCATGACCAAGGCCATCCAAGAGGGCATCCCCAAGATGCGCATCGAAGAGGCCTCCGCCCGCACCCAGGCCCGCATCGACGGCGGCTTGCAGCCGGTGATCGGCGTCAACCAACACCGTCTAAAGCAAGAGGACGATATCAACGTCCTGCAAGTGGACAACACCGCCGTCCGTAAGTCGCAGATCGAGAGCATCAAGCGACTCCGCGAAGAGCGCGACGGGCCCAAAGTGGAAGCCGCATTGAACGCCCTCCGCGAGTGCGCCCGCACCAAGGACGGCAACCTGCTCGAGCTGGCCGTCGACGCCGCCCGAGCCAAAGCCACCGTCGGCGAGATCAGCGGCGCACTCGAAGACGTCTTCGGCCGCTACGAAGCGCCCGTCCGCGCCGTGCAGGGCGTTTACTCCGCCGAGATCGGCAAAGGAGGCAGCGTGGAACTTGTCAGAAAACTCACCGCACGCTTCGCCGACGCCGAGGGCCGCCGCCCGCGGATCCTCGTCGCCAAGATGGGCCAAGACGGCCACGACCGCGGCCAGAAAGTCATCGCCTCGGCGTTCGCCGACCTCGGCTTCGACGTCGACATCGGCCCGCTGTTCCGCACGCCCGAAGAAACCGCCCGCCACGCCGTGGAGAGCGACGTCCACATCGTCGGCGTCAGCTCGCTCGCCGCGGGCCACCTGGTGCTCGTGCCGCAGTTGCGCAACGAGCTCGCCGCCCAGGGCCGCGACGACATCATGATCGTCGCCGGCGGGGTGATCCCGCCGCAGGACGTGCCCACGCTCTTGCAAGAAGGCGCCGCAGCCGTGTTCGGCCCCGGCACCGTCATCAGCGAAGCGGCCGTAGACTTGCTCCACAAGCTCGCTGAGCGCTTGGAGATCAACCTAGAAGGGCCACCAGCGGCGGGGAGCGGATCGTAGCCCATGTCAGAGGAGCCGCCCAAACCCACGAACACCCGCCGCGGCCGGCACAAGCTGACCCTCGACGAGCACTACGAAGGCGTGCTGGCCCGCGACATCGCGGTGCTCGCCCGCACGCTCACGCTCATGGAGTCGAGCAACCCCGACCACCAGGTCCGCGCCGAAGAACTGCTCACCCGGCTGATGCCCCACACCGGCAACTCCGTCCGCGTCGGCATCACCGGCGCCCCCGGCGTCGGCAAGAGCACCTTTATCGAATCCTTCGGGATGCACCTGGTAGAGCAGGGGCACAGGGTCGCCGTGCTGGCGGTCGACCCCTCGAGCGGGGTCAGCGGCGGCAGCATCCTCGGCGACAAGACCCGCATGACGAAGCTCTCCGCCTCGGGCGAAGCCTACATCCGCCCGGCGCCCTCGGCCGGCACGCTCGGCGGCGTCGCCGCACGCACCCGCGAGAGCATGCTCGTCTGCGAGGCGGCCGGTTTCGACGTAGTACTCGTCGAAACCGTTGGCGTCGGCCAGAGCGAAACCATGGTCGCCGACATGACCGACTGCTTCCTCGCGCTGATGCTCCCCGGGGCCGGCGACGAGCTGCAGGGCATCAAGCGCGGCCTGCTCGAGCTGGTCGACGTGATCGCCGTCAACAAGGCCGACGGCGAGATGCAGGCCGCCGCCCGCCGCGCCGCCCACCAGTACGACGTGGCCCTCAAGTCGATCTCCGGCCGCGCCCACGGAGACGACGTGCCCGAAGTGCTCACTTGCAGCGCGTTGGAGGGCAATGGCATCGCCGAGGTGTGGGACGCGGTCGTCCGCCGACACCGGGCGCTACAAGGCTCCGGCAGGCTCGCCGAACGTCGCGGCCGCCAGAACCTCCGCTGGCTCTGGAACCTCGTCGACCAGCACCTCGAACTCACCATCCGCGATCACCCGGCGCTGAGCGGGCTCCGCGAGCAGCTCGAAGAATCGGTCGTCGAGGGCACGCAGCCGCCCGAGGCCGCGGCGCGGCAAATCATCGACGCGTTGGGGCTGCGGTTCCCCCGGGTCACGCCCAAGGCGCCTTAGCATACACCCTTTAGCAACGAGACCTCCCCATGCCTATCAAACAAGAGCTCCTCGACGAGCTGCAGAAGCGCCGCGAGGCGGCCCTGCTGGGCGGCGGCAAAGAACGCGTCGAGAAACGCCACGCCAAGGGCCTCATGACCGCCCGCGAGCGGATCGAATACTTCTTCGACCCCCACAGCTTTCAGGAGTGGGGCATGCACGTTGACCACGCCTGCCACGACTTCGGCATGGAGACCAAGACCATGCCCGGAGACGGCGTTGTCACCGGCGTCGGCCGCGTCAACGGACGCCCCGTCGCGGCCTTCAGTCAAGACTTCACCGTCGGCGGCGGGGCCCTCGGCCAGCGCCACGCCCAGAAGATCTGCGACCTCATGGACGCCGCCCAAGAAACCGGCATGCCCTTCGTCGCGATCAACGACTCGGGCGGGGCACGCATCCAGGAAGCCGTCGAATCGCTCTCGGGATACGGCCAGGTCTTCTACCGCAACGTGGCGCTCTCGGGCCAGGTACCGCAGATCGCTGTGATCGCCGGCAACTGCGCCGGCGGCGCCGCCTACTCGCCGGCGCTGATGGACTTTTTGATCATGACGCGCGAGAACGCGAATATGTTCATCTGCGGCCCCTCGGTCATCAAGGCCGCCACCGGCGTCGAGGCCACCATGGAGGAGATCGGCAGCGCCTCAGCCAACGCCAGCATCAGCGGCAACGTCCACTTCATCGCCGACGACGACAAGCACGCCCTGCAGATCGTCGCCAGCCTGCTCTCCTACCTGCCGCCCAACAACGTCGAGAACCCGCCGCACACGCCCGTCGCCGACATCAACCTCGCCCCCGACCCGGGAATGAACGAGCTCATGCCCGAGGACCCCAAGTCCCCGATGGACATGTACGACGTCATCGACCGCTTGGTCGACCCCAACACCTTCCTCGAGGCGCACCGCGACTTCGCCCGGAACATCATCGTCGGTTTCTCCCGCATCGACGGGATCGTCACGGGCATCATCGCCAACCAGCCCCTGGTCAACGCCGGCGCCCTCGACATCGACGCCTCGGACAAAGCCGCCCGGTTCATCCGCTTCTGCAACGCATTCAACACGCCGATCCTCAACCTGGTCGACGTCCCCGGATTCATGCCCGGCGTCGAGCAAGAGCAGGGCGGCATCATCCGGCACGGCGCCAAGATGCTCTTCGCCTACTCGTCGGCTACCGTCCCCAAAATCACCGTCATCACCCGCAGGGCCTACGGCGGGTCGTACCTCGCTATGTGCAGCCGCGACCTCCGAGCCGACGTGGTGTTCGCCTGGCCCACCGCGGAGATCGCCGTCATGGGGGCCGAGGGCGCCGTCGACGTGCTCTACCGCAAGCAGCTCGCCGACGACCCCGACAAGGCCGCCACACGTCAAAAGCTGATCGCCGACTACCGGGCGAAGTTCGCCTCCCCCTACATGGCGGCCTCGCACGGCATGATCACCGACGTGATCAGCCCCTGCCAAACCCGGGCCGCCGTGTCGCTCGCCCTGCGGAATTGCATTGACAAGAGCGCCGTCCGCCCGCCCAAAAAGCACGGGCTCATCCCGCTCTAGCCGCTACCGCCCACTCGCTTTCACGAACGACCACCTACAGAAGCGTTGCTATGGCTGCCAGCCCGCTCCACGACCTGCCGACCGCCGGCCCGCCGCTCGCCGCGTTCGACCTCAAGCCCCTCTTCGAAGACACGGGCATCACGCTCGCGTTGATGGGCCTGCTGGTCGTGTTCGCGGCGTTGCTGCTGGTCCGCGTGTTCATCGGGCTCCTCCCCCGCATGCTGGGTGCCGTCGAGCAGTACGTGCCCGAGAAGGCGCCTGCCGCCGCGCCCGAACCGGCCGCCGAAGAGCCCGGCCTGCCCGACGAGTTGCTCGCGGTCATCGCCGCGGTCGTGGCCCACACGGTCCGCAAGCCGCACCGCATCGTCCGCACCCGCGACCTCACCCCCGACGACAAGAGCTGGTCGATGGAGGGCCGGCTCCAGCACCACGCCTCTCACCGGATCCAGACCCGGGGCCAGGGCCGATCATGAGCACCACCGAATTCCTCACCACCAAGGCCGGAGAGCTGTACGAAGCGACCGCGTTTGCCAATCTCGAGCTCGGCAACCTCGCGATGATCGCGATCGGCATGGTCTTCATCTACCTCGCGATCACCAAGCACTACGAGCCGCTGCTTCTGGTGCCCATCGGCTTCGGCGTCATCGTCGGCAACATCCCCACAGTCCCCGGCATGGCCCTGAACGTCTACGACGAGGGCAGCGTGCTCCGCTACCTCTACTTCGGGGTGGAGCGCGGCGTCTACCCGCCGCTGATCTTCCTGGGCATCGGCGCGATGACCGACTTCTCGACGATGCTCTCCAACCCCCGCCTCGTGCTGCTGGGCGCCGCCGCGCAGATCGGCGTCTTTCTCACCTACCTCGGCGCGCTCACCCTGATGTTCACCCCGCAGGAGGCCGGGGCGATCGGCATCATCGGCGGCGCCGACGGGCCCACCGCCATCTTCCTCGCCTCGCGGCTGGCCCCCAAGCTGCTCGGGGCCATCGCCATCGCCGCCTACTCCTACATGGCGCTAGTCCCGGTGATCCAGCCCCCCATCATGAAGATGCTCACCACCCGAGAAGAGCGGCTCATCCGCATGAAGCCCCCGCGGTACGTCACCCGCCGCGAGCGGATCGTCTTCCCCATCGCCGCCTTCCTCATCTGCACGCTGCTCGCCCCCGGCGCCATCGTGCTCATCGGCATGCTGTTCTTCGGCAACCTCCTGCGGGAGTGCACCGTCGCCGAGCGGCTCGCAAACACGGCCCGCACGGCGCTGATCGATATCATCACCATCCTGCTGGGGTTCTGCGTCGGCTGCAGCACCAGCGCCGACCACTTCCTCACGCAGGAATCGATCCTGATTTTCGTGCTCGGCGCCGTCTCGTTCGCCATCGCCACCGCGGGCGGCTTGCTGTTCGCCAAGCTGATGAACCTGATCTTCGACGAGCCGATCAACCCGCTCATCGGCGCCGCGGGCGTCTCCGCCGTACCCGACTCGGCCCGCGTGGTGCAGATGGTCGGGCAGCAAGAAGACCCGCACAACCACCTGCTGATGCACGCCATGGCGCCCAACGTGGCGGGGGTGCTCGGCTCGGCCATCGCGGCCGGGGTGCTGTGGTCGCAGCTAACCCGCTAACCTAGAGGGCTCAGTCACAGGCAACCCCGACGAAGCAGACGCCCGCCCCGCAACCTGGGCCGTCGCTCGGGCCGCTCAAGGCGGCTACGCTCACCAGCAGCTGCAACAAAATGTCCGACAACCTCTACATCGCCGCGGTCGAACCGGCGACCGGAAAGTCGCTCATCGCCCTCGGGCTCGCGCGGCTCATCTTCCGCCACGTCGACCGCCTCGGGTTCTTCCGCCCCGTCATCCGCGGCGGCGACGCGATCGACCCAGACATCGAGCTGATCCGCTCGAAGTACTCGCTCCGCTTCCCCTACGAAAGGCACTACGCCGTTACGTACGAGGAGGCGCTCGACCTGGTCTCCGCCGGCCGGCAGGACGACCTGCTGCGCATCATCGTCGACAAGTACAAAGAACTCGAGTCGCAGTGCGAGTTCGTCCTCTGCGAGGGCACCGACTTCAGCGGCATCAGCTCCGCCTTCGAGTACAGCTTCGACGCCGAGATCGCCGCCCAGCTCGGCTGCCCCGTCGTCATCGTCGGCAGCGGCCGCACGGCGCTGAGCGAATCAGAACGCACCCCCGAGGAGATGGTCGACGTCATGCTCGCCGCCCGGCGGGCGTTCATCCAAGAGCACTGTACCGTCGCCGCGTCGATCCTCAGCCGCGTCGACGACGACCAGCTCGAAGCCGTCAACCAACGGCTCCGCGACGAGTGGCCCGAGCACGACCCCGTCTACGCGATCCCCGAGCGGCACGAGCTCGCGGCGCCGACGATCAAAGAGATCGTCGAGGCACTCGACGCCAGCCTGCTCACCTCAGACTCGGGCGCCCTCATGGCCGAGGCGCTCGACTACAAGATCGCCGCGATGCAGCTCCCCAACTTCCTCAAGCGCGTCGAGGAGGGCAGCCTCATCATCGTCCCCGGCGACCGGGCCGACATCATCCTCGGCTGCCTCGCCTCGGTCTACTCGGGCGTCTACCCCACCATCTCCGGCATGGTGCTCACCGGCGGCCTCGAACCCGCCCCGGAGGTCAGCCGGCTCATCCACGGCTACGCCCGCGCGCCGATGCCCATCTTGATGGTCGACTCCGACACACACGACACCACGATGCGCATCGACACGGTCCGCGCCGCGATCACCCCCGACAACCACCGCAAGATCGAGACCGCCGAAGGGCTCTTCGAGTCTTACGTCAACCTCGAAGAGCTCACCAACCGCATCTCGGTCGCCCGGTCCGCAGGGGTCACGCCCCTGATGTTCCAGTACGACCTGGTCACCAAGGCCAAGGCGAACCGCCAGCACATCGTCCTCCCCGAAGGCCACGACGAACGCGTCCTCCGCTCGGTCGAGCGGCTCGTCCGCCGCGACGTGGCCGACCTCACGATCCTGGGCCCCGAAGACGAGGTCCGCGCAAACGCCGCCTCGCTGGGACTCGACCTCGGCCCGACCGCCATTGTCGACCCCGCCACTTCCGACCTCCGCGAGGGCTTCGCCGAGCAGTTCGTCGAGCTCCGCAAGCACAAGGGCACACCGATCGAGGTCGCCCGCGACACGATGCTCGACATCAACTACTTCGGCACGATGATGGTCTACAACGACATCGCCGGCGGCATGGTCTCCGGCGCCGCCACCACGACGGCCAACACCATCCGCCCCGCTTTCCAGATTATCAAGACGCTCCAGGAGTACTCCATCTGCTCCAGCGCCCTGTTCATGTGCCTCGCCGACCGCGTGCTGGTTTACGCCGACTGCGCCATCAACCCCCAGCCCAACGCCCGCGAGCTGGCCGATATCGCCGTCTCGTCGGCAGACACCGCCGTGATGTTCGGCATCGAGCCCCGGGTCGCGATGCTCTCTTACTCCACGGGCCGGTCCGGCCACGGAGACGAAGTCAACCGCGTCCGCGAGGCAACCGAGCTGGCCCGCCAGGCACGGCCCGAGCTGAAAATCGAGGGCCCCATCCAGTACGACGCCGCGGTCGACGCCGGCGTTGCCAAGACCAAGCTGCCCGAGAGCGAAGTCGCCGGCCGGGCCACGGTGTTCATCTTCCCCGACCTCAACACCGGCAACAACACGTACAAGGCGGTGCAACGCTCCGCCGGCACGGTCGCCGTCGGCCCCGTGCTGCAGGGCCTCCGCAAGCCAGTGAACGACCTCAGCCGCGGCTGCACCGTGGACGACATCGTCAACACGGTCGCGATCACCGCCGTCCAGGCATACATGATGAAGCAGGCCCGGCTCACACCGGCCTAGAAAGCAGCGCATGGCCGGAGCCGTCCTCGTCATCAACTGCGGCAGCTCGTCGATCAAGTACAGCCTGTTCGACGCCAACGCCAGCCGGACGCTCGCCGACGGCATCGTCGAGCGGCTCGGGCAAGCAGGCTCCCGCCACGTCCACCGCAGCCACGCCCCGGGCGGCGATCCCGAGGAGATCGTCCAAGAGACGCCCATCCCCAACCACCGCACGGGCGTCGAGCGCATCGCACGGCGCATCGAGGAATCGTCGGTCGAGGGTGGCGCCATCGAGATCGCCGCCGTCGGCCACCGCGTCGCCCACGGCGGATCAGGGTTCACCGGCCCGGCCGTCATCGACGACGGGGTGCTCGCCCGGATTGCTGAGTTCGTCCATCTGGCCCCCCTCCACATGCCGGCCAACCTCACCGGCATCGAGATCACCACCGCCCTCTGGCCCCAAGCCTTGCAGGTGGCGGTGTTCGACACCGCCTTCCATCACACAGTGCCCGAGCACGCCTACCGCTACGCCCTGCCGGTCGACCTGGCCGACCGTCACGGCGTCCGCCGCTTCGGCTTCCACGGCACGTCGCACGAACACGCCTCGAAGCAGGCCGCCCGGATGCTCGGCCGGCCACTCTCCGAGGTGAACGTCGTAGTCCTCCATCTGGGCAACGGCGCCAGCGCTTGCGCGGTCAGCGGCGGCCGCAGCCTCGACACCTCGATGGGGATGACCCCGCTCGAAGGCCTCGTGATGGGCACCCGCAGCGGCGACCTCGACCCCGGCGTGGTCCTTCAGCTTGCTCAAGCCGATGGGCTTTCCGTCGAAGAAGTCGAACGGCTTCTGCACCGAGAGAGCGGCCTCAAAGGCCTCTGCGGAGCCAACGACATGCGAGACATCGCCCGCCGAGCAGCCGAGGGCGACGGGCCAGCGGAACTGGCCCTCGCGGTCTTCTCGTACCGGGTGCGTAAGTACATCGGCGCCTACGCCGCGGTCCTGCCGGTGCTCGACGCGGTGGTCTTCACCGGCGGCATCGGCGAGAACTCCGCGCCGGTGCGCGACAGGGCATGCGCGAATCTCGAGCACCTGGGCATCCGATTCGACAACGCCAAGAACGCGGCCCCCAATGGCGAGCCCCGCGACATCAGCACCGATGCAAGCCTCGTAAAGGTGCTCGTCATCCCGGCGAACGAAGAACTGGAAATCGCCCAGCAGACGCTCCGCTGCCTGCGCGACGCCCCTTGAACGGGCGGCCTACGACGCCGATTCAAACTCCAAGATCGGCTGATCGGCCGCCAGCGTGTCGCCCACCCCGGCGAGCGCCTGGCTCACGCGGCCGTCCCGCTCCACCTTCAGCACGTTTTCCATTTTCATCGCCTCGACCACCGCCACCTCCTGGCCGCGCTTCACTTCGTCGCCGACCGCGACCCGCAGTTCGGCAAGCAGCCCCGGCATCGGAGACACCAGGAACTTCGACATGTCCGGCGGCTGCTTCACCGGCATCTTCGCCAACAACTCAGCCGCCCGCGCGGTCAGCACCATCACGTCGACCTGCGCCCCCCAGTGCAGCAGGCGATAAACCAGGTTCCGCCGCTCGAGGATCAGGCAGACCTCCTCGCCGTCGATCGTGCCCTCGAACAACGGCTGGCCGAACTGCCAGTCGGTCACCAGCGAGATCTGCTCCCCCGCGTACGTCACCCGGTACCCTCGGCCAGTTTCTGAAGGCACGACGCTCACCGGGTGCTGCTCGCCGCCCAGCATCACCACCCAGTCCTCCGGCACGCGGCGTTCGTACCCGGGGAGCTGACCGCTGATCCGAGCTGCACGCTCCATGTAGCGCCGGTGGACCGCCGCCGCAACCGCGATCAACAGCCGCGGCTCGTCGTGCACCTCTTCGGCGGGCAGGAAGCCCTCGGGGTATTGCTCCCCGATCAGCGTGGTCGTCATCCGACCCTCGCGGAACCGAGGGTGCTCGACCAGCGCCGCGAGGAAGCTGATGTTGTGCGACAGCCCGCTGATGTAGAAGCAGTTCAGCGCCCGGCGCATCTCGGCGATCGCCCGCTCACGGTCCGGCCCGTAAGTGATCAGCTTGGCGATCATCGGGTCGTAGTAGATCGAAATCTCGTCGCCCTCGCCGACGCCCGTGTCGACTCGCACCGATGCCGATTCCCGCGGGGGATTGTATCGGACAAGGCGACCAACCGAAGGCAGAAACCCCCGCATGGGGTCCTCCGCGTACACCCGGGACTCGATCGCCCACCCCGTCTGCTTAAGGTCGGCCTGCGTGAACGGCAGCTTCTCTCCCGCCGCGATGCGGAGCATCAGCTCCACCAGGTCGACGCCCGTCACGTACTCGGTCACGGGGTGCTCGACCTGCAGGCGGGTGTTCATCTCAAGAAAGTAGAAATTCTTCTCCGCGTCGACGACAAACTCGACCGTGCCGGCCGATTGGTAGTCGACCGCCTTGGCGAGCGCGACGGCCTGCGAGCCCATCGACTCGCGGGTCGCCTCGTCCAAGAGCGGCGAGGGCGACTCCTCGATCACCTTCTGGTGCCGACGCTGCAGCGAGCACTCACGCTCAAACAGGTGCACCGTGTTGCCGTGCCCGTCGGCCAGCACCTGGATCTCGATGTGCCGGGGCGTGGTGATGTAGCGCTCCAGGAACACCCGTCCGTCGCCGAAGGCGGTCTCGGCCTCGTTGGTGGCCCGCTCGAAGCCGTCGCGGCACTCGGCCTCGTCGTGCGCGATGCGCATCCCCTTGCCGCCGCCGCCGGCGCTGGCCTTGATCATCACTGGGTAGCCGATCTCCGCGGCGATCTGCACCGCGTGGTCGGGCCCCTCCACCACGCCGGTGTACCCCGGGATGGTGTTCACGCCCGCCTCGTCGGCGAGCTTCTTCGACGCGATCTTGTCGCCCATGCTGCGGATCGCGTGCGGCGAAGGGCCCACGAACGCGATGCCCTCGGCCTGCAGCCTCTCTGCAAACGCCGTGTTCTCTGAGAGGAACCCGTAGCCGGGGTGCACCGCCTCGGCGCCCGAGTCGCGGCACGCCTGCACGATCGCGTCGATGTTCAGGTAGCTCTCCACCACCGGCGGCGGGCCGACGCGGTAGGCCTCGTCGGCCGTCTCCACGTGCAGCGCCTCTTTGTCGGCGTCCGAGTAGACCGCGACCGTGGCGATGCCCATCCGGCGGGCGGTCTTGATGACCCGGCAAGCGATCTCGCCGCGGTTGGCTATCAGGATCTTCTTAAACATCGCATCGCCTTGCGCCACACGGAAGCTGACCTAAGCCGGGCCGCGTTACAGAGGAATGTTGCCGTGCTTCCGCCATGGGTTTTCCAGTTTTTTCGTCCGCAGCATCGCCAGCGACCGGCAGATCCGCTGCCGCGTGTCGCTCGGCATGATCACGTCGTCGATGAACCCCCGCTTGCCCGCGATGAACGGGTTGGCAAACTTCTGCCGGTACTCCTCGGTCCGCTCCTTGATCTTGTCGCCGTCGCCCAGCTCCTGGCGGAAGATAATCTCGACCGCCCCCTCGGGGCCCATCACCGCGATCTCCGCGCTGGGCCACGCCAGGTTCACGTCGCCCCGCAGGTGCTTGGAGGCCATCACGTCGTAGGCCCCGCCATAAGCCTTCCGCGTAATCACCGTGATCTTGGGCACCGTCGCCTCGGCGTAGGCGTACAGCAGCTTGGCGCCATGCTTGATGATGCCGCCGTACTCCTGCGCCGTGCCGGGCATGAACCCCGGCACGTCGACGTACGTGATCAGCGGGATGCCAAAAGCGTCGCAGAACCGCACGAACCGCGCGGCCTTGATCGCCGACTGCACGTCCAGGCAGCCGGCCAGCACCATCGGCTGGTTCGCCACGATCCCCACCGGGTGGCCCTCCATCCGCGCAAAGCCCACCACGATGTTCTTCGCGTGCTCGGGTGCCAGCTCAAAGAAGTCGGTGTCGTCCACCGTCTTCAGAATCAGCTCCTTGATGTCGTACGGCTTCGCCGAATCGGTCGGCACCAACGTGTCGAGCGACGGCTCGGCCCGGTCTGCCGGGTCGGGCGTCGAGCGGTAGGGCGGCGGGGTGCGGTTGTTGGCCGGCAGATAGTTCACCAGCCGCCGCACCATCGCGAGCGCCTCGACGTCGTCCTGGAACGCCCGGTCCGCAACGCCCGAACGCTTCGTGTGAGTCTCTGCCCCGCCGAGCTGCTCGGCAGTCACCTCTTCGTGCGTGACCGTCTTCACGACTTCCGGGCCGGTGACGAACATGTACGAGCTGTCCCGTACCATAAAGATGAAGTCCGTGATCGCCGGCGAATAGACCGCCCCGCCCGCACACGGCCCCATGATCAGCGACACCTGCGGCACCACGCCCGAGGCGAGCACGTTCCGCTGGAACACGTCGGCGTACCCGCCCAGCGAGTCGATGCCCTCCTGGATCCGGGCGCCGCCGGAGTCGTTCAGGCTGATGATCGGCGCCCCCACTTTCATGGCGTGGTCCATCACCTTGCAGATCTTCTCCGCGTGCGCCTCCGAGAGCGAACCGCCGAACACCGTAAAGTCTTGGCTGATCACGAACATCAGCCGGCCATTCACCGTGCCGTAGCCGGTCACCACACCGTCGCCCGGGATCGACTTGCCGTCCATCCCGAAGTCGGTGCACCGGTGCTCGACGAACATGTCCCACTCTTCGAACGTGCCGGGGTCGAGCAACAGCTCGATCCGCTCGCGGGCGGTGAGCTTGCCCTTGGCGTGCTGGGCGTCGATCCGCTTCTGCCCGCCGCCCAACTCGGCGGCCTCACGCTTCTCTGCCAACTGGCGGATGATGTCTTGCATGACTGGTTCGTCTCACAGCTCCTGGTGCAGTGCGGCGGCTCTTCCGACGACCGACGGTTCTGGCTGCTACACCCTCTCGCCTTCGAGCTGCTGGATGCGCTCTTCAAGTTCTCGGACGCGCTGCTCGAGCTCGACCTCGTGCTCGCTCGGCTTTTCCGTGACCGACGACCCGTTGGTCGGACCATCCTCACCGGTTGCCGCCACGGCCGCCGACCCGATGCCGTCCAGCCAGGCCTTCACCCAGTGCATCGGCTTGACCAGCGTCGACGCCGCCGGGTTGTGGGTCGATAGATAATCTAGATACGTGAGCGAGTGCCGGAAATAGTCCTTCAAGAATCCGGTGGAGACCTCGTTTGCACGAAGGATGAAGTGCAGCATGTCGGAAGGGAACAGCAGCATCTTGTCCGGCTGGCGTTCGAGCAAGATCCGGGCCAGCACGCTGCGCGTAATGTCTTCCTTCGACTGGTTGTCCTGGATTTCCACCCGCTTGCCTTCGACCACCAGGCGTTCGATGTCATCCAGCGAGATGTACTTGCTGGCGGTGCGATTGTAGTACCGTCGATTCGGGTACCGATTGATGCGGACGACCTCAGGCTCGGGCATCGCTCACCCTCCTATCGTTCTTGGGGCTCCGTCTCGCGGAGCCGGAGGAGTTGTGCGTATGCATTAACTTCATGCTGCACAAACACATTGTATCGCGCTGTTGCGGCCCAATAAGTGTTAAATAACTTTATTTTTAAGCATTTAAAGAAAATTGTGCATTTGCATCAAC